>JAJZVD010000005.1 GCA_021845805.1 Pseudomonadota bacterium | reverse complement strand
CGATCTCGGGCAAAGCGCGAAAATCTGGGCGGAATCAAGGAAGTGGCGCGTCCACATCTGCGCCAGGGTCGCCCGCGACACAAGATTGATCGCCGGGTTCCACTTTTCCAGCAACGCCGCATAGGCAGTCAGGCGCGCCAATGTTTCACGTGAAACATCAAGCGCGCCGGTCAATGCCTCGGCCCCTGCCCCCTGCATCGTCACGCCGTCCGCTTCCGCACATCTTGCCGCAGCCGCGCAAGGATCAAGGCGATGGCCGCGGGCGTCATCCCTTCGACCCGCCCCGCCTGCGCAAGCGTCTGCGGCTGCACCCGTCCCAGCTTCAGTTTCAGCTCGTTCGACAGCCCCGACAGCGCCCCGTAATCGAACCCGTCCGGGATCGGCTGGCTTTCATCGCGGCGCATCGCCTCGACATCATTGCGCTGCCGGTCGATATAGGCCGCGTACAGCGCATCCCGGCCAAGCTGTTCCCGGGTTTCGGCGTCGATCTCGGCAAGGCTGGGATCAAAACGTTCCAGCTCGGCAAAGCCGATGTCGGCATAGGACAAAAGGTCGAAGCCGCTTCGCCGAAGGCCGTCCTGGTTGATCGCGATGCCCTCTGCCGCAAGCTGCCGCGGCGTCAGTACCAATGCGGACAGCCGCGCCCGGCCGTTGGACAGACGCTCCATCTTCTCGCCAAAGGCCCGGCGGCGGGGCTCGGCCACGCAGCCAAGTTCCAGCCCCAGCGGGGTCAGCCGCTGATCGGCGTTGTCGGCCCGAAGCGACAGCCGGAACTCTGCCCGCGAGGTGAACATGCGATACGGCTCGGTCACGCCGCGCGTCACCAGATCGTCGATCATCACCCCGATGTAGCTATCCGACCGACCAAAGACCACCGCATCTTGTGAGAGCGCCTGCCGCGCGGCGTTCAGCCCCGCAACCAGCCCCTGCGCCGCCGCCTCTTCATAGCCGGTGGTCCCATTGATCTGCCCGGCCAGGAACAGGCCCGGGGCCGCCTTCACCTCCAGCGTCGGACGAAGCGCGCGGGGGTCAACATAGTCGTATTCGATGGCATAGCCCGGCTGAAGGATCACGGCCTGCTCCAGCCCGAAGATGGAGTGGACGTAATCCACCTGCACATCGGCGGGAAGCGAGGTCGAGATTCCGTTCGGATAAACAGTATGGTCGCTCAGACCTTCGGGTTCCAGAAAGACCTGATGCGAGGTCTTGTCGGCAAAGCGGACCACCTTGTCCTCGATCGAGGGGCAATAGCGCGGACCCACGCCTTCGATATGGCCGCCATACATCGCCGACCGGCCCAGATTCTGCCGGATGATCCCATGCGTCTGCTCGTTCGTATGCGTGATCCCGCAGGCGATCTGCCGAACCGCCGGGGCGCGGTTCAGGAACGAGAACATGACAGGTTCATCATCCCCCGGCTGGCTTTCCAGCACATCCCAGCGGATCGTCCGGCCGTCCAGCCGCGGTGGCGTGCCCGTCTTCAGTCGCCCAAGCGGCAGCCCCAGCGCCGCGATCCGTTCCGCCAGCGGAACCGAGGGGCGATCCCCCATCCGGCCCCCGGGGCGACGAACATCACCGATGTGGATGACCCCGCGCAGGAAGGTTCCCGTGGTCAGCACCACCGCGCCTGCGGAAATCGTGCTTCCGTCGCCCAGAACAACGCCGGTGACGCGGTCGCCGTCCTGCGTCAGGTCGGCCACCTCGCCCTCGATCAGGGTCAGGTTGGGTTGCGCCAGCGTCAGGTCCAGCATCGCCGCCCGATAGAGCGCCCGGTCCGCCTGCGCCCGCGGTCCCTGCACGGCGGGCCCCTTGCGGCGGTTCAGCAGCCGGAACTGGATGCCGGCGCGGTCGGCCACCCGGCCCATGACGCCATCCATCGCGTCGATCTCGCGCACCAGATGGCCCTTGCCCAGCCCCCCGATGGCCGGGTTGCAGGACATGACGCCCAGGTCTTCCCGCTTCAGCGTGACAAGCGCGGTCCGGGCACCAATGCGTGCGGCCGCATGGGCGGCATCCGCCCCGGCATGGCCACCGCCAACCACGACCACGTCAAAATGTTTCACGTGAAACACTCCTCACTTGCCGATGCAAAAGCTGGCGAAGATCTCGCCCAGCAGATGCTCCACATCGACACGCCCGACCAGCGAGTCAAGGGCCCGGATTGCCCGGCGCATCTCCTCGGCGGCCAGCTCCGCCCGATCTGGCCCTTGCAATACCTCAACCCGCGCCGATTCCATAGCCCCGATGGCGCGCAAGACCGCCAGCCGATGGCGTTCGCGCGTGATCGTGCCGGCCCCCGAGGCGCGAGCGCCAAGGCGCGCCGTGATCTCGGCCACCAACTCTGGCACGCCCTGCCCCGTCTTGCCGGAAACCGCCAGCCCCGCCCCGGGCGTCACGTCGGCCTTGCCGCGCACCACAAGATCATCGGGTTCGGGCGCCAGGCCGTCCGGCAGCCCCGCCTCATCGCACAGAAAGACCCGCAGATCGGCGCGCCCGGCGCGTTCCACCGCGCGCGCCACGCCGATGCCTTCCACCACATCGTCGGTGTCGCGCAATCCCGCAGTATCCAGCACCGTGACCGGCAGGCCGTTCAGGTCCATCCGCACCTCGATCACGTCGCGCGTCGTACCCGCGAGATGCGAGGTGATCGCCGCCTCTCGCCCCGCCAAGGCATTGAGAAGCGTGGATTTTCCGGCATTAGGGCGCCCCACGATGGCAACTTCGAAGCCATCGCGGATACGCTCGGCCACGCGGGCGCCCGCGGCCTCGACGCGCAGGTCGGCCAGGACGCCGTCGATCAGCGCCAGAACCTCTGGCGTGACGTCCACGGGCACCTCTTCGTCGGCAAAGTCGATGGTCGCCTCCAGAAGGGCCGCCGCGCGGATCAGGCGGCGGCGCCAGTCTTCGGCGCGCACACCCACGGCGCCGGACAGAACGCGCTGCGCCTGCCGTCGCTGCGCCTCGGTTTCCGCGTCGATCAGATCGGCAAGCCCTTCCACCTGGGCCAGATCCAGCCGCCCGTTTTCCAGCGCCCGGCGGGTGAATTCGCCCGGCTCGGCCAGCCGCAGGCCGGGCAGTTCGCCCAGCCGCCGAAGCACGGCCGCCACGATGGCCGGACTGCCGTGCAGGTGCAGCTCGACCACCGCTTCCCCGGTAAAGCTGGCGCCCTGCGCAAAGGTCAGAACCAGCGCATGATCAAGCAGGTCACCGGCCCCGTCGCGCAGCGCGCGCAGCCCCGCCTGCCGCGGGGGCGGCAAGGGTCCCGCCAGCGCCGTAGCCGCATAAACGGCCTGCGGGCCGGACAGCCGGATCACGGCCACCCCGGCCCGGCCGCGTGCGCTGGCCAGGGCGTAGATCGTATCCAAAGTTGTAACCTGTTGTTCTATAACAACAAATCAGGAGTTCATCGAATCGAAGAATTCGCCGTTGCTCTTTGTCTGCTTCAGCTTCGAGATCAGGAACTCGATTGCATCCGTCGTGCCCATCGGGTTCAGGATGCGCCGCAGCACATACATCTTCTGCAGATCCGACTTTTCGACCAACAAGTCTTCTTTCCGGGTGCCGGACTTCAGGATGTCCATCGCGGGGAAGACGCGCTTGTCGGCCACCTTGCGGTCCAGCACCAGCTCGCTGTTTCCGGTCCCCTTGAATTCTTCAAAGATCACCTCGTCCATCCGGCTGCCGGTGTCGATCAGCGCGGTGGCGATGATGGTCAATGACCCGCCTTCCTCGATGTTCCGTGCGGCACCGAAGAAACGCTTGGGCCGTTGCAGGGCGTTGGCGTCCACACCGCCGGTCAGCACCTTGCCCGACGATGGAACCACGGTGTTGAACGCGCGCCCCAGGCGGGTGATCGAGTCGAGCAGGATCACCACGTCGCGCTTGTGTTCGACCAGACGCTTGGCCTTCTCGATCACCATTTCAGCGACAGCGACGTGCCGCGTCGCCGGTTCGTCGAAGGTCGAGGACACAACCTCGCCCTTCACGCTGCGCTGCATGTCGGTGACTTCCTCGGGGCGCTCGTCGATCAGCAGGACGATCAGGTAGCATTCCGGGTGGTTGACCTCGATCGAATGCGCGATGTTCTGCAGCAGCACCGTCTTGCCGGTCCTCGGCGGCGCCACGATCAGCGCCCGCTGGCCTTTTCCGATCGGGGCCACCAGATCGATGATCCGGGCAGAGCGGTCCTTGATCGTCGGATCCTCGATTTCCATCTTCAGCCGCTCGTCAGGGTAAAGCGGGGTCAGGTTGTCGAAGTGGACCTTGTGGCGAGCGCGTTCCGGGTCGTCGAAGTTGATCTTCGTCACATGCGTCATGCAGAAATACCGCTCGGTATCCCGCGGCGCCTGGATCACGCCCTCCACGGTATCGCCGGTGCGCAGGCTGAACTGCCGGATGGTGTCGGGCGAGACATAGATATCGTCCGGGCCGGGCAGGTAGTTCGCCTCGGGCGAGCGGAGGAAGCCAAAGCCGTCCTGCAAAACCTCAAGCACGCCGTCGCCGCTGATCTCCCAGCCTTCTTCGGCACGTTCCTTGAGGATCTGGAACATCATCTCGCCCTTGCGCATCGACGGGGCGTTCTCGATCTCCAGCTCTTCGGCCATGGCCAGCAGGTCGGCCGGGCTATGGGCCTTCAGATCAGCGAGGTTCAGCGACTCTTTCATGGGAAACCATAAGAGCACGACGCCGCATCGGGCGGCGCAGGCATCTGCAAAGGGGAAAAACCGCAGGCCGGACGGCCCCGTCGGCATCCGAGCTAAGGGCAGACGGCCGAAAAGTCAACCGGCGTCAGAACTTCACGACAACCGACAGGACGATCAGCACCATCAGCAGGGTCGGCAGTTCGTTCATCATCCGGTATTGCCGCCCCGTCAGCCGGTTGGTGCCCTTGATGAAATCCTTGCGCCGCAGGCCAAGCCAGTGATGAAACCACGTCATCGCCAGAATGCCCGCCGCCTTGGTCCAGGGCCAGAGCGCGGCCCAGCTGACGATCCCCGGCGTCAGCACCAGAAGCAGCCCGAAGAGCCAGGTGGACACCATCGCCGGGTTCATGATCGCGCGCAGCAGCAGGCGTTCCTGGTGCTGGAACAGAAGATCCATGTCGCTGCCAGGTTGCACCCCGGCCTTCTTCAGCCCCTCGACGTGATAGACGTAAAGCCGTGGCAGGTAG
The DNA here is from genome assembly GCA_021845805.1 of Pseudomonadota bacterium. Lineage (GTDB taxonomy): Bacteria > Pseudomonadota > Alphaproteobacteria > Rhodobacterales > Rhodobacteraceae > Solirhodobacter. The sequence continues at coordinate 99,339 of JAJZVD010000005.1, read as the reverse complement.
AACAGCCCGGCCATCCAGGCGATCACGGACATGACATGGATCGCCTTGATCCAGGGGTAGTAGGTGGCAAGGAAGTCGAACATGGGCAGGCATCCTTCGGTCTGGTGCCTTCTTCTAAACTATAAAGGATTCTTGAGAGAATGATGATTTAGGCCCTGTGGGTAATCCGGATAGGTCATCCGTCCCCGAGGTTTTCCACAGATCCGATCCTGTGGAAAACCTCTGGAAAACCACGGAAATTCTGGCGCATGAGAAGAACTATGTAGCCTTTTCAATGATTTGGGCGCAGACAAACAGCAGGGCCCCTGTGCATCGATTTTTCCTGCGCTGTGCGCAGCCGCGTTGCCAACACCGCCCCGTGAAACTTTCCCACGGGTGGAAAAACCACGGTGAGGTTTGACAAGACCGGCCACTTTCGGCGACAGAGACGCCGAGGCCCGGCTTGCCCCCAGGCCTCGTGCCCCGGTCATCCACAGGTGTGCCCACATGCCCCAACCGTTGATCCTTGCCTCGGCCTCTGCCATCCGGGCCGCGCTTCTGCGCAACGCCGGGGTGCCGGTGGAACCGCTGCCCGCACGGATCGACGAAGACGCCATCCGCGCGGCTCTCGAGGCCGAGGGGGCGACCCCGCGCGACGTGGCCGACACGCTGGCCGAGATGAAGGCGCGCAAGCTGGCCGAAAAGCACCCGACGCGCTGGGTGCTTGGCTGCGACCAGGTGCTGGAGCAAGGCGGACAGGTGTTCACAAAACCCGAAACGGCTGATGCAGCGCGGGCACAGTTGCTGGCCCTTCGCGGAAAGTCGCACCGGCTTCTTTCGGCGGCCGTGCTATATGAGGCGGGACAGCCCGTGTGGCGCCATGTGGGGGAAGTCCGCCTGACGATGCGGGCGTTTTCGGATTCGTATCTGGATGACTACATTCTGCGGAACTGGCCCGGCATTGGCGAAAGCGTGGGCGCCTACAAACTCGAGGAAGAAGGCGTCCGGCTGTTCGCGCGGATCGAGGGCGATTACTTCAGCGTCCTGGGTCTGCCGCTGGTGGCACTTCTGGCCTTTCTCGGACAGCGTGGAGTGATCGCCGCATGAGCGAAAACCGTATCCCCCTGGCGGGCGTCATCGGCAGTCCGATCGCCCACAGCCGCTCGCCCATGCTGCATGGCTACTGGCTGCGGCGCTATGGGCTGAAGGGTTTCTACATCCCGATGGACGTGGCCCAGATCGACCTGCGGCAGGTGCTGGAAACCCTGCCGCTGATGGGCTTCGTGGGCGCGAATGTGACGATTCCGCACAAGGAGAACGTGCTGAAGATCGCCGACATCGTGACCGACCGCGCGGCCCTGATCGGCGCGGCCAACACGTTGATCTTCCGCAAGGACGGCCGGATTCATGCCGACAACACCGATGGCGCGGGCTTCATCGCCAACCTGCGCCAGAACGCCCCGGGCTGGGTGCCGCAGGCGGGCCCCGCCGCGGTGATCGGCGCGGGCGGCGCGGCACGGGCGGTGGTGGCCGCCCTGATCGAGGTGGGCGTGCCGGAGATACGTCTGGCCAACCGCACCCGGCTGCGGGCCGAGGCGTTGCGCGCCGATTTCGGCGCCAAGGTTGATGTCTACGATTGGGTGCAGGCCGGAAACATGCTGGAAGACTGCATGACGGTGGTGAACACCTCGTCGCTGGGCATGGTGGGCAAGCCGGAATTCCGGGTGCCGCTTGATGCGCTGAACCCGGCTGCGGTCGTCAACGACCTCGTCTACACGCCGCTGCGCACCCATTTCCTGGAAGAGGCGGCGGCCCGCGGATGCCAGACGGTCGATGGGCTCGGGATGCTCTTGCACCAGGCGGCGCCCGGTTTCGAACGGTGGTTCGGCGTCCGCCCCGAGGTTGACGAAGAGACCCGGCAAGCCATCCTTTCGGCATGACACGGCCCTTTCTTCTGGGGCTGACCGGCTCGATCGGGATGGGAAAATCCACCACGGCGGGTTTCTTCAAGGCCGCGGGCGTGCCGATCTGGGATGCCGATGACACGGTGCACCGCCTCTATGCCCCCGGCGGTGCGGCGGTTCCCGTGCTCGAGGCGGCCTTTCCCGGCGTGACAGGCGCCGAGGGCGTGGATCGCGCCGTGTTGAAGGCGGCAATCGCCGCCGACCCGAAGGCCCTGCCCCGGATCGAGGCGCTTGTGCATCCGCTGGTCGCGGCCGACCGCGCGGCCTTCATTGCCGCCCATGCCGCGGCGCCGCTCTTGCTGCTGGATATTCCGCTTCTGTTCGAAACCGGCGCCGATGCGGGGCTGGATGGCACGCTTGTCGTGTCGGCCCCGCCCGAGGTGCAGCGCGCCCGGGTGCTGGCCCGCCCCGGCATGACGCCCGCGCATCTGGCCGCCATCCTGGCCCGCCAGATGCCCGATGCCGAAAAGCGCCGCCGGGCGACCTGGGTGATCGAGACCACGACGCTGGACGCCGCGCAGGCCGCCGTGCAAGACCTGATCCGCACCATCGGAGCCCGCCATGCGTGAAATCGTTCTGGATACCGAAACCACCGGCTTCGAGCCGTCCGAAGGCCATCGCATCGTCGAAATCGGGGCGGTCGAGCTGATGAACCACATGCCCACCGGGCGCAGCTATCATCAGTACATCAACCCCGAACGCGCCATGCCCGCCGAGGCGTTCGAGGTGCATGGGCTGGGCGACGATTTCCTGCGCGACAAGCCCGTGTTTCGCGCCGTTGCACGGGCCTTTCTGGAGTTCATCGATACCGCCCCGCTGGTCATCCACAACGCGGCCTTCGACATCAAGTTCCTGAATGCGGAACTGGGCTGGCTGAACCTGCCGCAGATCGCGCCCAGCCGGGCCATCGACACGCTGCTGATCGCGCGGCAGAAGTTTCCGGGCTCGCCCGCCTCGCTCGACGCGCTCTGCCGCCGGTTCGGGATCGACAATTCCGCGCGCGAAAAGCACGGCGCGCTGCTCGACAGCGAGATCCTGGCCGAAGTCTATCTGGAACTGATCGGCGGCAGGCAGCCCGATTTCGGCCTGACCACCGTTGCGGCCCGCACCTCGGCAGGCCCCGCACCGGCAGACTGGCGCCCCCGGCCGCGGCCCGCGGCCCTGCCGCCGCGTCTGACCGAGGAAGAGGCCGCCGCCCATGCCGCCTTCGTCACGGCGCTGGGCGACGGCGCGTTCTGGCTCAAGCGCGGCTGAGCGTCACGACACCATCTGGGGCTGTTCGCTGCGCCGCGAGAGTTCCTGGCGGTAAAGCGCAAGGAAATCGACCACATCGAGGTTCAGTTGCGGGAAACCGCCATCAGTCGTGACGTCCGACACGATCCGGCGGACGTAGGGGAACAGCTGGCGCGGGCATTCGATCAGCAGGAAGGGGTGAAGCTGATCCTCGGGGATGCCCTCGATGTGGAAGATCCCGCCGTATTCCAGTTCCAGCAGGAACAGCACTTCCTGCGTGTTCCGGTTGGTCGAGGTGACACGGTATTTGGTGATGACCTCGAACTGGTGATCGACCGGGCGGCGGCGGGCGTCAAGGCTCACCTGAACCTGGATCTCGGGGCTGACTTCCCCGCCCTGCAGCCCCTTCTGCGCCACGACGTTTTCAAACGACATGTCGCGGATGAACTGCGCGAGGATCTGCATGCGGACCTGCTGGCCCCCGTCGGTATCGGTATCGGCCATTGCAACCTCCTGTGAACGCCGTTCTGCTTTGGCGCCTTCTCTAGCAGGTGGCTCCGCCCGTCTCAATGGCGCCCGCGACGGGGTGCCTAATGCTGGGTCCAGCCCGACGGGCGGTGGGTCGGTCGCTTCGGCGGCTCGATTTCGGTGAATTCGCCGTCGATCGTGTCGGTGGGCGCCGCACGCCATTGCGTCGCGCCGGATTGCCGCAGGATCACCGTGCCGGTCATGTTCCGCGCGGCATAGGCCATCACAAGCCCCCGCACCGGCGGGATCAGCAGCAGAAGCCCGATGGCGCTGGTCAGGAACCCCGGGATCAGCAGCAGGACACCCGCCAGAAGCTGCAGCACGCCATGCGCCATCCCCTGGGCGGGGTCGCGCATCTGCTGGAGCGCGCGCGTGACCTCTTGCGCGGTGGTGCGGCCCAGCACCCGCAGGACGGAATAGCCCAGCAGGCTGCTGGCCATGACCAGCAGCAGCGTGGTACCCACGCCCAACCAGGCTCCGATCGAGGCGAAGAGCGCGATCTCGATCAGCGGTAGCCCCAGGAAAACGGCGATGATCGGCATGTGCGACCCCTTTCCGCAGGCCGCTTGGTAGACTTGCGGCAATGCCTGCCCTACATAGGGATGACGGCGCCAAGATAACAACCCCGGCGCCGCCCGAGGATGCGATGAACTCTGCCGTGATCCAGCTTCTGGTGCTTGCCGCCATCGCGGTTTTCCTGATCCTGCGCCTGCGCAGCGTTCTGGGCACCCGCGACGGTTTCGAACGCCCCGTGCTTCCGGTTGCCACCGACCGCCCCGCCGAACGGCTGCGGGTCGAGCCGCCGCGCGCGCCGGGCACCCCGGATAACGACATCATCGACCACGTCGCCGATGGCTCTGCCGCGGCGCAGGCGCTGGGTGCGATGAAGGTGGCCGAGCCCGCGTTCCGCGTCGGCGACTTCCTTCGCGGCGCGCGCGGCGCCTACGAGATGATCCTGATGGCCTTCCACCGTGGCGACCTGACGCCGGTGCGCCCGTTCCTTGGGCCGGACGTGATCCACTCGTTCGAAGAAACGATTGCCGCCCGCCATGCGCAGGGCCTGACGGTCGAGGCGACCTTCGTGGGCGTGCGCGAACTGGTGCTGGATGACGCGGTCTACACCGCCGCCACCCGCACGGGCGAGGTGACGGTGCGCTTCGTGGGCGAATTCACCCTTGTCGTGCACGACAAGGATGGCAACGTGGTCGAAGGCAGCCCCACCGAGATCCGCCGCCAGCGCGATGTCTGGACCTTCGCGCGGCAGATGGGCTCTGCCGACCCGAACTGGCAGTTGGTCGCGACCAGCGAATGAGGGGCGTGGCGCATGCCATTGCCCCGATCCTTCTGGCCCTGACCGTTCTGTGCCCCGTGTCGTCTCTCGCCGCGCCGCTGAGCTTCGCCGACCTGCCCGGATGGGATCAGGATGACCAGGGCGCGGCCCTGCGCGCCTTCGTGACAAGCTGCCCGGCGCTGGCGGACGAACCCGAATGGGCGGCGGCCTGTGCCGCGGCCCCACGCCAGACCGATGCGCGCGCGTTCTTCGAGCGCTACTTCCGCCCCGTGGCGGTGCCCGCCCGCGGCCCCACGCTGTTCACCGGCTACTACGAGCCGGAACTTCAGGCCTCGCCGGTGCGCACCGCGCGATTTGCATATCCGATCTATCGCAAGCCGCCCGAGTTGCAGCCCGGCGAGGTCTGGTACGACCGCGCCACAATCGAGGGGCAGGGCCTTCTGGCGGGGCGCGGGCTGGAACTGGCCTGGCTGGCGGACCCGGTTGATGTGTTCTTCCTGCAGGTTCAGGGCTCTGGCCGTCTGGTGATGCCCGATGGCCATGTGATGCGGGTGGGGTTTGCCGCCAAGAACAACCGCCCCTACCGCTCGATCGGGCGCGAACTGGCGGATCGCGGAGTCTTTCCGGCCGCCCGGATTTCGGCGCGCATGATCCGCAACTGGATCCACGCCAACCCCGCGGACGGGCGCGCCCTGATGTGGACGAACCCGTCCTACGTGTTCTTCCGGCCGGTCAGCCTTGACCCGGCGCTGGGCCCCATCGGCGGGTTGGCGGTGCCGGTGACCGCTGGCCGCACCCTGGCGGTCGACCCGCGCCATGTGCCGCTTGGCGCCCCGGTCTGGATCGACACCGATGGCAACCAGCCGATGCGTCGGCTGATGGTGGCGCAGGACGTGGGCACCGCGATCAAGGGGCCCGAACGCGCCGATGTCTTCGTCGGCTCGGGCTTCCGGGCCGGAGAGCTGGCAGGCAGCATGCGCGACAGCGGCCGGATGTTCGTGCTGATGCCGCTGGCGGGCGCGACCCTTGCCAACGCAGGTGCGCGGGAATGAGCCGCCGTCGCCCGCGCGACCTGCGCCCCGACGAGGAAGAGCTGTGGCTGCGCGTCGCGCGCACCGCGGCCCCCATGCACCCCCGCGCCCCGCGCCCGCCCGAAGCGCAGCCGCCCGCGCCCGCACCGGCCCCGCGCGCGCCCGAGATGGCGCCGTTCCACATCGGCAGCCGCGTGCCGCATCCGCCGGTGTCGTTCGACCTTCGGCAGCCGCCGGGCCATGCGCCGGTGCGGATGGATGCCAAGACCCATGCCCGCATGACCCGGGGCAAGCTGGCGCCCGAAGCCCGGATCGACCTGCACGGCATGACCGTGGCCGAGGCCCATCCGCGCCTGACCCGCTTCATCCTGGATGCGCAGTCCGACGGGCTGCGCCTGGTGCTGGTGATTACCGGAAAGGGCCGCGGCAGCGACGATTACGGCCCCCTTCCCCAGCGCAGCGGTGTCTTGCGCCAGCAGGTGCCGCACTGGCTGGCGCTGCCCCCGCTGGGCGCCCATGTGCTTCAGGTGACAGAGGCGCATCTGCGCCACGGCGGCGCCGGGGCCTATTACGTCTACCTGCGGCGGACGCGCTAGTTGGTGGTGGCCAGCGTTGCGGTCGGGTTCAGGATGATCTGCGTTGCGTTCTGCACCGTCAGCACTACGCCGGGCAGCAGGCCGGTGCGGCCGGTGCGGTCACTGGCATAGGCCTGGTCCACATCGCTGATCCGGCCCAGGATGCGGATCAGCGCGGGCGAGGTGGCCGCCGTGAAATGCCCCACCCCTTCGGAGAATGCGCCGACCTCGAAGATCGTCAGCTTCAGATCCGCGACCCGGCTTACATCCTTCAGGTTGCCCAGCCGCTGCCTTTGCCCCGTCAGCCGCGCCGACAGTGCCAGCGCCCGGTCCTTCTGCGAGGTGAAGATGATGAAGGGCTGCGGCAGCGTGCCGATGCGCAGCGCCTGTTCGCGGAACACTTCCACGTCGATGTCGGGCGACATCAGAACAACCCCGCCCAGATGGCTCAGCACGGCGGTATTGCCGTCAAGCTTCATCTGGCGCAGCACCTCCATCACCAGTTCCGCGCCCATCGAATGGCCCAGCAGCACGATCCGTTCGGCCCCGGCCGCGCGCACCTGGTTCAGCAGCCGTTCCAGCCCGTCGCGGGCGAACAGCGCGCTGTCCCGGTCGTAGCCGTAGTTCAGCGGATTGGCGGCCGAGGGCCAGGAATAATGCACCGCCACCCCCGGCACCTGCAGGTCGTGGCTGATCTGGGCGATGCGGTAGACGCCCTCGGCGAAGGTGTTGTTGAAGCCGTGGACATAGACCACGGCCTCGCGCTTGCCGACCGGTTGCGCCCGGATCGCGCGCGCAAGGTCGGCGCGGAAGGCCGCGGGCGAGGCGTAGAGCTTCTGATCGGTGGTCAGGAAATCGCTGTAGGGGTCGGGCGGCCCGTACTTCTTCGGAAACGGGATGGTGCCCAGCTTGCGGTCGGGCGGAACCGAGATGTCGAGCTGGACGTAATCTTCCCCCTCCAGCCGGCCGCTGCCGAACTGGCCGGTGGCGGAATCGGGTTTGCGCGTGGTTCCCACGAACACCGGCACCACCTGCCCGACCCGCGCCGCGGCCGGGTCCATCGTGATCTGCCCGCGCGGGGCGCAGGCGGCAAGCGTTGCAAGCGTCAGGATCAGCGCGATCAGGCGGGTCACGGTTGCATCCGGTCAGAGGCTTTCCCCCACCTAGCGCAGAACGCCCGGTGGGGCCAGCGCCGGATCAGAGGACGTATCGGCTGAGATCCGCGCCACGCATCAATTCGCCGAGATTCGTCTCGACAAAGGCCGCGTCGACCGAAACGACCTCGCCGCTGCGGTCGGGGGCGGTGAAGCTCAGCTCTTCGAAGACGCGCTCCATCACCGTGTAAAGCCGCCGGGCGCCGATGTTTTCCACCGTGCGGTTCACCTCGGCCGCGATCTGTGCCAGCGCGCGGATCCCGTCGTCGGTAAAGCTGACGGTGACCCCTTCCGCCCCCAGCAGCGCGGTGTATTGCCGGGTCAGCGCGTTATCCGTCTCGGTCAGGATGCGCACGAAGTCATCCTCGGTCAGCGCCGACAGTTCGACCCGGATCGGCAGGCGGCCCTGAAGTTCCGGCAGCAGGTCCGATGGCTTGGCAATGTGGAACGCGCCCGAGGCGATGAACAGGATGTGGTCGGTCTTCACCGGCCCGTGCTTGGTGGAGACCGTCGTGCCCTCGATCAGGGGCAGCAGATCGCGCTGCACCCCCTCGCGGCTGACATCGGCGCCGCGGGTTTCGGCGCGCGCGCAGACCTTGTCGATCTCGTCGATGAAGACGATGCCGTCTTCCTGCACCGACTCCAGCGCCGCCCGGGTCACGGCCTCGTCGTCCAGCAGCTTGTCGGCCTCTTCGCCCAGCAGCAGTTCATAGCTGTCCGCCACCCGCATCTTGCGCCGCACGCGCCGCCCGCCGAACGCCTTGCCGAAGATGTCGCCGATGTTCAGCATCCCCACGCCGCCCGGCTGGCCCGGAATCTCGAAGCCCTGCATCGGGTTCGTGGTGTCGGCCACCTCAAGCTCCACCACCGTGTCATCCAGCTCGCCGCGCTTCAGCTTGCCGCGGAACATCTCGCGCGTCTGCTCGCGCGCGTCGCGGCCCGCCAGCGCCTCGATCACCCGGTCCTCGGCGGCGGCATGGGCGCGGGCCTTCACGTCATCGCGCATCTGCGCCCGCGTCATCTGGATCGCGGCATCGACCAGATCGCGGATGATCTGTTCCACATCGCGGCCGACGTAGCCCACCTCGGTGAACTTCGTCGCCTCGACCTTGATGAAGGGCGCCCGCGCCAGCCGGGCCAGACGGCGGCTGATCTCGGTCTTCCCCACGCCGGTCGGGCCGATCATCAGGATGTTCTTCGGGTAAACCTCGTCGCGCAGGTCGTCTGCCAGTTGCCGCCGCCGCCATCGGCTGCGCAGCGCCACGGCCACGGCACGCTTGGCCTCTCGCTGGCCGATGATGAAGCGGTCAAGCTCCGATACGATTTCGCGGGGCGTCAGGTCGGTCATGTGGGTCTCCTTGGCCGCAGATGTAGGCGGCCCGGGGCGCGGGGGGAAGACTAGACCCGGCCGATGGTTTCCACCGTCAGGTTGCCGTTGGTGTAGACGCAGATGTCGGCCGCGATCGCCATCGCCTTGCGCGCGATCTCTTCGGCCGTCAGCTCGGATTGCATCAGCCCCCGCGCGGCGGCCAGCGCGAAGTTGCCGCCCGATCCGATGGCGGCCACGTCATGTTCGGGTTCCAGCACGTCGCCCGCCCCGGTAATCACGAACAGCGCCGCGCCATCGGTGACGATCAGCATCGCCTCGAGGTTGCGCAGGTACTTGTCCATCCGCCAGTCCTTCGCCAGCTCGACGCAGGCGCGGGCCAGTTGGCCGGGGCTGGCCTCCAGCTTCTTTTCCAGCCGTTCCAGCAGGGTGAAGGCATCGGCGGTCGATCCGGCGAAGCCTGCCACGATGTCCTTGCCCCCGGGCGACAGCCGCCGCACCTTGCGCGCGGTGCCCTTGATGACGGTCTGGCCCAGGCTGACCTGCCCGTCGCCCGCCACCACCACCTGCCCGCCGCGCCGGACGGCAAGGATCGTGGTGCCGTGCCAGCCGGGGAATCTGTCTTCGGCCATCGTCGTCGCCTCCTTCGTTTCCGCCTATATGGCGGCGCATGCGCGCAAACGAAAGGGGCGCCCCGGAAGGCGCCCCGCATCTGGTGGAAGCCGGGATCAGATGGCCGAGGCGATCCAGCTGTTCAGCGAGGCCTTGGGCGCCGCGCCGATCTTGTTCGACACCACCTGACCGTCCTTGAACAGGAACAGCGCCGGGATGCCACGCACGCCCATCTGGGCGGGCGAGCTGGGGTTGTCGTCCACATTGACCTTCACGAACTTCACCTTGCCCGCGTATTCTTCCGACAGTTCTTCCAGCGCCGGGCCGATCTGGCGGCAGGGGCCGCACCACTCGGCCCAGAAATCCACCACGACGGGGATGGACGACTTGCGGACCTCGGCATCGAACGTGGCATCGGAAACGTGGACGGTGGCCATGGCAGGGCTCCTGATTGGGGTTGGCCCTGAACCTATGAGCGAGGGGGCCACCCGTCAAGGGACGCTGGTGGCGGCCAGTGCCGCAGCCACAAGATGTGGAGGCAGCGGCATCAGCACCGGCACCGCGGTCCACAGGATCGCGGTGTCCACCGGGCGGCCGGGGTAGATCTGCGCCAGCGCGGCGGCATAGGCCCCCATCTGCCGCAACAGGCCCTCGGGCACCTCTTCGGGGCGGGCGGGAACGACGGTGTTCGACTTGTAGTCGATCACCCGGATGCGGTCGGGCGCCACGATCAGCCGGTCGATGGTGCCCAGCATCCGGCCGCCCAAAAGCTCTGCCGTCACCTCCACCTCGGTCAGCGCCGGTTCGGCGAACAGCGCGGCCAGCGCCGGCGCGCCCAGCACCCGCCCCGCCTCGGCCAGCGCCAGCGCGCGCTCTGCCTCGGTCGCCTCTGCCAGAACCTGTGCCGCCACCCCCGCCCAGGCGGCGGGGGGGTGCCCCGGCAGATGTTCCAGCAGCAGGTGCAGCCGCGTGCCATGCGCCATCGCCTCGGCCTCGCTGCGGCCCGCGCCCTCGCCGGGCAACGCCTTGGCCCCGCCGAGGGATGAGGGTGACAGCGGCGCGGGCGGCGGTACGATCTTCGGCGCGGGTGCGGTCGCCCAGACCGGCAGCGTGGCCACCGGCGCGCCTTCGGGGCGGGCCGGTGCGCCATCGGCGGGCCAGTCCCCGTGCGTCAGCCGCAGCATGGGCCCGGCACGGCCCTCGACCCGGGTGGCCCCTGCCCTTTCCATTCCGCGGGCGACCTGCGCGTACCAGCTTGTGTCCTTCTCGGCCTTGCCCGCGCCACAGACGATCAGCCAGCTTTGCGCCCGCGTCAGCGCCACATAAAGCAGCCGCAGGTTCTCGTCCTCGGTCCGCGCCCGAAGCGCGTCGCGCGCCGCGGTCAGGGCGGGCGGGCTGTCTTCGGACGGGGTACGCCAGACCACGGCGCCCTGCACCCCGATCAGCCGCGGATCGCCCGGCGCCTTGCGATCCATCGTGTCGGGCAGGATCACCAGCGGCGCCTCCAGACCCTTGGCGCCATGCACCGTCATCACCCGGATGCGGTTTCCCGCGCCCTCGGGCCGCCGCTTCACCTCGACCTCGCCGGATTCGAGCCAGACGAGGAACCCGGTCAGGCTTGGCACCTCCATCCGCTCGTACGCCAGCGCCTGCGCCAGCAGCGCGTCGATCCCGTCTTCCGCCTCGGGCCCCAGCCGGGCCAGCAGCGCCTCGCGCCCGCGGTGGCGGGTCAGGATGCGTTCGATCAGGTCATAGGGTCGCAGAAAGTCAGACACGTCGCGCAGGTCCGAGAGCATCGCGAAGGTGCCGGGATGTTCGGCCTGCCGGTCGCGCAGCGCCTCCCACAGCCGCGCGCCCTCGCGCGGCTGGGCCAGCGCGTAAAGCTGCGCCTCGCTCCAGCCGAACAGGGGCGAGCGCAGGGCGGCCGCCAGCGACAGGTCATCGGCATCCAGCGCGATGAAGGACAAAAGCGCGGTCAGGTCGCGCACCGCCACCTCGCCGCCCAGCCGCAGCCGGTCGGCGCCGGCGATGGCCAGCCCCTCGGCCTTGCAGGTGCGGATGATCTCGTGGAACAGATCCGACCGGCGCTGCACCAGGATCAGCACGTCGCCTTCGCTCAGCGGGCGGCTCTCGCTGCCGCCCCTCACCGGGATGCGGGTGCCCGCGTCGATCAGCCCGCGCACCTCGCGCGCCACCCGGCGGGCCAGGATCGCCACATGATGTTCGTCGCGCCGCAGGTCCACGGGGTCATACCAGGCGCCGGGCTCTGGCTCTTCGACCGGCGGCACGATCGGCCACAGGTCGACCCGCCCCGGCATGTCGCCGTGATGGGCCAGGTGCCGCACCTCGCCGCCCAGCCCCTGTGCCGCGTCAAAGGTCAGGTCGACCAGCCGCAGGATCGCGTTCGACGAGCGGAAGGAATGTTCCAGCAGCAATTGCTGGAACGGCAGTTGCACGGCCGCCAGCCTCCCTGCGAAATCGGCCTGCATCCGGTCGAACTCGCGCAGGTCGGCGCCCTGGAAGGAATAGATCGATTGCTTCTTGTCGCCCACCACGAAGATGGTGCGCGGGGTTTCGCGCGCGCTGCGGCCCGCGGTGAATTCCTGCGCCAGCAGCGCGATCACCTGCCATTGCGCGGGGCTTGTGTCCTGCGCCTCGTCCACAAGGATATGGTCGATCCCGCCGTCCAGCCGGAACAGCACCCATTGCGCCACCGAGGCATCGGTCAGCAGCGCCGAGGCCCGCAGGATCAGGTCGTCGAAGTCCAGCCAGCCGCGTTCGGCCTTGCGCCGGGCATAGCGCGGCAGGAATTCCGCGGCAAAGCGGTGCAATGCCAGCGCCCGCTCGGCCGCCAGCAGCGCGATGCGGTCGGGGCGCGTGGCCTCGACCCGGCGCATCAGGTCTTCCAGGCGGACCAGCAGGGGGCCAAGCGCGCCGCGGGTGTCCTTGGTGGGCAGGCTGCCGATCTTGGCGGTGAACGGCTCCTTCGCCCCCTTGCCGGTCAGGAACAGGTCTTCCAGCACGGCCAGATCGGCCAGCGTGGGGGCGGCAAGGTTCAGCGCCGCAAGGGTGCCCGCCGCCGTCACGTCCGTCGGCTTGCCCGTGCGAAGCGTGCCGATCACCCCGGCCAGCCAGTCCGCCTCGCCGCCCAGGAACACCCGCCCCAGGATCTGCGCCGCCCCGGTGCCCGGCGGCAGACCGTAGAGCGCCAGCGCCCCGTCGCGCGTCAGCGGCGTGTCCAGCCCCGCGCGATGGGCGCAGATCTCGTCGGTCAGCCCGGTGAAATCGGCATCGCCCAGCAGCCGCGCCACCCCATCCACCACCGCCATCGCGGCGCCGGTGGCCATCTCTTCCACGATCTCTTCGCGCAACAGCGCCCCGGCGCGGTCGTCCATTTCCATGAACTGCGGCGACACCCCGGCCTCCAGCGGGAACCGCCGCAGAAGCGAGGCGCAGAACGAATGGATCGTCTGGATCTTCAGCCCGCCCGGCGTCTCGATCGCCCGTGCGAACAACTGCCGCGCGCGGGGCAGCAGGTCGGGCGTGGCCTTCGCGCCCAGGTCGCGAAGTTGCTGCAAGAGCGGCACATCGGCCAGCATCGCCCAGGCCCCCAGCCGCGAGAACAGCCGGTTCTGCATCTCGCTGGCCGCGGCCTTCGTGTAGGTCAGGCACAGGATGCGCTGCGGCGGCACACCGTCCAGCAGCATCCGCGCCACCCGGTCGGTCAGCACCCGGGTCTTGCCCGACCCCGCATTGGCCGACAGCCAGGTCGAGGCCGCGGGGTCGGCCGCCTGCACCTGCCGTTCGCTGGCGCTGGGTCCGGTCATGGCACATCCCCGGGCACATCCTCGGGCGCGGCCTCGTCCGACATGTCCCATTCGCCGAACCGGGCCAGATGGTCGTAATCGCCCACCGTCCGCGCGCTCATCACCGCGCGGCGGGCGGTATAGCCCTGCGCCGGGCTCTGATAGCGCGCGAGCAGCGTGGAAAGCTGGTCCCACACCGCTGCGGTGACCGTATCGGGCGTGGGGATCGGCTGTTCCTTCGGCGCGGACCCAAGGCCGATGTAGATCACCTCGGCCACCTCGCGCGGGCCAAGCGTCTCGAACCCGCCGCGTTCGGCCATCGCGGCTTCCAGCAGAAGCTGGATGTCGAACACGCCCACCTGCTTCGCGCTGGGGATGGTGCCGGTCTTGTAATCGTAGATCACCAGCCGCCCGTCGGGCAGTTCGTCCACCCGGTCGGGCGTGGCGGTCAGGGTGAAGCCCAGCGCGGGCAGCAGAACCCGGCCCTGCTGTTCGGTCAGCACCGGCACCCCTTTCCGCTTGGCCTCCTGTTCCAGCAACCAGTCCGCCGCGCGTTCCAGCCGCGCGCGCCACAGCCGCCGCGCGGTGGTCCAGGGGATCGCCTGCGCCATCTCCTCGTCCGCGATCCGCAGCAGAAGGGCCCGCTGATCCCCCGCCCCGCGTTCCGCCACGAAGCGTTCCAGGATGCGATGCAGCACCGACCCGCGCAGCCGCGCATCGGGGGCGGGGTGCAGCGGGTCCAGCGGCCGCAGCCGCAGGACATGGCGCGCGTAGATCGCATAGGGGTCGCGGATCAGCGTCTGCACCCCGGTGACGGGCAACTGCCGCGGCCGGGCGTCCAGCGGCGGGCGGGGTGCGGGGCGACGGGCGCGCGGGGCGTCGGCGGCCGGGCGGTCCAGCGCCTCGGCCAGCCGCAGCCAGTCCGCACCCCGCGCCCGCATCGCGGCCAGCGCCGCGGGCCCGTCGCGCTCGGGCAGCCCGGCCATCAGGTTCACCAGCCGGTTCACCCAGCGCGAGGGCACGGTTTCCGCCTCGTCATCGCGCACCGCGCGGCTCAGCACCACCTCGGGCGCGGCGACCGCCTGCTGGTAGTCATGCGCCGACAGCCCGATCTGGCGTTCGGGCAGCAGCAGGCCCAGATCGGCCCGCATCGGCCGGTTCAGCCAGGGATCGGGCGCGGGCAGCGCGGGCCAGACCCCGTCGTTCAGCCCGCCCAGGATGACCAGATCGGCTTCCTGCACCCGCGCCTCGAGCGTGCCGCGGATCAGCACCGTGGGATGCGTCGTCTCGCTGCCGCGCACCTCGCGCCGTTGCAGGATCGCGGTGAAAAGGGCGGCATAATCGAACGGCGACAAGTGCCCGCCGTGCTCTGCCTCGCGCCGCAGTTCCTGCACCGCGGCCAGGGCTTCGGCGCCCGCCTCCTTTTCCCACAGCCCGCCCGAGCCTTCGGGCACCGGCCCGCGCGCCAGGGTCTCGGCCCGGGTCAGGTGGTCTTCCACATGGCTGGCCAGCGGGCGTTCGCCCATCTCGGCCGCCCCGTCCAGCGCCCCCGCCAGCCAGTGCGCCCAGAGAGCCAGCGCAGGGTCATCCCCGGCCTCGGCCCAGCCAATCAGGTCGGCGCCGGTCGGAAAGGCGGGCCCGTGCCGCCGGAGCCGCATCTCCAGCGCCCGGGTCCAGCGCAGGTGGTTGCCGCGGTCGTCCGCGCCCGAATTGGTCAGCGGATGTTTCAGCAGCGTCAGCAGCGCGTCGATGCTCAGCCGCTCGCCCGCAAGCGCCGCGACGTGGCGCAGGAACCGCCCCGGCGGCGACAGCGCCAACGGCTGCCCCGCGCTGTCATCGGGGCGGATGCCCCAGCGGTCGAGCGCGGCCGTCACCTGCCGCCCCAGCATCCGGTCGGGGGTGACCAGCGCGGCCCGGCGCCCGGTTTCGGCCGCATGGCGCAGGATCAGCGCCACCGCCAGCGCCTCGGCCCGCGGGGTGGGCGCCTCGATCAGGGTCATTGCGGCGGTGGCCTCGATCAGCGGCGGCAGGCGGCCCCCCTCGGCCATCCACTGATCCGTCACCGGGGCCGGGCGCAAGGACAACGAGATCAGGCG
This sequence comes from Pseudomonadota bacterium, assembly GCA_021845805.1. GTDB lineage: Bacteria > Pseudomonadota > Alphaproteobacteria > Rhodobacterales > Rhodobacteraceae > Solirhodobacter. The sequence continues at coordinate 83,743 of JAJZVD010000005.1, read as the reverse complement.
GTTGCGCGCCGGGCTGGGGGCGGCCCCCTCGGCCCAGGGGGGCACCGCGTCGGGTGCCAGCCCCAGCGAGCCCAGCAGACGCCAGAACCGGAACTGCGGATGGTCCTCGCCGGTCAGCGCGCTGCCCAGCCCCTGCCAGACCGCGGCCGGCATGTCGGTATCGTAGCCGGGCAGGATCACCGCGCCCTGCGGCAGCCGCGCCACCGCCGCCTGCAACAGAAGCGTGGTCCCGCGCGACCCGGTTGAGCCCGCGACGATCACCGGATGCCGGGGCGGCGCAGCCTGCCAGCGGGCGATCAGCCCTTCCACCGCCCGGCGCTGGCGCGCCTCGGTATCGGGTTCGGCCCCGGGCCCGAAGAAGGGCGTGACGATCGACAGGAACCGCAGGCTGCGTTCCCAGTGGCGCGAATGCTCCGAGACATCAAGCGCGCCCAGCGCCTCGGGCGCCACGCCTTCGCCCTGCATCTCGTCCATCAGCGCGGCAAGGCTGTCGGCCAGGTCGTACAGGGCGGCGCGGGGGGCCAGGTCGGGTTCGCGCTCGATCAGCCGGGCGATCAGCTGCGTCAGTTCCAGCCGCCGCCGCAGCGGCGAGACGGCGGGCGGCAGCGCCTCGGCCATCGTGCCGATGTCGGTCAGAAGCCTGAGCTGCGGCAAGAGCCGGGCCCCCTCTGCGGCCAGCGCCTCTTGCAGGCGCCGCCGCATCCGCGCGGTGTTGGCATAGATCTCGACCCGGGCCAGCGCCTCGGGGGGCTGGCCTGCCATGCGGGCCAAGAGCCCCCGGGCCACCGCGGCGGGGAAATCCACCCCCGGCGGCAGGCCGAAGACACGGGGGCCGCCGGGGTCAAACATCGCCCGCCTCGCGCAGCATCGCCTCGGCCTCGGCGATCCCTTCGGGGCGGCCCACGTCGCACCAGCCCCCCTGATGCAGCACGCCGAAGGCGCGGCCGCGGGCGATGGCGGCATCCCAGACCCGGTTGAGCGAGAACACCCGTTCGGGCCAGTCGGCCACCAGCGCGGGCCGGATGATCTGCGCGCCGGAATAGACCGCACCGGGGCCGCGCGCGATGCGCCCCTGCGCATCCGCCAGGAAATCCCCGGCCCCCGCATGGCCCCGCCCCGCCCCGCGCGGGATCAGCAGCACCAGCACATCCATCCGCGCCGAGTCCCATGCCGCGCGCAGTTCGGCCAGCGGGTTCGCCCCCGTCCAGACCGCATCCGAGTTCAGCGTGAAGACCGGCCCCGGCCCCAGCAGGGGCAGCGCCGCCTTCAGCCCGCCGCCGGTTTCCAGCAGGTCGGGCTCGTGTGATACCTCGGCCCGGCCCGCGACATGGGCCGCCACCTGATCCGCCCGGTAATGCGTGTTCACCACCACCCGCAGCCCGGCTGCCAGTGCCAGCGCATGATCGATCAGCGGCCGTCCCGCCACCGGGATCAGCGGCTTCGGCCGCGCGGCGGTCAGCGCGCCCATCCGGGTGCCAAGCCCCGCGGCGAACAGCATCACGGCGTCGGGATCGTTCCGCACTGGTCCTTGATCCTCTGGATGTTGCTTGGGGTCGGCGGCGGCAGCAGGCGCGCCACCACCGCGGCCAGCCCCGCTAGCGCCGGATGCGCCAGATCGGCCTGCAGGTCGCGCCAGATGCGGGGCAGGAAATCGGCATAGCCCGGCTTGCCGACATGCAGCGAAAGCCGGGCGAAGACGCCAAGGATGCGCAGGTGGCGCTGGGCGCCCACGGTGGCGCAGGCCAGCGCCAGCGCGGCGGGGTCGCGCCCCGTCGCCGAGGCGAAACGCGCGATCATCGCGGCCTGCGTTCCGGGGGCCACGTCGCGCCGTGCGTCCTGCAGCAGCGAGACAAGGTCGAAGACCGGGTGGCCCAGCATCGCCAGCTGGAAATCCAGCACCCCCACCCGCGCGACCCCGGCGCGGTCGGGCAGCCACAGCAGGTTGTCGGCGTGATAGTCGCGCAGGATCATGACCGCGGGTTCCGGCGGCAGCGCGGCCAGCGCCGCCCCCATCGCCCCGGTCAGCTCTGCCGCGCCGTCTGCCGCGCCGGTCAGCGCCAGCCTGTACCACGCGGCCGCGGGGGCCACCGCCGCGGCCATCGCGGCGGCGTCATAGACCGGCAGCCCCGGCAGCGGCGCGGCGCGGGCCACCGTCAGCAGCACATCCACCGCGGCGGCATAAAGCGCGGCCTCCCGCCCGGGGTCTTCGGCCAGAAGCCGGGTGAAGAGGCTGTCGCCCAGATCTTCCAGCAGCACCAAGCCCGCCGCCGCATCCGCTGCCAGCACGGCCGGCGCCGAAAGGCCCAACGCGCGCAGATGCGCGTCCACCCGGAGGAAGGCGCCCACATCCTCGCCCGCGTCCGGCGGCGCGTCCATCAGCACCGCGGTGTCGCCAGCCGCGCGCGTCAGCCGTTCGTACCGCCGGGCCGAGGCATCGCCCGCCAGGAACGCGCGCGGCACATCCCATCCCGCTGCCGCGCAGAAGGCATCCGCTGCCGCGGCCCGGTCAAGCCGTGCGAACACGCCCGCCCAGCGGTCGGGCCCCGACAGCACGGCCACCCGGCCCGCGCCGTCATCCGCCAGCGTGACCAGCAGGGCATCGGCCGGAGTGGCGCGGCCCAGCCGGTCGGGCCATTCGACAAGGCAGATCGCGGTGTCGAAGGCGGCCTCCAGCCCCAGTTCCCAAACCTCGTCCGGGTGCGTCAGGCGGTAAAGATCGGCGTGCCAGATCTCGGTCGTCGCGGTCGCGTAGGTCTGCACCAGCGTGAAGGTGGGCGAGGGGACATCCTCGTAGCGACCCTCGGCGGCCAGCCGGGCCTGGATCAGCGCGCGGGCCAGATGGGTCTTGCCCGCGCCGATCGGGCCCGCCAGCAGCACCACATCCCCAGGCCCGAGCAGCGGCGCCAGCCGCGCCCCGAGCGTGGCGGTGGCCTCGGCCGAAGGAAGCGCGATGCGAAGCGGCGGGCAGGTCATGGCCGCGAATGTGGCCGACCGGCCGGGCGGCTGCAAGCCGGTTCAGGCCGTCTCGTGCCGCCCCGCCGCCCTGGGCCGGGCCGGGGGCCGCGCAGCCTTCAGCGCAGGCGCAAATCCGACCAGCGAGGCGCCCCCCGACAGGGCGGCAAAGCGGCAGGCCAGCAGCCGCCCATCGGCCAGCCGGGCCTCGGCCGTCCAGTCGTCGCGCGGGCTCTCGTGGCCCACGAAGGCCTGCGCCGCGCCCCAGATCGGGCCGGGCGCGGCGCGTTTCTGCCAAAGCGCGACAGCCTCGGCGATGCTGCTGCCGGGCGGCAGGGTCGACCACAGGCGTTCGTGGGCCGTGTTGCACAGCACCAGCCGCCCCGCTGCGGAAAAGACCGCGATCGCCTCGTCCAGCGTGTCGAGCGCGGCCTGCCCCAGCGCCTGTTCGGCGCGAAAGCTGCGGGTCTGGTCGGTCTCGGCGGTGATGTCCTCGATCAGGAAGGCCACCGCGCCATCGGGATGCGGGCGGCCCTCGACCCGGTAGGTCTGGCCGTTCGGCAGGTTCCATTCCTGCGCGTACTGGCCTGCCGCCGCCGCGGCCTCCAGCGCGGTCATCTCGGCCCGCCAGGTCTTGTAATCCTTCGGCTCGGGCAGCATCCGCGCCTCGCGCATGGCGTCCAGCACCGCAAACAGCGTGGGCCGCGACGACAGGAACACCGGCGACAGGCCCGTCAGGTCGATCACGGCCGGGTTGAACAGCGCAAGCTGGCGCTGGCGGTCGAAGATCGCCAGCCCCACGCGCAGATGGGCGAAGGTTTTCGTCAGCGTCTGGATGAAGCTGCGCAACGAGGTTTCCGCCTGAACCGCCGCATCCGCGGGAAGCGCGAAGAACACATGTTCGATCCCGTCCAGAAAGACCTGCACATCGAACCAGCGCGGATCGGGCGCGCCGGGCAGCCGCAGCGCCACCCGGCGGCTGATGCTTTCCCCCGGCCCGGCGGCCGGAAAGATCCGGGGCAGCGGCCAGGACAGCAGGTCTTCGGCGCTGCGTCCGATCAGCGCAAGATCGACATAGGCCCGGTTCGCCCACACGACGCTGCCTGCCGCATCCTCGCGCCAGATCGGGAACGGGGCGCGGTCCATCGTGTGGCGCAGCGTCTCGATCTCGTCTTCCATCGCGCGCTGGCTGACCCCGTCGGCAGCCACGGTGTGAAGTTCGCCGCGGGGCTCGCGCAGCACGATGCGCGCCATCCCGCCCCGCCATTCGGCCCGCAGCGTCAGCGGATGCGGCCCGACCGACGACAGCGTGAACCGCCCTAGTTCCTTCAGCCGGGCGAATTTCTGCTCGAACGCGGGAAAGCGGGGTGTCAGGAAGGCCAGCAGCCTGACCCAGGGCTCTGCCGTGCCGGGTGTGTTGGCCAGAAGCGCGCGGGCGCCATCGCTGGCGTCGATCAGATCGGTCCCGTCGAACAGGAACACGCAGGAGGCCCCCGGATCATCGAACAGGCTGCGCTGCGTCGCCTGTGCGATCACCTTTCGCCCCGAGGTAAGGCCGAAGAACGCCAGCGCGGCAGCCGCAAACGATGAGCCGACAATCGTCAGCAGGTGGATCCAGTGCATCCCGTTCCCCAAGCGAGCCTCTGCGGGCCCCAGGACCAAACCAGAACGCGAAATCATTAACACGGGATTAACCAAATGAGAAAGGTTGGAAAACCGTGCGGTTGCGGTCACGCCACGATGGGCCGGTTTTCCCCCAGGCCGCCGGTGTTGCCGGGGGCCTCGATGCTGGCGCGTGGCCAGATCACCTCGACGATCGCGCCGCAGCGTTCGGGGCGTTCGCTGGCCGCGCCGTGCGGATCGACCGCGTTGGCGAAGCTCAGTTCGGCCCCCGACCGTTCCAGCAGCGTCTTGGCGATGAAAAGGCCAAGCCCCATGCCCTCGTATTCCGGCCGTTCGGCGCTGGGCTCGGAGGCCGGGCGCGCGCGCACGAACGGGTCGCCGATGCGGCCGATGATGTTCGGCGGATACCCCTGCCCGTCATCGACGATGCGGATCAAGATGGTGGTGCCCGTCCACTCGGCATCCACCCAGACCTGGCCGCGGGCGAAATCGACCGCGTTCTGCACCATGTTGCGCAGGCCGTGGATGATTTCCGGCTGGCGGTAGATCACCGGATGCCGCTCTTCGCCATCCTGGCCGGGCTTCATCGCGATGTGGATCGTCTTGCCCCGGTTCATGTGCGGCTCTGCCGCCTCGCGGATCACCGCGCCCAGCGGCGCCTGCCGCAGGTGCAGGTCATCCTTGCCCGCCCGGCCCATCGACCGCAGGATGTCGCGGCAGCGGTCGGCCTGATCGCGGATCAGCCGGGCATCCTCGGACAGGTCGGGCCGATCCTCCAGCTCGTCGATCAGTTCCGTCGAGACCAGCTTGATCGTGGCCAGCGGTGTGCCCAGTTCGTGCGCGGCCGCCGCCACCACGCCGCCCAGGTCGGTCAGCTTCTGTTCCCGCGCCAGCGCCATCTGGGTTGCCAGCAGCGCGTCGGACATGGCCCGGATTTCCAGCGCGACGCGGCGGGAATAGAGACCCAGGAACAGGATCCCGATCACCACCGCCAGCCAGAAGCCGAACCCCAGCAACGGCGGCATCACGATCGTGTCGCCATTGGCCATCTGCAACGGCAGGCTGGTCAGCGAAATCAGCGTGACCACGATCATCGAGGCCGCCCCGAGCGCCAGCGTGGTATGCAGCCGCAGCGCCGTGGCCGAGATGGTGACCGGCGCCAGGATCAGCAGCGCGAAGGGGTTGTTGATCCCGCCCGTCAGGTACAGCAGGAACCCCAGTTGCGAGATGTCGAACAGCAGCGTCAGGAACGCCTCTGACTCGGAAAGCCGCTTGCTGCCGGGCAGGATCATGTAGGCGGCCACGTTGGCCACCGCCGCCGCCCCCACCGCGATCAGGCCCAGGCCCAGTTCCAGCCGGAAGCCGAAGGCGAACTCGGCCACCAGCAGCGCGGCAAGCTGCCCGCCGATGGCCATCCAGCGCAGCAGCACAAGCGTGCGCAACCGCACCCAGTCGCTGCGGGTATCCCGGCCGGGAAAGGCGGTCTGGCTTGCGGTCACGGCGATGTTCCGGAAGAAGGGGATGCAATGCCCTAGTGTTAGGGCCCGACCGATGCCCGATCAATGCGCGCCGAACGAAGGAGCGACCGCCATGACCCGGATTTACGCCACCGCCGCCGCGGCCTTCATCGCCGTCCTTGTGGCCGGGATGGTCTATTTCGGGTTCGCGGGACAGCGCGACGATCCCTTTGCCCGGTGCCGCGATGGCCAGGTGGCGGCGGGCGCCGCCAGCATCGGCGGCCCCTTCACGCTGGTGAACGAGGACGGCAGGACCGTGACGGATGCAGAGGTCATCACCAGGCCCACGCTGATCTATTTCGGATACACCTTCTGCCCCGATCTTTGCCCGGTCGACAATGCGCGCAATGCCGAAGCCGCCGATCTGCTGGCCCGGAAGGGTTTCGACGTGACCCCGGTTTTCATAACGATCGACCCAAAACGCGATACGCCTGATGTGATGCGGCAATTCACGTCGGCCCTCTCTACCAGAATGATCGGATTGACGGGCACCGAAGCGCAGGTCGCCGCGGCGGCCAGGGCCTACAAGGTCTATTACAGGGTGCAGGACCCGACCCAGGCGAATTATCTCTTCGACCATTCCACCTTCACCTATCTGATGCTGCCCGGGCACGGCTTCGTGGATTTTTTCCGCCGTGACGTGACGCCCGCCCGGATGGCCGATCGCGTTGCCTGCTATGTGAAGGCCGCCGGTGGCGTTTGACCCGACCGCCGGTTCGAATTAGAACCATCGCGACTGCGCCGCAAAAAGGATGGTGACCATGTCCGAGGACGAGCCGATCAACCTGGGCGAGGACAGGTCGCTGCTTCTGGTCGACGATGACGATGCATTCGTGAAACGTCTTGCCCGCGCGATGGAAAAGCGCGGCTTTGCGCCGGAAATCGCGGAAAGCGTCGCGGCGGGAAAAGCCATCGCGAATGCCCGGCCCCCGGCCTATGCCGTGGTCGACCTGCGGCTGGAGGACGGAAACGGGCTCGACGTGGTGGAAACCCTGCGCGACAAGCGGCCCGATTGCCGGGTCGTGGTGCTGACCGGTTATGGCGCCATCGCCACGGCGGTGGCGGCGGTCAAGATCGGCGCGATCGACTATCTGTCGAAGCCGGCGGATGCGAATGACATCACCAATGCCCTGCTGGCCCGCAACGAGGCCTTGCCGCCCCCGCCGGAAAACCCGATGTCGGCCGACCGGGTGCGCTGGGAACATATCCAGCGGGTCTACGAACTGTGCGACCGCAATGTCAGCGAAACGGCGCGCCGGCTGAACATGCACCGTCGCACGTTGCAGCGGATTCTGGCGAAACGCTCGCCCAAGTAGCGGAAATCGGCGATTGCAGGCCGCGCGGCGACACAATGCCACGCCACGTCCCTTGCGCCTATATTCCATTTCCGAATATCTTGCATCCATTCGGCAAGGAGGAAACCCCGAGTGGATATCGACCTGAATTCGCTTTCGTTGAAAGAGTTGAAAGACCTGCAATCGCAGGTGGTGCGTGCGATTTCCAGCTATGAGGATCGCCGGAAGAAAGAGGCTCTGGCCGAGCTTGAAGATGCGGCGCGGCGGATGGGCTTTACCCTTTCGGAATTGACGGCGGGCGCGGCAAGCCGCAAGACCCGGTCTTCGGCAGCGCCGAAATATGCAAATCCGGCTAATCCCGCCGAAACCTGGACGGGCCGTGGCCGGAAGCCGAAATGGATGGAAGCCGCACTCAAGGCCGGAAAGTCGCCCGACGATCTTCTGATCTGAGCCCGTCAGATCCGCGCCTTCAGCCAGCGCATGAACAACCGCAGCTCCGGCCGTTTCGGGCCGGGGCGGGTCACCAGGTAATAGGCCAGACTGTCGTCGACCAGATCGCCGACGGCAACCAGAAGCCCGGCCTTCAGGTCGGCTTCGACCAGCGCCTTCGCCTCGACATGCAGGCCCAGCCCCTGCCGCGCAGCTGACAGCGCCAGATCCTCGGTCGGCATCACGGTGATTTCCATCTCGTCGGGTGACAGCCCGAAGCCGCGCAGCCAGGCCTGTGCCTCGGGCCAGTCCTCTTCGATCACCCAGGGCATCGCCGACATCTCCTGCCGGGTCAGCGTGCTGCGCCCCGCCAGCAGCGCGGGCGCGGCCACGATGACATATTGCGCCGGGGCCAGCAGTTCGGCCTCGACCCCGGGCCACTGCCCCGCCCCGAAGCGGATCGCCAGGTCGATCCCGTCGCGCCGCAGGTCGGCCAGCTTCTGTTCGGGATGAAGCGTCAGGGCGATCTCGGGATGTTCGGCCCAGAAGGCCCGCAGCCGCGGCACCAGCCATTGCGCCGCAAAGCCCGGCGTCAGGCTGATCCGCAAAGGCGCGCCGGCATCGCGGCTGCGCAGGTCGTCCAGCGCCGTCTCGATGGTGCGGAACCCCTCGGACAGCGCCTGGGCCAGCCGCTGCCCCTCGGCGGTCAGCCGCACCGCGCGGCCGTCGCGGTAAACCAGCTCCTGCCCCAGGTCGGCTTCCAGCGCGCGCACCTGCTGGACCACGGCGGCATGAGTCACGTTCAGCGCCCGCGCCGCGGCGCTGAACCCGTTCAACCGCGCCGTCGCCTCGAAGGCGCGCAGCGCGGTCAGCGAGGGAAAGCGATGCCAGTTCGGCCCGTTCATCTGAAAGCCTGCCTAACAGATAAAAAAGATTCCTGACTCCACTTCAGCGCAGGGAATCCCTAAATGCAAGGCTACAGCCAACCCAATGGAGGCAGATATGTTACGCATCCTCGCAGATGCGCTGCTCCTGGCCGTGCGTTTCAACGCGCCCGTCGCCAGGGCAGCCGCCCTGCCGCGTCTGACCGCGCGGGACTGATCTAGGCTGCGTCCAGCAGCATCCGGTGGCGGGCGGTGTAGTCCGCCCGCACCTCGACCGGCGGCCGGAGCCGGATCGCGAGGCTTGCCACCAGCGCCTTGTCCTGCCGTCCGAAAAAGCGGTCGGCCTCGGTGCGGGTGAAGCCCGCGATCTCCACCGCCTCCATCCAGGCCGAGACCTTGTCCGCCGCCTTGATGGCGCGCTTGATCTCGCCCGGCAGCACCGCAGGCAGCCCGAAGCGCAGATGGACCGCCGCCGTCAGCCGCGCGTCAAGCTCGCCATAGCCGCTGCCGATCGCCGCCTTCACCGGGCTGATCATGTCGCCCAGCACATATTCCGGCGCGTCATGCAACAGCGCCGCCAGCCGCCAGCGCGCGGCGATGCCAGGGTTCTGGCGGGTGAAGATCTCTTCCACCAGCAGGGAATGCTCGGCCACCGAATAGGGAAAATCCCCCGCCGTCTGCCCGTTCCAGCGCGCGACAAAGGCCAGCCCGTGGGCAATGTCCTCGATCTCGATGTCAAGCGGCGTCGGGTCAAGCAGATCCAGCCTGCGCCCCGAAAGCATCCGTTGCCACGCGCGCGGCTGTTTCATTCACCCCTCCCCGTCCGGGCGGTGACCCTAGCGATCCCCCCCCGCCATTGTCGAGAGGGGTTCCGAGTGCTATTTCAGCGCAAAAATATGGATATGAAGGAGTGCGGCGGAATGCCGGAGGATTACATCGTCAAGGACATCGGCCTCGCCGACTTCGGCCGCAAGGAATTGGACATCGCCGAGACCGAGATGCCGGGCCTGATGGCCCTGCGCGAAGAGTTCGGCGCCTCGAAGCCGCTGAAGGGCGCGCGCATCGCGGGCAGCCTGCACATGACGATCCAGACCGCCGTGCTGATCGAGACGCTGAAGGCGCTGGGCGCGGATGTGCGCTGGGCCTCGTGCAACATCTTCTCGACCCAGGACCACGCCGCCGCCGCCATCGCCAAGGGCGGCACCCCGGTCTTTGCCATCAAGGGCGAGACGCTGGAGCAGTACTGGGCCTACACCGACAAGATCTTCCGGTTCGCCGAGGGCACCTGCAACATGATCCTCGACGATGGCGGGGATGCCACGCTTTACGTCCTTCTGGGCGCGCGGGTCGAGGCGGGCGAGACCGACCTGATCGCGGTGCCGACCAGCGAGGAAGAGGTCTGCCTGTTCAACCAGATCAGGAAGCGCATGGCGGAAACCCCCGGCTGGTTCACCGCCCAGCGCGCCGCGATCAAGGGCGTGTCGGAAGAAACCACCACCGGCGTGCACCGGCTTTACGAGCTGCACAAGAAGGGTCTGCTGCCCTTCCCGGCGATCAACGTGAACGACAGCGTGACCAAGTCGAAGTTCGACAACAAGTACGGCTGCAAGGAATCGCTGGTGGACGGCATCCGCCGCGCGACCGACACGATGATGGCGGGCAAGGTCGCGGTGGTCTGCGGGTACGGTGACGTGGGCAAGGGCTCTGCCGCGTCCTTGCGCGGCGCGGGTGCGCGGGTGAAGGTGACCGAGGTCGACCCGATCTGCGCGCTTCAGGCCGCGATGGACGGCTATGAGGTGACGCTGCTGGAAGACGAGGTGGAGACCGCCGACATCTTCATCACCACGACCGGCAACCGCGACGTGATCCGCATCGAACACATGCGCCAGATGAAGGACATGGCGATCGTCGGCAACATCGGCCACTTCGACAATGAGATCCAGGTCGCGGCCCTGCGCAACCACAAGTGGACAAACATCAAGGACCAGGTGGACATGATCCAGATGCCCTCGGGCAACCGGATCATCCTTCTGTCCGAAGGCCGCCTGCTGAACCTTGGCAACGCCACCGGCCACCCCAGCTTCGTGATGTCGGCCAGCTTCTCGAACCAGGTGCTGGCGCAGATCGAGCTGTGGACCCGCGGCAAGGACTATGCCCCCGGCGTCTACATCCTGCCCAAGCATCTGGATGAAAAGGTGGCCCGCCTGCACCTGAAGCGGATCGGGGTGAAGCTGACCCAGTTGCAGCCCGAACAGGCCGCCTATATCGGCGTGCCCGCCGAAGGCCCGTTCAAGCCCGATCACTACCGCTACTGATCAGTCCGGCGGCCTGCGCATCCCCCAGGCCGCTGTCGCATCGAAGGGCAGGCGCTCGCTCAGGCCCCAGCGGACGGCCAGCGCCTGCCACTCGGACAGGTCGGGGAAGGCGCTCGCCAGCCGCCGCCCGGTCAGCACGATCTGGCGCGGGGCGGCGCCGGTCTCTTCGATCGCCTCTTCCACCATGTCGGCATTCACCGACGGATCGCCGATCACCAGCGTGTCGCAGCGCCGGGCCAGCAGCCCCGCGGCGCCCTCGGCCGCCAGCCGCAGCGCGATCCGGTTGCGCGCCCAGATCCGGCCCAGGACGCGGGCGCGGTTCGGCTCGGCCTCCTGCACGGTCAGGCGCAGGTCGGGGCGGATGCGGCTGAGGCAGGCCGCCAGGAACCCGCAGCCCGCCCCCAGTTCCAGTACCGCAGCGCCCTGGGGCAGGAACCGGGGCAGGTTGCGCACCAGATTGCGGTCGAACTTGCCGTCGCGCAGCAGCAAAAGCCCCTGCGGCGTGAACAGCCGCGGATCGCCCGGCAGCTCGATCGTGCGGTTGGGGAACCATTCGGTCGGCGGCTCGGCGGTGGTGTCGACCGTCTCGCGCACATAGATCTCGGCCGGGGCCAGCATACGTTCGGGGCCCGGCTTGGCCAGTTCCTCCTTCCGCTTGCCCGAGGCGCGCTTTTCCACCTCGGACATCAGCGCGGCGATCTTGTCCTTGTCGCGGGCTTGCGGGGGCTTGGCCTCGACCTGCGTGATGGGGATCGCGCTGGCCGCCTTCAGCCCGGCCACGAAGCCGTCATACTCCGCGCTTCCCTTGAAGGCCGCCAGCCGCGCCTCGGCCCGTTCCAGCGCGGCGACGTGCAGCCGGTTCAGCACCGGGTCGCGCAAGAGGGCGTCGAAGATCCGCGTCCGCTCGGCGTGGTAGCGCAGCATCGTGTCGTCGCGCACCTCGTTGCGGTCCTGCAGGGCCCAGTAGTCGGTGTTGTACTTGTCCTTCTTGAAGTTCACGTTGCCGCGGAACTTGCGGATCGCGTAGCTGTCGATCGACTTCACTGCATAATGGTTCATCTGCACCCAGTCATAACCGACCGTGCGCACGATCGACCGCCAGCCGCGGAAGCGGAAGTAATCCTCCATCGGGCGGCCCGATCCGTTCAGCCATTTCACCGTGTCGGGCCAGTCGGTATCCAGCCAGCGGTTCCTGATCTTGGGCCGGTGGATGCCAAGCTTCCAGTGGTCTGGATCGAACTGGAACAGGGTCTTGACCCCCCAGCCCTTGTTCCACATCGGCGGCGCGGCCATCAGGTACTGTTCGGTCACCGGATCGCGCGACCAGTGATGCACCCCGCCCGAGCCGAAGATGCGCCAGGTGATGACGATGCCGTTGGCCCCCTGCGCCTTCACCGCGCCGATCAGGTCATCCAGTGTGCCGTCGCCGTAGCGGATCGACAGGAACTCGTCGGCGTCGAACACGATCAGCCAGTCGCTCTCGGCCACCAGCGGTTCCGCCTGCCCGTGGTTCAGCGCCGAGGGCTGCGGGCGCAGGCCTTCGGGGATGCGGTTCTCGCGGTGCCAGGCAAGCCCCAGCGCCTCCAGCCGCTTCAGCATCTCGTCGGTGCCGTCGGAACAGTCGTTGGTGTAGACCAGCAGATCGGTGAAGCCGACCGCCAGGTGATGCGCGACCCATTCGAGGACGTAGGGCCCCTCGTCCTTCATCATCGACAGGGCCATGATCCGGCCGTGCGGGCTGACACGCCGGGACAGCCCGGTCAGGTTTTCCACCGTGGTCCCCTGCCCCATGTTCCGACCGCCCCAACCCGATGCAACCGCTGACGAAAGCCCCCGCGCGGGCTGCCGCCGCGCTTTGCGGGATTGCGAAAGAGTGATAAGACATCAAGCGGATAAACACAAAAATATTTCCCGCGATGTCAGGCTGCGGGAAATGTGAGGCAGTGATGGTGACACCCGTGCGCAGGCCGGTCGCATCCCTCTGGATCGGGCCGAAACTTCAGTATCTCAACCAGCTTTGCCTGCTGAGCCACGTCCGGCAGGGGCATCCCACCACGCTCTTCTGCACCGAGGCCGTGTCGAACGTGCCCGAGGGCATCACCGTGCGCCCCGCGTCCGAGATCATGGACATCGACATGGCCATCGTCGAACAGACCAGCGCCTCGTTCCTGTCGAACGTCTTCCGCTACCAGATGATCCGCAAGACCGATGCGGTCTGGATCGACTGCGACGCCTTCTGCCACCGCCCCTTCCCGGACGAGATGCAGAATATCTACGCAGGCCACGGCTTTCGCGGCGCGCTGAACTGCGGGGTGGTCTATATCCCGCGCGAAGGCGCGCTGATGCACCGGCTGTTGGACTATTACGAAAACCTGCCCGACGCCCCCGCCTGGTTCAACAAGCAGCAGCGCAAGAAGCTGGAAAAGCAGGACCCCGGCCTGCCCCACGCGGTGCGCATCTACAATGCCGAGCGTACCGCCTTCGGCCCGCAGGCCTTCACCTGGTTCGCCCAGCAGACCGGCGATTACGACAAGGCGCTGACGCCGGATTACCTTTATCCCGTGCCGTTCCAGCTGAACGACATCTTCTATGACCCCCACGGCCGGGTCGAGGGGCACTTTACCGACAACACCCTGTCGGTTCACCTTTACACCAACGGCACGAAGCCCTGGTGGCGCCGCAACCCGCCGCTGGAAAACTCCTACGCCTGGCGGATGTGCAAGGAGATCGGCGTCAATCCCGCGGCGGCGCTCGAGGACTGACGGCGCGATGGGATCGAAGCCGTTCCTGACCTTCGCCTATATCGTCGAGCCGCCCGATTACCAGGTGATGGCCTGCACGCTGCTCGCCTCGATCCGGGCCTGTTTCGGGCCCGAGGTTCAGGCCGTGGGCTATTGCCCCGAACACCGGATGGGCGAACTGCACCCCGCCGTTCTGAAGGCCCATGCGATGATGGGCGCCGAGGTGCGGCCGATGAAGACGCAAGGGATGTGGGATACCCCCTACCCCCACGGCAACAAGATCATCGCCATCCGCCAGCCCCGCGACAGCGTGTTTTCCGCCTTCGTCGATTCCGATGTCATGTTCCTGCGCCCCAACAGCCCGGAAAACCTGTGCCGGGCGGGGCATGTGTCGTGCTCGGTCGCGGCCTCGATGCGCTGGGCGGGGCAAGATGTGTGGCAGACGATTTACGCGGCCTTCGGCCTGCCGGTGCCGCCGGAACGGGTGCGGATGATGCGACAGACCGGGCCCGAGGTGGTGCCCTATTTCAGCGCGGGGCTGGTGGTCTTTCCCGAGGCGGGCGGGCCGCAGGGCCGCTTTCCCGATGTCTGGTACGACACCGCCCGCATCCTCGACCGGGTCGAGACGCTGGAAAACCGCCGCCCCTACCTGGACCAGATGACCCTGCCGCTGGCCATCCGCCGCGCCGGGCTGGCCTGGAACCAACTGCCCGAGGAACAGCATTACATCCTGGGCGGGCGGATGCGCGGGCAGGCCCTGCCCGACGACCGCGAGATCTTCACCGTGCATTACCGCAACGAATGGGTGCTGCGCGAGCTGGGGCTGAACAAGACCGGGCAGCAGATGCTGGCCGCCCGCACCGGTGCCCGCTACGTCCGCCGCCTGACGCCGGAACTGGCCACCGATGCCACCCTGGCCGATCCGCGCCCCGCCGCGACGGAGGGTTAGGATGGGCATCAGCCTGATCCCTGCCATGTTCCTCGCACGCCACGCCGCCAACCTGAACGGCGCGCAGCGCGGCATCGTCCTGGGCCGTCAGAAGCTGCGCATGCCGGGGCGCAAGCTCGACCGCTTTCTTGCGGCGGTGCAGATGCACGGGTTCGACCTGACCGCCCCGCAGGTGACGCAGGCGGACGGGTTTACCGAGTCCTTCTTTGCCGCTCTGGGCTATCCGCCGATCGAGGCGATGGACTTCACCGACAAGGAAGGCGCCCGGCACATCCACGACCTGAACCACCCGGTGCCCGAGGGTCTGCGCGAACAGTTCGATCTGGTGATCGACGGCGGCACGACCGAACACATCTTCTACATCGGCCAGGCCATCGACAACTGCTACGCCCTGCTGAAACCCGGGGGGCTGATGCTGTCCTTCGTGTCCTGCGACGGCTGGTTCGGGCATGGCTTCTTCCAGACAGGGCCGGACGTGCCCTGGCGCTACTGGCACCACGCCCGCGGCTGCGAGATGCTGGAAGTGTCGGTGGTGCCCCGCCACCAGCCGCGGCTGGTCACCCCGATCCCCGACCCTACCGGCCAGCCGCGCGGGGGCGAACGCTTCATGCAGGGGCCGCACATGCTGCTTTATGCCTGCCGCAAGCCGCGGACCGCGCCCCCCTATGCGCCCCCGATCCAGGGTCACTATGTCTGACGCCCCCGAAGCCGGAAAATCCGCGGCCGAGAAGCGCGCCGAAACTCTGATCCGCCGACAGGAACGCAATCTGCGCAAGGCGCGGGCGGAAGGCTTTCTGGCGGGCATCGCCGCCATGCTGCGGCCGGGCGATCTGGCGGTGGACTGCGGCGCGAACGTCGGTGTCGTCACCGCGGTGCTGGCCGAGACCGGCGCCGATGTCGTCTGCTTCGAGCCCGACCCCTATGCCTTTGCCCGCCTGTCCGACCGCTTCGCCGATCATCCGCGCGTCACGCTGGTCAATGCGGCGGTGGGGGTGGGGGCGGGCACCGTGCGGCTGATGCGGGCCGCGAATTTCGCCGCCAACCCCGCCACGGCCTCGGTGAAAAGCACCATCCTGAACGGCGGCCGCCAGATCGACGCGGCCCAGGGCATCGACGTGCCGCTGGTGGATTTCCCCGGCTGGCTGGCCGCCCAGATCGCCGCGCGAGGCGAGGTGGCCTTCGTCAAGATGGACATCGAAGGGGCCGAACTGGCGCTGCTCGAGGCGCTGCATGCGCAGGGGTTGCTGGCCCCGGTGCGCTGCCTGGTGGCGGAGACCCATGAACGCAAGTTCCGCGACCTGCGCCCCCGCTACCGGGCGCTGCGGGACACGCTCGCCGCCGGCTATCCGCCCGGCAAGGTCAACCTGGACTGGATCTGACCGCGGGCATCCGGCAATCGGCGCGCACCGCGACCGGGTCGGGCGCGCCTTCCAGCACCACCGCCGACAGGCCGAGCGTGATGAGCGTGTCGGCCCCCGCGCGGGTGATCGCGGGCGGGGTCGGCCATCCCGTCAGGTCGATCGTGTCGCCCGGGCGCCAGTCGGTGATGGTGCAGACCCCGCCCCAGGCGATCGTGTAGGTCACCCCGCCCTCGCCGCCGGTCAGGGTGTTTTCCCCGGGGCCCACGAAGAACTGATCCTTGCCCGGACCCGAGATCACCCGGTTCCGCCCCGGTCCGGTGTGGATGACGGAGCTGTGCTCGCCATCCACGATCAGGTCGTTTCCCGGCCCGCCGTAGATCTTGTTGAAGCCGTCGCCGCCATAGATCACGTCATCGCCCGGCCCGCCATCCAGCGTGTCGCGCCCGTTGCCGCCCTTCAGCACATCGTTGCCCGGCCCGCCGTAGAAGGCGTGGTTGTCATTGCGGCGGCTGGACCCGGCGATCAGCCGGTCGTCGCCAAGCCCGCCGTGGAAGGTGGCGCCCGCGTATTTCGGCCCCACCATCACGTCGTCGCCATCGCTGCCGATCACATGCACCGCCACCCGTTCCGAGCTTTCGAAATTGATCGCGCTGGCCGGGTGGGCCACGACATGCACCACCTTGCCCGCGCCGGTGTCCTCTTCCATCCGGGCAACCACGGTGGCAACGCGCAGGTTCGCGATATTGGCGGGCAGGCGCAGGGTGTAGCCATCGGGCCCGGCCATGTACCACAGCGTGCTCTGTCGCCCGTCGGGGCTTTCCACGATGCGTTCGGCCGCCGCGCCATAGGCCCAGTAGTCGGTTTCGGCCAGCCCGCCCGACAGCACGACGGACCCATCCATCGCCATCAGGACGTTGACGCCCTCGGCCGGGTCTTCGGCCCCGCGCAGGTCAAGGCCAAGGTCCAGCGCGGCCTTCACCAGTTCGGCCCGCAGCCAGGGGGTGTCCGGCCCCCCGGCCAGGTTCGTCGTCTCGCCGGGGTCGCGGCGCACGTCGTAGACGTGTTCCTCGCCGTTGGGGTAGCGGAAGTAGCGCAGATGGTCGTAGCCCGGCACCGAGGGGCGCACCGACAGCGTGCCGAACACCGCCGTCAGCGGCGATTTCGTCAGGTCGTAGGCGCCGAAGCGGGGATCGACCAGCGGCAGCAGGCTTTGCCCCGAGGTCCAGTCCGGCCGGTGCGGCAGCCCGGCCAGATCGAAGATCGTCTTGGGCAGGTTGTGCAGCGACACGGGGGTTTCCACCACCCCCGGTTCGGCCGCGGCATGCCAGAGCCCCAGCGGCACATGCGCGGCGCTGTCCCACTGGCTCATCTTGTGGAAGCTGTCATGGGTGCCCAGGTTGAACCCGTTGTCCGACAGCAGGATCACCGCCGTGTTTTGGCCCAGGGCCGAGCCGCGCAGCGCGTCCATGAACCGGCCGATCTCGTGATCCACATGCGAACAGGCGGCGAAATAGGCCCGCACCACCTGCCGCCAGGCCGCATCCCCCGCCTTTTCCGGCGTCCACTGTCCGTTGACGATATAGGCCATCTCGTAGACCGCCATGCCCGGCTGCGGGCCGAAGAAGTCATCGGGATGCGCCGATCTGGGCCAGACGATCCGGTCGGGGTCATACATCCGGTAGAACCGGTCGGGCGCCGTCAGGTCGTAATGCGGGTGCTTGAAGCCAAGCTGGATCAGGTGCCGCCGCGCGGGATCGGCGCGGCGCAGGTAGTCGATGGCATTTTCCGCAACCGAGTGGTCGTAGAAGGTGCGGTCCATCGTGCCGTCATCGTCGGGGTGGTTCACCCCCTGCACGCCGGGGCCCTTGTCCAGATAGGCGTGCACGCCCTGCCGGCGCCCCTTGTCCTTCGCCTCGGCATCCTCGTGGACCAGAAGCCGCCGCACCTCGTCGGGCATCGGGCGATAGTTCGCGTCGGTCTTGCCGGTGGTAAAGCAGCGGAACCCCGCGCGGCGGAAATCGAATTGCCAGGCCGCGGTCGGCGGCAGCGCATCGCGCCAGAACCGGTTCAGATCCACCAGCCCGCTGCGGAAGGGCGACAGGCCGGTGGTCACCTCGGCCCGGCAGGGGGCGCAGAGCGGCACGGTGGCATAGGCATTGGCGAAGCGGATGCCCTCGGCCATGAAGCGGTCGATGTTCGGCGTCCGGATCGTCACTCCGAAGGCATCGCGCCAGGTGAACACGTCGATCAGGTCGTCGATCCAGATCAGGCAGACATTGCCGCCCGCCAGCGCCGCCGGATCAAGCCGCATCGCGCATCCTTTCCTGCCAGACCGCCCGCGCCGCCGCCGCCCCGGCCTCGTCCAGGCCCTGCGGCCAGACCATCACGTCGCTCAGGCGAAAGCCGCCCAGCTTGCGCTTCAGCCCGCCACGCTGGCCGCGGCAGCCGATGAAAAGATCGGCCGCCCCGTTGCCCCATCCCGCGCCAAGCGTACCGGTCGCGCTGGCCCCGTTCACCATCAGCGTGACCCGGCCCCCCTCCAGCCCGCACAGGACCAGGTGCACCCCTGTGTCCGGTGCGGGCAGGCCCAGCGCCAGATCGCCCGCGTCCTGCCCCGCCAGCACCGTGGCCCCGCGCTGCGCGAGGTAGAGGTAATCCTTCCTTCCCGTGGGTTGCAGCGTCAGAAGTGTTTCCGGCGTCTCGCCCGAGGCCCGGTAGACCAGGCCAAAGGCGCAGGCGCCGGTGTCGGGCAGCGCGGCGGGCAGGTGCAGGCCGCCCTGCACCCCGGGCTCGAACACCAGCGCCCGCCCGTCGAACCGGGTGCCCGCCGCGTTCGGCGCGACCGGCACCGCGGCCTGTGTGGCGCAGGCCCAGCGGATCACCCGGTCGGTCGTGCCTGCCGCATAGGTCATCGCACCATGTTCGGCCCGCAGGTGCACGGGCGCTGCGCCGTCCGGTGCGGTCACGACGCGGCGGATCAGCGCGCCGTCGGGCAGGCGGCCCCGGTAGTCAAGCGTCACGGTACATCCCCCGGATGCAGCGGCAGCGCGCAGGGATAGGCCCAGCGGTGCAAGAGGCCGCCCGCCCGGCTTTCGGCCTGCCATCCATCGCGGATCGCGCCGCGGTTGGCCGGCCGGTCGCCCCCGGGCGTGCCGCCACAGGCGTAGAACAGCGTGGCCCCCGGATCGGGCGCGCGGTCGCAGGTCAGGATCAGCGCGCGGGAATCGTCGGGCGCCACCTGCACCTCGTCCACCTGCACCCCGCCGCTGACCGAAAAGCCGCGGCCCGGCCCCGCGTCGAACGGGTCGGTGGCGTCGATCACCAGATCATCAAGCGCGCGTGCCACCACGCGGATGCGCCGCCCCTGCGCCTCGGCCAGCAGGAACAGCGGGCAGAGCCATTCCTGCCCGGCGATCCGCGCGGCGATGGCATGGGCGTCCATTTCCGCCATGCGGATTCGGGCGGGATCGGTCGGTCGGCCGAAGCGGGCGATGTCGAACATGTAGGCGGGCGCGCTGAACACCAGGTCATGCGCGCCGTGCTGCCAGGCCAGTTCCCAATGCGCCTGCATCACCGGGTGGTCGCCGATCTCGCGCGTGCCGCTTTCGAAGGTGGCCACGAAGATCGGCCGCCGCAGCCCGCGCCGGTTCAGGTCGCGTTCCACCCGCGCCATCACCGCCCGCAGCCCGCGGACCAGCGCGCCCGCGTCGGACACCACATCTTCCAGCCCGAAGTCGAGCCCCACGGCCAGAACCTGCGCCCGCTTGCCAAGCGTCCCTGCGCAGGCCACCAGGCTGTCGGCCGCGGTCAGGAAATTGGCGTAGCCCGTCCCCTCGCACAGTGCGGCCACATCGGCGGTGCCGTCGGTTTCGGTGCGGCACATGAACAGCGGCAGCGCCTGCCGCGCGGCATGGCGCCAGTGCAGCAGCGTATCGGCGATCAGCGTGTCGCGGGTGGCATGGGCCACGCGCTGCACCTGTCCGCAGGGCGTGGCTGTCCCGGTCCCTTCCAGGCCCACGGCGCCGATATGGTCACCCGGCGCCAGCACGTTGAAGGGAAACGTCGGCGGCCCGCTGTTGAACCCCGCCCGCCGCGCCCCGCCCAGCGACAGCAGCGCCAGAAGCGGCCCCGGCGCTGCGGCGATGATGTCGCCGCCGCCGACCGGCCGCTGATAGCCGCGGGGGCCGTCCTCCAGCCGGGCGGTAAAGCGGTGCCACGCACCCTCGCGCCGCAGGTCCCAGGCGTCGATGTCGCCCAGCACCTGCATCGGGTCTTCGGCCGGGCGGCCGAGCCTTGCGCGCAGCTCGTCCACCACGCTGTCGGACAGTCGCAGGATCAGCCCGGTCTCGTCGAACCCGATGACATCGCCGTTCTCGGCCCGGATCAGCACGCCGCGCGTACCGGCATCGCCTTCCTTGCCCTCGCCCGGCATGACCCCCTCGCATTCGTACCGCTTCATTTGCCTGCGCCCCGGTGCGGGGGTCAAGCCGTTTCGCCGGTCGGCCATCCCCCGCCGGTCGCCGCGGAAACGGTTGACAATTCGCTTTGTACCTGCGGCGGCTCGGCCTAGCCTTGCGGCACCGGCGACCAAGCCCGGCGAAACAGTGCGGAGGAGTATACCCATGAGCAAGCGAGACGACCTGATCGCCAAATATGCCGACGATCTGCGGACCAAGTGCAAGATGGACCCCGACATGTCGCTTCTGACCAAGGTCACCATCGGCTGCGGCCCTGCGATCTACGACGCCGACAGCGCCGTGGTGGCGGCCAGTGACACGAGCGAGCTGGAACGGGTGAAGAACAACTTCCTGGTCAAGAAGCTGGGCCTGGCCGACAGCCCCGCGCTGATGGATGCCGTCCATGCCGTGATCGACACCTATGGCCGGGCCGAGCGGCAGAAATACCGCGCGGTCATCTATTACATGCTGACCAAGCATTTCCGGAAGGAAGCCGTCTACGGCTGACCGCTCAACTTTGCCACAAACTGTCTGCATTCCGCGGTGGTCGCGGAATGTGGACGCCATACCTCAACGTCATCGCGCCAGGACGGCCGACCTGATCAATTCTCCGGTGCTGTGGGAGCACGTGGGGTGGATGGAGGGTCCCGTCGGTGTCGGGGCCCTCCATTTCCGTTGTGCGGGGATCGTTCGGCCGGGATCAGGGTTCGGCCAGGCCGCCCAGCCCGCAGATCACCGCCCATTCCGCCGCCGTCACCGGCTGGACAGACAGGCGCGCATTGTTCACCAGCACCATCCCCGCCAGCCGCGGATCGGCCTTGCAGGTTTCCAGACCGACCGGCCGCGGCAGCGGCGTGACCGCGCGGATGTCCACGCAATCCCAGCGGGGGTCGTCGGTGGTGCTGTCGGGGTGGGCCAGGGCGCAGACCTCGACGATGCCCACGATCTCCTTGCCGATGTTGGAATGATAGAAGAACCCCCGGTCGCCCAGCCGCATCGCCCGCATGTTGTTGCGGGCCTGATAGTTGCGCACCCCGTGCCATTCCTCGCCCGCAGCGCCGCGGGCCACCTGCTGGTCCCAGCTCCAGGTGTCGGGTTCGGATTTGAACAGCCAGCAGGCCATCAGCCGATGACCCGCTTCCATTCCTGCACCGTCACCTCGGCGAAAAGCCCCGCCTTGGCATAGGGATCGCCCGCCGCCCAGTCCTGCGCGGCGGCCAGCGTCTCGACCCCCAGGATCAGCAGCGATCCGGTCATCCGGCCCTCGGCGTCCAGGAACGGCCCGGCCATCTGCACGACGCCGGTGTCGCGGATGTAGTCGAGATGCGCGGCGCGGGTGTCCAGGCGAACCTGCAACGCGCCGGGCTTGTCCCGGCAGATGACGGCGAAAGGCATGGGTTACTCCTCTTTCAAAGGGCGGGACAGCAGCGCCTCGACGGCGGCGGATACGGTGATCGTCTGGCCGACCAGTGCGGCCACCATGCGGGTGATCGGCAGGTCAAGGCCGCGTTCGGCGGCCAGCGCAGCCACGGCGCGGGCGGTGGCGGCCCCCTCGACCGTCACGGTCGGATCGAACGCCTCGCCCCGGCCCAGTGCCTGACCGAAGCGGAAGTTGCGCGATTGCGCCGAGGTGCAGGTCAGCACCAGATCGCCAAGGCCCGACAGCCCGGCCAGCGTTTCGGCCCGCGCCCCCAGCGGCAGGGCCAGCCGCAGCATCTCGGCATAGCCGCGCGTCATCAGCGCGGCGCGCGCGCTGTCGCCCAATCCCGCACCGATCACGACGCCCGCGGCGATGGCGATCACGTTCTTCAACGCGCCGCCCAGTTCCGCCCCCGTCACATCGGTGGAGCGGTACAGCCGCAGCACGGGCGTGGCCAGCAGGTGTTGCAGTGCGGTGCCCGCCGCCGCATCCGCGCAGGCCAGCGTCAGCGCGGTCGGCAGCCCCTGCGCGATGTCGGCGGCAAAGCTTGGCCCGGTCAGCAGCGCGGGCGTGGCGCGGGGGCAGGCCGCCGCGATCAGCGCCGACGCCCCTGTCAGCCGCGTCAGGTCCACCCCCTTGCTGCACGCCACCAGCGCGCGCCCGTCGAGCACGTCGCGCGCCTGCGCCAGAAACGGCGCCAGCGCCTGCATCGGCACCGCCACAAGCACCGGCCCCGCGCCGTCCAGATCCGCCAGCCGCGCGGTGACCTGCACGCCCGCGGGCAGCGTCACCCCCGGCAGGCGGGGCACCGCCCGAGCGCCCGCCAGGGCCGGATCGCGGGCCCAAAGCCGCACTTCGGCCCCGCCGCGGGCCAGCGCCACCGCCAGCGCAGCCCCGAAGGCCCCGGCCCCGGCGATGGCGATCCGGCTCATGCCTTGGCGCCCTTCTTGCCAGACCCCAGCATTGCCGGGCTTGCCGCATCCAGCGGCCAGCGCGGCCGCGCGCCCAGGTCCATCCCGTCACGATGGCCCAGCCGCAACCGCTCGATCCCGGCCCAGGCGATCATCGCCGCGTTGTCGGTGCAAAGCCGCAGCGGCGGCGCCACGAAGCCCACCCCCGCCTCGGCCGCCACGCCTTCCAGCGCCGCGCGGATCGCCCGGTTCGCGGCGACCCCGCCTGCCACCGCCAGCATGGGCGTGGCGGGTGCAAGCGCCAGATAGGCCCGGATCGCGCGGCGCGACTTTGCCGCCAGCACCGCCGCCACCGCCGCCTGGAACCCGGCGCACAGATCGGCCCGGTCGGCGCGGGTGATGCCGCCCTGCGCCGCCACCAGCCCGTCGCGCGCCCTGAGCACCGCGGTCTTCAGCCCGGAAAAGGACATGTCGCACCCCGGCCGGTCCAGCAGCGGGCGCGGCAGGTCGAAGCGGCGGGGGTTGCCTTGCGCGGCTTCGGCCTCGACCGCCGGGCCGCCGGGCTGCGGCAGGCCCAGGATCTTCGCCGTCTTGTCGAAAGCCTCGCCCGGCGCATCGTCGATGGTGCCGCCGATGCGGGTGAAGGTCTCGGGTCCGGCCGCGATCAGGAACTGGCAATGCCCGCCCGAGACCAGCAGCATCAGATAGGGAAAGGCCAGCCCGTCGGTCAGCCGCGGGGTCAGCGCGTGGCCCGCCAGGTGGTTCACCCCCACCAGCGGCAGCCCCGCCCCCACCGCCAGCCCCTTGGCGCACATCACGCCCGACAGGACGCCGCCGATCAGCCCCGGCCCTGCCGTCACCGCCACCGCATCCACCTGCGCCAGTGTCAGCCCCGCCCCGGCCAGTGCCTCTTCCACGCAGAGGTCCAGCTTTTCGGCATGGGCGCGGGCCGCGATCTCGGGCACCACGCCGCCATAGGGGGCGTGCAACGCCGTCTGCCCCGCCACGACCGAGGACAGGATCTCCGGCGTCTGCCCCGGAACATGCCGCACCAGCGCCGCGGCGGTATCGTCGCAGCTGCTTTCAAGGCCAAGAACGGTCAGCGTCTGTTGCATGGGTCCGGTTGCCCGAGGGTCGGATCGGAGGTAACACCGACCCATCCCCCAGACAATCCTTCCAGGGAAGATGTCCATTCCGATCCTTCTTCTGACCCGGCCCGCCGCGGCCTCGGCCCGCATCGCCGCCGCCGCCATCGCGCGGTTCGGCGACCGGCTGCGGGTGCTGGTCGCGCCGGTGCTGGAGATTGTCGAGGATGACGCGCCGATCCCGCTCGACGGGGTGCAGGGCCTTGTGTTCACCTCGGAAAACGCGGTGGATGCCTTTGCCCGCCACAGTGCGCGGCGCGATCTGCCCGCCTGGTGCGTGGGCGACCGGACGGCCGCCGCAGCCCGCGCGGCGGGGCTTGCGGCGCGATCCGCCGCGGGCGATGCCGCGGCGCTGGCCCGGCTGATCGTGGCAGAGGGGGCGCGCGGCCCGCTGCTGCATCTTGCCGGCGATCATGTGCGCGGCGATCTGCCGGGCGATCTGGCCGCGGCGGGAATCGCCTTGCGGGTCCGTCCCGTCTACCGTCAGCAGGCGCTGCCGCTGGCCCCGGCGGCCCGGGCCGCGCTGGGCGGGCGGGACCGGGTGATCGTGCCGCTCTTTTCGCCCCGCAGCGCCGCGCTGTTCCGGGCCGAGGCGGGGTCGCCCCTGGCCCCGCTTGATCTGGTGGCGATCAGCCCCGCCGCCGCCGAACCGCTGGCAGGCTGGGACGCGGCGCGCCTCTGCGTTGCCCGGCGGCCGGACGCCGACGCGGTGCTGGACGCGGTGGCCGAGCGACTTGCCGCAGACCCTTCGGCTTGAAGCGGCGGGCGACCGCGGTCTAAGCTTCGCCGATGGCAGGGCGCCCGCGCCCGCGCAACCCGAGGAACACCGCCGATGGCCGAGAACGACAAGCCTCTGGATCCGGATACCGCCGCCGCGCCGGACGCGCCGATCCGCGAGGCAGACCCGATCCCGGCGCCCGTCGATCCCGACCCCAGGCCAGAGCCGGAACCAGAGCCCGCGCCCCCGCCAAGGTCGGCCCCCGCACCGGCCCGTCGCCGCGGCGGGGCCGGGGTGGCCCCCCTGCTGCTGGGCGGGGCTCTGGCCGCGGCCATCGGCTTTGTCGCGGCCAAGAACCTGCAGACCCCCGGCTGGCCGCTGACCCCGACGGCGGCCGACCCCGCCGCCCTCGCACAGCGGCTGGATGCCGACGCCGCCGCCGCCAAGGCGCAGGCCGCCGCCGTGGCCCAGGTGCAGCAGGCGCTTTCCGCCCTGTCGGCCAGGGTGGCCGCCGCCGATGCGCTGCCTGCAAGGCTTGATGCCGCGGCGCGCGACCAGACCGCCGCACTGGCCAGCCTGCGTGACGACCTGACCGCCCGCACCGATGCCCTGCAAAAGGCGGTCGATGACCTGACCGCGCGCATCGCGGCCGGGGCGCCTGCCGGGGCCCCGGCGGCCGACGGGCGCGCGGTGGCACCCGACGTGCTGGCCGCACTGCAATCGGCGCTCGAGGCGCAGAAGCAGCAGAACGCGCAACTGGCCCAGCAGATCGCGGATGTCGCCGCCAAGGCCAATGCCCGCATCGACGCCGCCGCCCAGCAGGCCACCGCGTTCAAGGCCGATGCCGAGGCGATCGCCCGCGCCGCGCTGGAACGCGCCGCGCTGACCCGGGTGCAGACCGCGCTTGACGTGGGCGGCAGCTTTGCCCCCGCCCTGGCCGACCTGACGGCGCAGGGGGTGACCCCGCCCGCCGCGCTGGCCGCCGCGGCCGCCAAGGGTGTGCCGACGCTGGCCGAATTGCAGGCGACCTTCCCCTCCGCCGCGCGCGCGGGGCTTGCGGCCTCGGTCAAGGCCACCATGGGGACGGGGCTCTGGGCGCGCGTCGGCGCCTTCCTGCGCACCCAGACCGGCCTGCGCTCGCTGACCCCGCGCGAGGGAAGCGACCCCGATGCCGTGCTCTCGCGCGCCGAGGCCGCGCTGCGCCGGGCCGACCTGCCCGCCGCGCTGACCGAAATCGGCGCGCTGCCCGAGGCGGGCCGGACCGCGATGGCCGACTGGCTGGACGGCGCCGACCGGCGGGCGGCCGCCTTGGCTGCGGCCGATGCGATGGCCCAATCGCTGGCCGGGAAATAGGAGAGACGGCGATGATCTGGTCTCTGCTGAAGATCCTCATGTTCGTGGTGCTGGTGGCCGTGCTGACCATCGCCACCGGCTACCTGTTGCAGACCGGGGGCGACCTGCGCATCGCGCTGCAGGGCTGGGAAGTGACGCTGGGCCCGGTGCAGGCACTCATCGCCGGGGTCCTGCTGCTAGCCGCGATCTGGCTTCTGTTCCGGCTGGTCGGCATTCTGGTGGCGCTGGTGCGGTTCTTCAACGGCGACGAGACCGCGCTGACCCGCGCCTTCGACCGCAGCCGCGAACGCAAGGGCTTCGAGGCGCTTTCCGAAAGCCTGATGGCGCTGGCCTCGGGCGAAGGGCGCGTGGCGCTGCAGCGCGCGGGCAAGGCCGAACGCTATCTGCGCCGCCCCCACCTGACCACGCTGGTCGCCGCCCAGGCCGCCGAGATGGCGGGCGAAACCGGCCGCGCGACCGAGGCCTACAAGCGCCTGCTGTCGGACGAACGCACCCGCTTCGTGGGGGTGCGCGGGATCCTGAAGCAGAAACTGGCCGAGGGCGACACCGACACCGCGCTGAAGCTGGCGGAAAAGGCCTTTGCGCTGAAGCCCCGGCACGAAGAGGTGCAGGACATGCTGCTGAAGCTGCAGGCGGGTGCGGGCGACTGGAAGGGCGCGCGGGTGACGCTGGCGGCCAAGCGGCAATCGGGCGCCCTGCCGCGCGACGTGCACCGCCGCCGCGATGCCGTGCTGGCCCTGCAGGAGGCGCGCGACCTTCTGGCCGCGGGCAAGTCGGCCGAGGCGCGTGACGCCGCGGTTGCGGCGAATCGCCAGTCGCCCGATCTGGTGCCCGCCGCCGCGATGGCCGCGCGCGCCTACATCGCCGCGGGCGACGGCCGCCACGCCGCGCGCGTTCTGCGCAAGGCCTGGGAATCGCAGCCGCACCCCGACCTTGCCGCCGCCTTCGCCGACATCGCGCCGGCCGAAACCCCCGGCGAACGCATCACCCGCTTCCGCTTCCTGACCGACATCCGCCCCGCGGACGAGGAAACGAAGCTGCTGATCGCCGAGCTGAACCTGACCGCACAGGATTACGCCGCGGCCCGCAAGGCGCTGGGCGACCTGCCAGATCGCCACCCCACCGCGCGGGTGATGGCCATCATGGCCGCGATCGAGCGCGGCGAAGGCTCGCCCGACGCCGTGGTGCGCGGCTGGCTTGCACGGGCGCTGACCGCCTCGCGCGGGCCGCAATGGGTCTGCGACAGCTGCAACACGGTCCACGGCACCTGGGCCGCCGTCTGCGACCAGTGCGGCAGCTTCGATTCGCTCACCTGGCGCGAACCCCCCGCCCCCGCCACGCCCCCCGGAAGCGAGATGCTTCCCCTGATTGTCGGCGACCCCGCCCCGGGCCGGGACCCCGCGCAGGAAGGTGCAAATTAGGGCTACACACCCCCAAAGGATGATGCTATCAGCCCCGCCACCAGAGCCGGTGTAGCTCAGCTGGTAGAGCACGTCATTCGTAATGATGGGGTCGGGGGTTCGAGTCCCTTCACCGGCACCACCTCTCCTCCAAACCCCTGAAGGATCGGTGGATTGCGCCGCGGCGCACGGGTTCACGCCCCCGCCCGCATCCCGTCCACGAACACGTCGACCAGCCGCCGCACCGTGTCCTGCCAGCCGGGCGTGCCGCTGCGGTACCAGGCGCCCACAAGGCCAAGGACGGCGCGCAGCATCTCTTCGGCGCTCAGGTCGGCGCGGATTGCACCGGCGGCGCGGGCGCGCGCCACCAGCGTTCCTGCCGCAGCCTGCATCCGGTCCGAGGAATAGGCGTAAAGCTCGGCCCGCCCCTCGGCCGCCAGTTCCAGCGCGGCCAGCATCCCCTTCTTGGTCGCCGCCAGTTCCACCGTCGCCTGCAGCCAGCGCCGCAGCGCCTCTTCGGGCGGGGTGGTGGCGGCAAGCGTCACCGCCAGGTCCGACAGCTGTTCCACCTCGCGCCGGTAGACGGCCTCGAACAGCGCGTCGCGGGTGGGGAAGTGGCGGTAAAGCGTGCCGATCCCGACACCGGCGGCGCGCGCCACGGCCTCGAGGCTGGCGCCGGACCCGCCCGCGCTGAACACGGCCTTGGCCGCCTCCAGCAGCAATTCGCGGTTCCGGATGGAATCCGCGCGGGGTTTCCGGCTTGGCTTTTCCGCGTCCTGCACCATCTTCGCCTTCAGCGCACCTCGCCTCTTGATAAACGGAGGCATCCTCCGTATAACATGGACAGCCCCGTGAACGGGAGCCGTTTCAACCTCAGCCAGAACCAAGGCGCCCGACCCCCGGCCGGTCGCCCTTGCTGCCACTGGCCTGCCCCCGTCGTCGCATGGCGGCCCGCGCAGGTCCACCCCCTGGAGCGATGGGAGCCTTCATGACCTACCCTCTGACCCTGACGATCAACGGCACGGCGCAAAGCCTGCGCCTGGATGACCCCCGGGTGACCCTGCTTGACCTGCTGCGCGAGCGGCTTCACCTGACCGGCGCCAAGAAGGGCTGCGACCGCGGCCAGTGCGGTGCCTGCACCGTGCTGGTGGATGGCCGTCGGGTGAATTCCTGCCTGACGCTGGCGCTCAGCGTCGATGGCGCCGCGGTGACGACCGTCGAGGGCCTGGCCCGCGGCGAAACCCTGCACCCGGTGCAGGCCGCCTTCATCGAACATGACGCGTTCCAGTGCGGCTTCTGCACGCCGGGGCAGATCGTCTCGGCCGTGGGCCTGATCGCCGAGGGCGAGGCGGGCACCGACCCCGAGCGCATCCGCGAAGGCATGAGCGGCAACATCTGCCGCTGCGGCGCCTACCACGGAATCGTCGAGGCGGTGCTGGCCGCGCAGGCCGCGCGCACCGCCGAGGAAAGGAAAACCGCATGAACAGGTTCGATTATCACCGCCCCGCCACGCTGGCCGAGGCGCTGGTGCTTGGCGCCACCCCCGGGGCCGCCTACCTTGCCGCCGGGACCAACCTGCTTGATCTGATGAAGCTGGGCGTGGCGCGGCCGGGCGTTCTGGTCGACGTGACGCGGCTGCCCGGGCTGGACCGGATCGAGCGGCTGCCCGATGGCGCGACCCGGATCGGGGCGATGGTGCGCAACAGCGATCTGGCGCGCGACGACGGGATCCTGCGCGATTATCCGGCGCTGGCCGAGGCGATCCTTGCGGGCGCGTCGGCGCAGTTGCGCAATGCTGCCACGGTGGGTGGCAATCTGATGCAGAAGACCCGCTGCCGCTACTTTCAGGATATGGCCAGCGCCTGCAACCGCCGCAGCCCCGGCGCGGGCTGCGATGCGGTGGGCGGGGTGGACGAGGGGATGGCGATCCTCGGCTGGTCCGACGCCTGCATCGCAACCCATCCGTCGGATTTCTGCGTGCCGCTGGCCGCACTGGATGCGGTGGTGGAAATCGCCGGGCCCGCTGGCGCGCGCGAGGTGCCGGTGACCGCGTTCCACCATCTGCCCGGCCTGACACCCGCGCAGGACACCGCGCTGGCCCCGGGTGAGCTGGTCACCGCGATCCGCCTGCCCCCGGCCGCCGCAGGCTTCCGCCAGCATGCGCGCTACATGAAGCTGCGCGAGCGCACGTCCTACGCCTTCGCGCTGGTGTCGGTGGCCGCCATGCTGCGCTGGGAAGACGGCACCATCCGCGAGGCGCGGCTTGCGCTGGGTGGCGTGGCCGCCCGGCCCTGGCGCGCGACAGACGCCGAGGCGCTGCTGGCCGGGGCGGCCCTTGGCCGCGACGCCTTCGAGGCGGCCGCCCATGCCGCGCTGGCCGATGCCCGCCCCGCCAACGGGGGCGAGGCGAAGATCGAACTTGCCCGCCGCCTGATCGTGCGGACGCTGATGCTGGCGGCGGCCGGAACCCCGGCCCGCATCCCCGCCCTGCCCGCCTCGCCCTTTGCCGCCACCGAGGAAAGCCTGACCCATGCCTGACACACTGACCTTTCCGCCCCGCATGGGGTCTTCCGTCGGCCAGCCGCTGAGTCGCCGCGACGGATTCCAGAAGGTGACGGGCACCGCCACCTTCGCGGCAGACAATCACCCGGCCGGGATGCTTCATGCCGTGGTCGCCACCGCCACCATCGCGCGCGGCCGCGTCACCCATCTGGATGTGGCCGCGGCCCGCGCGCATCCCGGCGTGGTCGAGGTGCTGACGCCCGCGAACCGCCCGCCCTTGGCGCGCGACCCCGATGAAAAGCTGCTGCCCTTCGGCTTCCGCATCGAAGTGTTGCAGGATGACCGCGTGCGCTATGCCGGGCAGCCGATCGCGCTGGTCGTGGCCGAAACGCTCGAGGCCGCGACCGAGGGTGCGGCCCTGCTGGCCCCGCGCTATGCGGCCGAACCCGCGCGGGTGACGATGGAAACGGGCGCGCCCTATGCGCCGCAGGCGGTCGGCATCGGCGGCCCCGCCCGCGTGGCCCATGGCGACGTCGAGGCCGGTCTTGCCGCAGCGGCGCAGCGCATCACGGCCGAGATCGACACGCCACCGCAATATCACAACGCGATGGAGCCGCACGCGCTAGTGGCCGAGTGGCAGGGCGACCGCCTGACGCTCGACATGCCGAATCAGGCGCTGGTGATGGCGCGGGGCACCATCGCGGGCTTCTTCGGGGTGCCGCCGGAAAACGTGCTGCTGCGCTCGCCCTTCCTGGGCGGGGGGTTCGGGTCGAAGGCCATCGTGAACGGCCCGCAGATCCTGGGCATCCTCGCCGCGCGCATGCTGGGGCGGCCGGTGAAGCTGGCGCTGACCCGGGCGCAGATGTTCGGCCCCGTGGGGCACCGCGGCCAGACCCGGCAGACCCTGCGGATGGGGATGGATGCCGAAGGCCGGCTGACCGCGCTGCACCACCATGCGGTTGCGGCCACGTCAAGCTTCGATGACTTCATCGAACCCGCGGCGGCGGCCTCGCGCCCGCTTTACGAAAGCCCCGCGATCCTGACCACCCATTCCGCCGTGCGGATGGACATCGGCACCCCCGGCCCGATGCGCGCCCCCGGCGAGGCCTCGGGATCGGCCGCGCTGGAGGTTGCGCTGGACGTGGCGGCGGAAGCTTGCGGGATGGACCCGCTGGCGTTCCGGCTGGCCAATTATGCCGAAACAGAGCCGATTACGGGCAAGCCGTTCTCGTCGAAGGCCCTGCGCGAATGCTACGCCGAAGGCGCGAAGCGGTTCGGCTGGGCGGGCCGCCCGCTGGCGCCGCGGCAGATGCGCGACGCGGGCGGGTTGCTGACCGGCTGGGGCATGGGCACCGCGGTGTTCCACTGCCCGATGTTCGCCGCCGATGCCCGTGCCACGATCCGCGCCGATGGCAGCGCGCTGGTGGAAACCGCGGGGGCCGACATGGGGCAGGGTGCCTGGACGGCGCTGGCCCAGATCGCCGCCGAGGCGCTGGGAATCGACGCCGACCGCGTCGAGTTCCGGTCCGGCTCGTCGGACCTGCCGGATGGCGGGGTGGCGGGCGGCTCCGGCCATACCGCGACCGCGGGCCTGGCGCTGCACAGCGCGGGCGAGGATGCGGTGGCACAGCTTGCCGCGCTGGCCCTGGCCGACCCGGAATCGCCGCTGTTCGGCGCCGACAATGCCGGTGTCTTTGGCCGCGGCGGCAGGCTTTACCGGCGCGACGACGAAAGCCGCAGCATGGCCTATGCCGACATCCTCGCCCGCGCCGGGGTGGCGCAGTTGCAGGGACGCGGCCGGGGCGTGCGCAACCCCAAGGCGGCCGAGGGGCACGCCCTGATGTCGCATGGCGCGGTCTTCGCCGAGGTGAAGGTGGACCCCGATCTGGGCCAGATGCGGGTGACGCGGCTGGTCGGCGCCTTCGCCGCGGGCCGGATCATCAACCCGAAGCTTGCCCGCAGCCAGCTTCTGGGCGGGATGATCTGGGGCATCTCCTTCGCCCTGCACGAAGAGGCGCGGCACGATCCGCGCAGCGGGCGGCTGATGAATGCCGACCTGGCGGGCTATCATGTGCCGGTGCAGGCCGATGTGCCCGCACTGGATGACATGGTGGCGCTGATGATCCACGAGGATGACGCCGTGGTGAACCCGCTGGGCGTGAAGGGCGTGGGCGAGATCGGGATCACCGGCACGGTGGGCGCGATCGCCAACGCCATCTGGCACGCCACCGGCTATCGGCCCAGCCGGTTCCCGGTGCATATCGCCGACGTGCTGCCCGCGCTGCGCTAGCCGCGCGGGCCCCTGCCGGGCGGGCCTACCGCCCGGCGGATTTCAGCGCCGCCACGGCAACTTCGGTTTCATGGATGAAATCATGCGCGTCGGGCTGGCGCTGCACGATCATCAGGAACAGCAGGTCGGTCAGCGCCAGTTGCGCATCCCGCGCCGTGATCGATGACGAGCGGACGTGATCTTCGTCCGCCACCGTGTGCAGCAGGATGTCTGACAGCCGGGCCAGCGGGTTGTCCTGCATGCCCGTGATCGCGATCACCCGCGCGCCGCGACCCTTGGCGCATTCCGCGATCTTCAGCGTCTCCATGCTGGTGCCGGAATAGGACAGCGCGACCAGCACATCCTGTGGCCCCCCCGCGGCCACATTGGCCATCTGCACATGGCTGTCGCCGTTCTGGATCGCCACGCGGCCCAGTTTCAGCAACTTGTAGCTGAGATCGCTTGCCACCAGCGACGAGGCGCCCACCCCCGCCAGGTAGATCCGCCGCGCCGCGTCCAGCGCCTCGACCGCGCGGCCAACCTCGCGCGCGCCGTTCGCGGCCACGGTCTCCCGCATCGCCCGGTACTTCGACGACACAAGCTTTTCCAGCACGGTGGCAAAGCCGTCCTCCTGCGCGATCGAGCCGTGGATCGGCCCGGCGGGCAACCGCCAGTCCTGCGCGCGGTGGGTGCTGACGGCAAGCTTCAGGTCCTGATAGCTGGCAAAGCCCAGCCGCTGCGCGAACTTCACCACGCTTGACTGGCTGCGCCCGGTTTCGGCCGCCAGCGCGGCCGACGACAGGCCCAGCATCTTGTCGGGGTTCTCGGCGATGAAGCGGCCGATCTCGCGGTCGGCGGGCGACATGCGGTCAAGGTTCGCCTGGATTTTCCGAATGACCGACATTGCCCCCCGCACCACATCGCACCGTTCCGGCGACCTGAATAAATTATTCCGCCCTGACTTGACAGCAGAGAATGCACGATGAAGGCTTTGCCCACGGAAAGCGGGGCATCATGGACAGGCTGAGGATCGAGGGCGGCCATGCGCTGCGGGGGGCGGTCGCCATTGCCGGGGCCAAGAACGCGGCCCTGCCGCAGATCGCGGCCAGCCTGCTGAGCCCGCATTCGCTGACCCTGCAGAACCTGCCCGAGGTGGCCGACGTGGCCAACATGCTGGCGCTGATGGCGCAGCACGGCGCCACGATCACCCGCGATGCGGGGTCCGCCACCATCGACGCCGCTGCCGCCAGCCCCGCCGACACCGGCTATGACACGGTGCGCCGGATGCGGGCCACAGTGCTTGTTCTGGCGCCGCTGCTGGCGCGGTTCGGGCAGGCGCGGGTGTCGCTGCCCGGCGGCTGCGCCATCGGGGCGCGGCCGGTGGACATGCATGTGGCGGCGCTGACCGCGCTGGGCGCCGACATCGTGATCGAGGGTGGCTTCATCCACGCCCGCGCCTCGGGCGGCCTGCGCGGCAACCGGCTGGTGCTGCCCTCGCCCTCGGTCGGGGCCACGGAAACCGCGATGATGGCCGCCACCGCGGCGCGGGGGGAAACCGAGATCCTGAACGCCGCGCGCGAACCCGAGGTGGTGGACCTGGCCGCCTGTCTCGCCGCGATGGGCGCCCGGATCGAGGGGGCGGGCACCCACCGCATCCTGATTTCCGGCGGCACCGTCTGGCGTGCGGCCACTCATCGCCTGATCCCCGACCGGATCGAGGCCGGCACCTATGCCATCGCCGCAGCCATCACCGGCGGCCAGATCGAGCTGTCGGGTGCCCGGCTGGAACACATGGCCGCCGTGGTGCAGGCGCTGGAGGCCGCGGGCGTCCGCGTCTGGCCGGGCGACCGCGGGCTGATCGTGGCGGGCGGCGGGCCGCTGCGCGCGACCGACATCACGACCGAGCCCTACCCCGGCTTTCCCACCGACCTTCAGGCGCAGTTCATGGCACTGATGACCCAGGCCGAGGGCGCCGCGATGATCCGGGAAACGATCTTCGAAAGCCGGTTCATGCATGTGCCGGAACTGTCGCGGCTGGGCGCCAACATCCGCCTGCAGGGCACCACCGCGGTGGTGCGGGGCGCCACGCGGCTGAAGGGCGCGCCGGTCATGGCCACCGACCTGCGCGCCTCGGTCTGCCTGGTGCTGGCGGGGCTGGCGGCCGAAGGCGAGACGGTGCTCAACCGGCTTTACCACCTCGATCGGGGGTATGAGCAGTTGGACGTCAAGCTGCGCCGCTGCGGCGCGCGGATCGAACGGATCGGGCCATGAACCCGCTGTTCCTGGGGGTCGATGGCGGGGGCACCGGCTGTCGGGCCCGGGTCGAGACCGCCGACGGCCGGGTGCTGGGCCAGGGGCTGGCCGGGCCCGCCACGCTGCGGCTGGGGGCCGAGGGCGCCTGGGCGGCCGTCACCACCGCGGCGCAGGCGGCAATCGCCGAGGCGGGGCTGACCGGCGCCCAGGTCGCGTCACTGGTCGCGGGCATCGCGCTGGCCGGGATCGGGCGCAAGGGCGCCCGCGCCGCGCTGGAGGCCCTGCCGCATCCCTATGCCGCTGCCGCCTTCACCAGCGATGGCCACGCCGCCTGCCTTGGCGCCCATTCCGGGCGCGATGGCGCCATCGTCATCGCGGGCACCGGCTCGATCGGCCTGGGCCAGGTGGGCGAACGCGCGTTGCGCGTGGGGGGCTACGGCTTTCCGGTGTCGGACGAGGGCAGCGGCGCCGATCTGGGGCTGAGGGCGATGCAACTCGCGCTGCGCGCGCAGGACGGCCGTCACGCCGGGTCGGCCCTGCTGACCGAGGTGATGGCCCGCTTTCACGCCGACCCGTTCGAGGTGGTGGCCTGGATGGACCGCGCCACCGCGTCGGATTACGCGACGCTCGCGCCCCTTGTGCTGCGCCACGCCGACCAGGGCGATGCCGCGGCGCGCAGCATCGTGCAGGGGGCGGCAGAGCAGATCGACACGCTGGTGCGCGCGCTTCTGGCGCAGGGCGCGCCGCGGGTGGCGCTGCTGGGCGGTCTGTCCAGCGCCATCGAGCCCTGGCTTTCGCCCGACGTGCGCCGCACCCTGCGGCCCGCCGAAGGCGACGCGGTCACCGGCGCGATCATCCATGCCCGGCGCGAGGCGGGGCTGGAGTAGAATAATATATTCCATATACTCGTTGACAATCGGAATGCATCATTCATGATCGCCCCGTGATCCGCGCTGCCACGCGTCCCGCCGGGACCGAGCGGATCGGGGGATGGGGATGCGGCCAGAGCTTCTGTCCGAACTGGACCAGCTTGTGTCCGAGGGGCGCAACCCCCGCACGTCGGATCTCGACCTTCTGGCCCTGCCCGACCTTCTGGCCCGGATGAATGCCGAGGATGCGGCCGTGCCCGCCGCGGTGGCGGCCGAACTGCCGCAGATCGCCCGCGCGGTCGAGGCGATCGCCGCCGCCTTCCGTGCGGGCGGTCGGCTGGTCTATGCCGGGGCGGGCACCAGCGGGCGGCTGGGGGTTCTGGATGCCTCGGAATGCCCGCCCACCTTCGGGGTGCCCGAAGGGATGGTGGTGGGCCTGATCGCGGGCGGCGACCACGCGCTGCGCCACGCGATGGAAGGCGCCGAGGACGACGCCGCCGCCGCGGCGGCCGACCTGCGGGCCATCGCCCTGTCGGCGCGCGACGTGCTGGTGGGCATCACCGTGTCGGGGCGCACGCCCTATGTGCTGGGCGCGCTGCGTCATGGCCGGGCGGTGGGGGCGGTGACGGTCGCGCTGTCGTGCAACCCGGGATCGGCGGTCGCGGATCTGGCCGACATCGCGATTTCGCCGGTGGTCGGCCCCGAGGTGCTGACCGGCTCCACCCGGCTGAAATCGGGCACCGCGCAGAAGCTGGTGCTGAACATGCTGACCACGGCCAGCATGATCCGCATCGGCAAGGCCTATGGCAACCTGATGGTGGATCTGCGCGTGACCAACGACAAGCTGGCCGCCCGCGCCACGCGCATCGTGATGCAGGCCACCGGCTGCACCGCGGCCGAGGCGCAAGAGGCGCTGGCCGCGGCGGGCGGGCAGGTGAAGCCCGCCATCCTGATCCTGCTGACGGGGCTAGCCCCCGATGCCGCCAGCGCCCGGCTGGAGGCCGCGGGCGGCGTGCTGCGCGCCGCGCTGGCGCGCGCGTGAACCGAGACGACGACGACAAGAAACAACACGGGAGATGAAATTGACACGGCACCTGAACGGACTTTCCTCTCTTGCGCTGGCGGCCCTGCTGGTCGCCCCCGCGCTGGCCCCGGCCCAGGCGGCAACGCTGAAAATGGCCTGGTCGCAGGATGCGACCGGGCTCGATCCGCAGAAACAGACGGCGTTTTCCTCGATCCGGCTGCTGGAGCTGATCTACGAACCGCTGGTGCGGCTGGACGCGAAGCTGAACGTGGTGCCCGCCATCGCCAAATCCTGGGAGTTTTCGGCCGATGGCCTGTCGCTGACCTTCCATCTGGACCCCAAGGCCGCCTTTTCCGATGGCGCGCCCGTCACCTCGGCCGATGTGAAGGCCTCGTTCCAGCGGCTTCTGGATGAAAAGACGGGGGCCGCGGCGCGGTCGAACTACACCTCGATCGCCGCCATCGACACGCCCGACGCGCAGACCGTGGTGTTCCGGCTGAACCAGCCCGACGTGCCGATCCTGGCCGCTCTGGCCGGTGTCAACGCGGCGGTGCTGCCCGCCGCGGCCATTGCCGATGGATCGGTCGGCACCAAGGCAATCGGCTCGGGCCCCTTCATGCTGGCAAGCTGGGACCCGAACGCGCGCGAGGTGCTGACCGCGAACCCCCATTGGGCGGGTGGCAAGACCGGAGTGGACGAAATCGACATCTCGGTTCTGCCGGATGAAACCGGCATCCTTGCCGCGCTGCGGGCCGGACAGATCGACCTGGCGCTGCTGAACGACCCGCTGGTTGCCACGCTGGTGCCGAAGGAGCAGGGGCTGACGCTGGTGCGCACCCCGTCGATTTCCTACAACGTCCTGCAACTGAACCCCGCCCGCAAGCCGATGACCGAGCTGAAGGTGCGCCAGGCGATTTCCTGCGCCATCGACCGCAAGGCCGTGCTGGACACCGCCGCGCTGGGCGAAGGGCAGGTGACCGGCCCGATCACGGTGCCCGCCTATGCGACCGATCCGGCCAAGCTGTTCTGCTACACGCCCGATCTGGCCAAGGCCAAGGCGCTGATGAAGGACGCAGGCTACCCCGACGGCTTCAGCGCCACGGTGATCGCCGCGACCGGCGAGCCCGCCACCTCGGAGGCCGAGGCGCAGGTGATGCAGGCCGAGCTGAAGCAGATCGGCATCAAGCTCGACATCAAGATGATGGAACTGAACGTCTATGTGGACGCCTGGCTGAAGGGCGATTTCGACATGGCGGTGGCGCTCAATGGCGGCCGGCCCGATCCCTACACGACATACAACCGCTACTTTACCAAGACGGGCAACCTGCTGAAGGTGTCGAACTACACCGACGACACGCTGGACGGCCTGCTGAACGCGGCGCGCGTCACCACAGACCCGGCCAAGCGCAAGGACCTGTTCGCGCAGTTCGAGACCCATCTGGCCGAAGTCTCGCCCTGGATCTGGCTCTTCACGCCCTATACCTACGTCGCGGAACGGGCCAATGTGCAGGGCTTCGTGCCGACGCCGACGGGATCCCTTTACGGGCTCTCGGCGGTCACGCTGAAGTAACCGAAACCGCCCGGCGCCGTCCTGGCGCCGGGCCTCCGGATCACCGCCGATGAACACCCTGACCCGACGGCTGGCGGCCTTTCCCCTGGTGCTGCTGGGCGTGTCCAGCCTTGTCTTCATGGCGATCCGCCTGGTGCCCGGCGATGCCATCACCGCGATGCTGGGCACCGAGGCGGGGCTGCTGACGCCTGCGCAGAAGCAGGCGCTGGCCGCCTATTTCGGGCTGGACCGGCCCTGGATCGTGCAATACGGCCGCTGGCTCTGGGCGCTGCTGCACGGCGATCTGGGCATTTCGGTCACCTATGGCAAGCCCGTGCTGGGCGTGATCCTTGCGCGGTTCCCGCTGACGCTGGAACTGGCGGTTCTGTCGCTTCTGATCGCGCTGGCGATCGGCGTTCCCGCGGGCGTCTATGCCGCGACCCGGGCCGAGAAAGGCGCCGACCTTGCGGTGCGGGTGGGGGCGATGATCGGGCAATCGACCCCCAGCTTCGTCTTCGGGCTCCTGCTGATCTACCTGCTGTCGGCCGGGTTCGGGGTGCTGCCCGCCATGGGCACGTTCGCCCCGCTCTGGCTCGATCCGCTGGCCAATCTGGGCCAGATGATCCTGCCCGCGCTGACGCTGGGCGCGGCCTTCGCCGCCTCGCTGACGCGAATCGCGCGGTCGGCCATGCTGGATGTGCTGTCCGAGGATTATGTGCGCACCGCGCGCGCCCGCGGGGTGCCCGCGCGCCAGGTGATCTGGCGCCACGCCCTGCCGAATGCGCTGATCCCGGTCGTCACCCTGTCGGGGATCGAGTTCGGCTATCTGCTGGGCGGCGCCGTGATCGTGGAACAGATCTACGCCCTGCCGGGCCTTGGCCGGATGGTGCTGGATGCGATCCTGCAACGCGACTATGCGCTCGTGCAGGGCACGGTCCTGTTCATCGCGTTCAACTTCATGGTGGTCAACCTGCTGGTGGACCTGGCCTATTTCTGGCTGGACCCGCGCATCCGGGGGCGCGGCTGATGGCCCTTCTGCGCGCAATCTTCCGCCACCCCAGCGGGCGCATCGGCGCGGGCATCGTGCTGGCCTACCTCGCCCTTGCGGCGCTGGGGGCGCTGGGCCTGACCCCGCACGACCCGCTGGCCCAGCACCGGCTGGACCGGCTGCACCCGCCGTCGGCTTCCTACTGGCTGGGCACCGACCTGTTCGGCCGCGACATCGCCAGCCGCCTGATGCAAGGCATCGGGCAATCCTTCCGCGTGGCCTTCCTGTCGGTCGCGGTCGCGGCGGGCATCGGCGCGGTGCTGGGGCTGGCTGCGGCCTGGTTCGGGCGGATCTGGGATGGCGCGCTGATGCGGGCGATGGACATCCTTCTGGCCTTTCCCGCGATCCTGCTGGCGATGCTGATCGTGGCCGTCATGGGGCCGGGCACCCGGACGTCTGTTCTGGCCATCGCCTTCGTCTACATGCCGATCTTCACCCGGGTGGTGCGCGGCCCCGCGCTGTCGCTGAAGACGCGCGATTTCGTCGATGCGGCGCGCAGCTTCGGCAGCTCTACCGTCTACATCCTCACCCGCCACCTGTTGCTGAACATCGTGGCGCCGCTGACGGTGCAGGTGACGCTGGCGCTGGCCTGGGCGCTTCTGACCGAGGCGGGTCTGTCCTTCCTTGGCCTCGGCACCCAGCCGCCCGCGCCCTCGCTGGGGGTGATGCTGTCGGACAGCCGCAACCTGATGGAAACCGCGCCCTGGCTGATGATCGCACCGGGGCTGACGATCATGGGGGGCATCCTGGGCTTCAACCTGCTGGGCGACGCGCTGCGCGACATCCTGGACCCGAAGACGCGGGGGCGGGCATGACGCTGCTGTCGGTCCGCGACCTGCATGTGGGCTTTGGCCCCCGCCCCGAGGAGGCCGAGGTGCTGCAGGGCCTGGGCTTCGACCTGGCCGCCGGGGAAACCCTGGCGCTGGTGGGCGAAAGCGGCTCGGGCAAGTCGGTCACCGCGCTGGCGCTGACCCGGCTGGTGGATTTCGGCGGCGGGCGGATTACCCGCGGCGCGATCCGGCTGACCCGGCCCGATGGCGCGGTGCTGGATCTTGCCACCGCGCCCGAAGCCCGGATGGCGCGCATCCGCGGCGCCGAGATCGGCATGATCTTCCAGGAGCCGATGACCTCGCTGAACCCGGTGCTGCCGGTGGGCGCGCAGATCGCCGAGGCGTTCCGCCTGCATCACGGGCTTGGCGCGGCCGCGGCGCTGGCCGAGGCGAAGCGCGCGCTGGACCGGGTGCGCATCCCCGATGCGGCGCGGCGGCTTGCGCAGTTCCCGCACGAGCTGTCGGGGGGCATGCTGCAACGGGTGATGATCGCCTCGGCGCTGGCCTGCAACCCGCGCCTGCTGATCGCGGACGAACCGACGACGGCGCTGGATGTGACGATCCAGGCGCAGATCATGGCGCTGCTGGCGAACCTGCGCGATGAAACCGGCATGGCGATGATCTTCATCACGCATGACATCGGCCTTGTCGCGGGCATCGCCGACCGGGTGATGGTGATGCAATCGGGCCGCGCGGTGGAACAGGGCGCGCTGGCGCAGGTGCTGGACGCGCCGCAGCACCCCTACACCCGCCACCTTCTGCATGCGGTGCCGCATTTCGCGCATGGCGCCGCCGCCCGCACCGATGCGCCCGCCGCCGCCCCGCCGGTGCTCGAGGTGCGCGACCTGACCGTGCGCTTCCGCGCCGGCGGCGGCCTGTTCCGCCCCGCGCGCGGCCATGTCCATGCGGTCGAGCGTGTCAGCCTTGCCCTCGGCCCCGGCGAGACGCTGGGGATCGTGGGCGAATCCGGCTCGGGCAAATCCACCACGGCACGCGCGATCCTGGGCCTGGCCCGAAGCCGGGGCGACATCCGGGTGACCGGGCCGGGGCGGCGGCCGGTGCAGATGGTGTTCCAGAACCCCTATGCCTCGCTGAACCCGCGGTTGACGGTGGAACAGCTGCTGGCCGAACCGCTGCTGGCCGCCGGGCAGCGGCTGGACGGCACCGCCCGCGCCCGGATGGGGATGTTGCTGGAACGGGTCAGCCTGCCCGCCGACAGCCTGGGCCGCTATCCGCACGCGTTTTCCGGCGGCCAGCGGCAGCGGCTGTGCATTGCGCGGGCGCTGATGCTGAACCCCTCGGTCGTGCTGCTGGACGAGGCGGTCTCGGCGCTGGATGTCTCGGTTCAGGCGCGGGTGCTGGATCTGCTGATCGACCTGCAACGCGATTTCGGGCTGGCTTACCTGTTCATCTCGCATGACATGGCGGTGGTGGAACGCATCGCCCACCGGGTCGCGGTGATCCATCGCGGCCAGATCGTGGAAACCGGCCCCGCCGCCGCCGTGCTGGCCCGCCCGCAGCACAGCTACACCCGGCGCCTGATCGCCGCGGTTCCCAGCGTCGCGCGCCGCCACGCGCGCTATGCGCTGGATACGACCGAGGTGCCCTCGCTTCTGCGCCCCGCGGGATGGGAGCCGCCCGCGCCGCGCTGGATCGAGGTGGCCCCCGGTCACCTGGCCCGCGAGGAGGCGCCATGACCGAACGGTTCGACCAGGCCTTCGCGCCGCTCGCCGCAGCGGTTGCGGCGGGCCGCATCCCCGGCGGCGTTCTGGCGCTGAGCGAGGGCGGCCGGCGACGGCTGCGCGCGACGGGCCGGGCGCAGGTGGTGCCCGCGGCCCGTCCGATGACGGAAGAGACCTGGTTCGACCTCGCCTCGCTGACCAAGGTCGTCTTCACCACGCCCCGCATCCTGGCGCTGGCCGGGGCCGGGGTGATCGACCTTGACGCGCCGCTGACCACGCTCTTGCCCGACCTGAGGCAATACGATCCCGCGGCCTGGGAACGGCAGGTCACCTACCGGCAGTGCCTCGGCCACCAGACGCCCTTCCCCGCGGTCGAGCCGATCTACACCTATGGCCGCGATGCGGATCTGTTGCGCGCCTTCGTGCTGCAACGCGAATGGCGCCGGGGGCCGCCGGTCTATTCCGACATCAACTTCATCCTGCTGGGGCTGGCACTGGAACGCCATCACCACTGCCCGATCCGCGCGATGGACCCGGGCCCCGGCCTTGCCTGGGCCGCCCCGCCCGAGGCCAGCGCCGCGACCGAAGATTGCACCTGGCGCCACCGCGTCCTGTCGGGCGAGGTGCATGACGACAACTGCGCCGCGCTTCAGGGCGCGGGCCATGCCGGGCTTTTCGGCACCGCGGAAAGCCTGCTGGCCTTTGCCGAAGGTCTGCTGGCCGCCCCCGACGCCCCCGCCACCCGGCTGATGCGCCAACGCCTGTCACCCGACCGCACGCATGGCTGGCAGGCGGCCCATCCCGGCTGGCCGGGGGGCGACCTGTGCCCGCCCGGGACGATCGGCCACACCGGCTTCACCGGCACCGGGCTCTGGATCGATTTCGAATGTGGCCGGGCCTGGGCCCTGCTGACCAACCGCATCCACCCGACGCGGCATGTCGATTCCGGCATCGCCGGGCTGCGCCGCGCGACGGGCGATGCGCTTTACGGGGGATGAGGGATGGAACCTGTGTGGTCCGTCGGCCTGATGACCGGCACCGTTCTGGATGGCAACATCGACGTGGCGCTGCTGCGCACCGACGGCGAACGGGTGGCCGAATTCGGGGCCTGGCGGCTGGCGCCCTACCCCGGCTGGATTCGAAATCTGCTGGAAGAGACACTGATTCAGGCCCGCACCTGGGCCTTTGCCGGGCCCGATCCAGAGATCTTCGCCGTGGCGGAACTGGCCATTACCCAGGCGCAATCGGCGGCGGTGCGCGCGCTGGTGGCCGAGGCCGGGCTGCGGATGGACCAGATCGGGGCCGTTGGCTTTCACGGCCAGACGGTGCTGCACCGCGCGCCGCAACCGGGGCGGCCGGGCCAGACCCGGCAACTGGGCTGCGGCGCGCGGATGGCGCGGCTGCTGGGGGTGCCGGTCGTCCATGATTTCCGCAGCGCCGACATGGCGGCGGGCGGGCAGGGCGCGCCCCTGTCGGCGGCCTATCACCGC
Organism: Pseudomonadota bacterium; assembly: GCA_021845805.1. Taxonomy (GTDB): domain Bacteria; phylum Pseudomonadota; class Alphaproteobacteria; order Rhodobacterales; family Rhodobacteraceae; genus Solirhodobacter. Next base: position 40,757 of record JAJZVD010000005.1, on the reverse strand, counting down.
GCCCTGCTGCAAGGCGCCGGAACTGCGGGCGATACCGCGGTGCTGAACCTGGGCGGCGTGGCCAACGTGACCTGGTGGGACGGCGCCGATGGGCTGGTGGCCTTTGACACCGGCCCCGCCAACGCGCCCCTGAACGACTGGATCAAGGCGCAGGGTCTGGGCGAGATGGACCGCGACGGCGCGCTGGCCCGCAGCGGCCGGGTGGACGAGGCGCGGCTGGCCCGCCTGCTGCACCACCCCTACCTTGCCGCGCCCTGGCCGAAATCGCTTGACCGGTTCGATTTCACCGCCGCCATGGCCGAGGGGCTGAGCCCCGCGGACGGCGCCGCAACGCTGACCGCCTTTACCGCCGCCGCGGTGGGGCGCGGGCTTGACCTCTTGCCCCGGCGGCCGCGGCGGCTGGTCGTCTGCGGCGGCGGGCGGCGCAACCCGGCCATCATGCAGGCGCTGCGCGACCGCGCGGGGGTCGAGGCGGTGGCGGCCGAGGAACTGGGCTGGCGCGGCGACGCGGTCGAGGCGGAATGTTTCGCCTTTCTTGCCGTCCGCAGCCTGCGGGGCCTGCCGATCAGCTTTCCCACCACCACCGGCGCCCCGCGCCCGCTGCCGGGTGGCCGGATCGCGCGCTAAAGCCGCTTTTGCAGGTAGATGCGGCTGCGGCCGGGCGGGAAATCGGCCACCGCGCCGAACCGGGCATAGCCCTGCTTTTCGTAGGTATGCGCCCCCACCGGGCTGAACGTGTCGATCAGCGCGCCGTGGCAGCCGCGGGCCTTCGCCTCGGCCTCGGCCGCGGCCAGCATCCGGCCCGCCACGCCCTGCCCCCGCAGGCCCTCATCGACCCAGAGCCACTGGACGTAAAGCCAGCCCCAGGCGGTATAGCCCGACAGCCCGGCCACGATCCGCCCGCCCTCGCGCCGGAACACGGCTAGCGGCTTGCGGTTCGCGGGGCCTACGTCGGCGTCGTTGAAGGCGCCCAGCGCGCGGCTCAGCGCCTCGAGGTCGGCGGGGGCCGGGGTCGCCGTCAGCTCGATCGCGCCCTCTGGCACGGTCGCGGGCGCCTCGGCGGCCAGCGCCTGAAGCGCGTCGCCGTCAAGCCGGTAGCGGATCCATTCGCTGTGCGGCGTGGCGCCCAGGCTGTCATAGAAACGGATCGCGGGGGCGTTCCAGTCCAGCACGCTCCATTCCAGCCGCCCGCAGCCCTGCGCCACCGCCTCGGCCGCCAGATGCCGCATCAGGGCGCGCCCCGCCCCCTGACCGCGCCGGGCGGGCGAGACATAAAGGTCTTCCAGATAGATCCCGTTCCGCCCGAGCCAGGTGGAATAGCTGGTGAAATAGACGGCATAGCCGACCGCCTCGCCCGCCGCCTCGGCCAGCAGCGCCCGCGCCGCTGCGCCGGGGGAAAAAAGCGTGCGGGCAAGATCGGCCTCGGTGGCAAGAACCTTGTCCTCGGCCTGCTCATAGCGGGCCAGCTCGCGGATCAGGCGCAAAAGGTCGGGGGCGTCGGCGGCCAGCGCCGGGCGGATCGTCAGGGTCATCTGGGGCCTCTTGCAGCTTCATCCGGCATGCCCCGCCCCGCGGCGCGGGGCAAGGGCCCTGTCACACCGCCCGGCCTGCCCGCCAGACGCCTGCCAGCGTCAGGTCATCGGCCAGGTGCACCAGGTCGGCGGCCCGCCCTGGTGCCAGATGGCCAAGCCGGTCGCCCGCCCCGATCACCGCGGCGGGGATCGCCGTCACCATCCGCAGCGCCCGGTCCAGCGGCAGGCCGACCTGTCGCACCATCACCTGCACCGCCTGCGGCAGCGTCAGGTCGGCCCCCGCCAGCGTCCCGTCTTCCAGCGTCAGCCGCCCGCCCTGCCGCAGGATGCGCCGCCCGCCCAGGGTGAACGCGGTCAGCCCGGTGCCCGCGACCGCCATCGCATCGGTCACCAGAAACAGCCGGTCTGCCCCGCGCTTGGCCGCCACGGCGATCCGCATCGCCTCGGGTGCCACATGGATGCCATCGGCGATCATCCCGGCATGGGCGGTTTCGGCATCAAGCGCGGCGCCCACCAGCCCCGGCTCGCGGTTGCCAAGCTGGCTCATGGCGTTGAAAAGATGCGTGACGCAGCGCGCCCCGGCGGCGAAGGCCGCGCGCGCCGCCGCAAGGCCGGTATCGGAATGGCCAAGGCTGACGATCACCCCCGCCGCCGTCAGCGCCGCGATCTGGTCGGGCGTGGCGCTTTCCGGTGCCAGCGTGACCATCAGCGCGGGCAGGTCGGCCGCGGCGCGGCAGAGCCGGTCAAGATCGGCCCCGGTCATCGGCCGGATCAGCGCCGGGTCATGCGCCCCCTTGCGCCGCGGGTCCAGGTGCGGCCCCTCGATGTGCAGCCCGAGAAAGCCCGGCACCCCCGCCCGCGCCGCTGCAATCCCGGCCTCAAGCACCCGCGCCGTCACCTCGGCCGTGTCGGTGATCAGCGTCGGCAGCAGCCCCAGCGAGCCGAGCGGCGCGTGGGCGGCGCAGATCCGGGCGATCCCGTCCACGCTGGCCGCATCGCCCAGCATCACCCCGCCCCCGCCGTTCACCTGCAGGTCGAGAAAGCCGGGCGCCAGCACCCCGCCCGACAGGGCAACGCGGTCGCCCGCGGGCGCGGCGGCTTCGGGCAGCAGCGCCAGGATACGGCCATCCTCGACCACAAGGGCCATCCGGTCATGCAGCCCCGTTCCGTCGAACAGCCGGGCGCCGGTGAAGATCGTGCGGGTCATACCGTCTCCGTGACCTTGCGCAGGTGGGGGGGCGTATCGGGGTCGAAGCCGCGGCGGCGGGCCAGCGCCTCGACGAAGGCGTAGAAGGTCACGACCAGCACAAGGGGCGCGACCAGCGGGTGCAGCCCGGCGACGGCGGGCAGCGCCCGCACCCCCTCGGCGCCCCCCGGCGCGGTCAGGAACACATCGGCCCCCTGCCCGGCCAGCCGGTCGGCCGTGGCGATCACCCCGGGCAGCGCGGCGTCCTCGACCCCCAGCGCCAGCACCGGAAAATGCGCCTGCACGATCGCCGCGGGGCCGTGCAGCACCTCGGCCGCCGAATAGGCCTCGGCGTGCAGGCCCGAGGTTTCCTTGCACTTCAGCGCCATCTCGCTGGCAATGGCGAAACCCGGCCCCCGGCCCAGGACGTACAGCGACTGCGCCCGCACCAGCCGGTCGGACAGGGGCGCCCAGTCGCAGGCCAGCGCCTGCGCGAAGGCAGCGGGCAGGGCCTGCACCGCCGCACTCAGCGCCGCGTCCTGTTGCCATTCGGCCAGCAGCGCCAGCCCCGCCACCACCGAGGCCACGAAGGATTTCGTGGCGGCCACCGATCTTTCCTCGCCCGCCGACAGAGGCAGGGCATGGCCCGCCGCCCTGGCCAGCGGCGAGCCTTCCACATTGGTCAGCGCCAGCGTCAGCGCGCCCCCGGCGCCCGCGCTGCGCATCATCTCGACGATGTCGGGGCTCTTGCCGGATTGCGAGATGCCAAGGCAAAGCGCCGGCCCCAGCCGCAGTTGCCGCCCGTAGACCGAGGCGATCGACGGCCCGACCGAGGCGACGGGCACCCCCGCCGCCAGTTCGATGGCGTATTTCAGATAGGCCGCCGCATGGTCGGACGAGCCGCGCGCCACCGTGACCACAAGCGCGGGGTCGCGCGCCCGGATCGCCGCACCCGCGGCCGCCACCGCCGGACCCGCCGCCCGCAGGAAGCGTTCGGTGGCTTCGGGAATCTCTTCGACCTCGCGGCGCATGTGGGTTGTCATCGGCTCGGTCCTTACGCCTCTGGCGACAGTTTCAGTTCGGCGGCAAAGTCATAGGCATCGCCGCGGTAGAGCGAGAGCGTGAATTCCGCCACCCGCCCCGAGGCAAGGTAGGCGATCCGCTCGATCCGAAGGCAGGCGGCGCCCGCCGGCACGTTCAGAAGCCGCGCATCCTCGACGCTGGCATTCACCGCCGACAGCCGCTGCACCGCGCGCACCGGGCGCAGGCCCCGCGCGCCCAGCACGGCGTAAAGCGAGCTTTCCACCCCCGCCGGATCGGGCAGGAGGGTGGCAGGCAGGCTGGCCCGTTCGATGGCCAGCGGCACCTCATCGGCCATCCGCACCCGTTCCAGCCGGGCCACCCGGTCATGCGCGCCAAGGCCTAGCACCATCACCTCGTCCGGGCGGGGGGCGGCCACCGTGCGGCTCAGCCAGACCGACCGCGAGGCCTTGCCCCGCCGCGCCATGTCTTCGGAAAACGAGGTCAGGAGCGACAGCGCCTGTTCCAGCCGTTCCACCTTCGGCGCGACATAGGTGCCCGAGCCGCGCTTCTGGATCAGCTGGCCCGAGGCCACCAGCGCCTGCACCGCCTTGCGCACGGTCACCCGCGACAGCCCGGTCAGCGCCGCCATGTCGCGTTCCGGCGGCAGGCTTTCGCCCGCCGATAGCCGCCCGGTGGCGATGCCGTCGGCGATCCGGCGCGACAGTTGCAGATAAAGCGGGCCGCTGCCCGTCTCTTCGAACCCCTCGGGGCTGAACAGATCGGTCATGGCGCGGCCTCGCGTGCCAGGGCCAGCGCGCCGTCAAGGCCCGTGCCAAGCGCGGGCCGGATGCGCCCGCCGTAGCGCCCCGCCAGCCGCGTGGCATAGACCGCGCCAAGCCCGCCCAGGAAGGTGACCGGCAGCGCCTCGGCCCCCGCCAGATGGTCGACGAAGCGGCAGACCCAGGCATCGCCCTCGGCCAGCACGGCGGCGGCGGCGGGGTCGCGAGCGGTGGCGATGCGCGGGGCGAGCCGGGCGAAATCCGCCGGCCTGGCGCTGCGCGCGGCTTCCACCAGCGCGGGGCCGCCGCCCGCCTCGTCCAGGACCTCTGCCAGAAGCGGTGTCATCTCCACCATCCCGTCCACCGCCAGAAGCGCGCGCGACATCAGCGCCCGGCCAAGCCAGCCGCCCGACCCTTCGTCGCCCAGGATCAGCCCCCAGCCGCCGATCACCGTCACCTGCCCGCCGCGCTGGGCGGCAAAGACAGATCCGGTGCCGACCGTGGCCACCACGCCATCGGCCACCCCCAGCGCCCCGCGGGTCGCGGTGACCGCGTCCGACGTGATGCGGGTGCTGGCGAATGGCAGCGCCGCGGTCATCCGGGCGGCGGCGGCGGGCACGTTCGCCCCGGCCAGGCCCAGCACCGCATGCAGCGCGCCGGGGCCGATGCCGGTTCCCGCCAGCGCGGCATCGACGGCGGCCAGGATGTTGGCCCGCGCGCCATCCGGGTCACTGAGGATATTGGCCGGGCCCGCGGTTGCGCTGCCCAGAACGCGGCCCGTGGCATCCGCCACCGCCGCCCGGCACCCCGTGCCGCCCCCATCGACCCCCAGCAGAAACGGCATGGCGACTCCTTTCCACAAGATAATACCAAACAAATACCTGATAGCAAGACCAGACGGAAAACAGGCCATAATTTGCAGGTTTCAGATTTCTTCTGGACAATTGGTATTAGTTTGGCATTATCGGCACACCGATAGGGGGAATCGCATGGCCGCGGCGACGGAACACCGCCACCCAAGCGCAGAGGGGCTGCACCTTCTGCCGCCCGAGACGGCGCTGGCGCGCCTTCTTGATGCGCAGCTTGCCTCGGCGGTCTGCCTGCGCGCCGCCCTGCCTGCGCTGACACAGGCCGCGGCCCTGGCGGCCGAGGTGCTGGGCCGGGGTGGCAGGCTGGGCTATGCGGGGGCGGGCAGTTCCGGGCTGATGGCGCTGGCCGATTGCCTGGAACTGGCGGGCACCTTCGGGATTCCGCCTTCACAGACCCCGATGCTGTTTGCGGGCGGGGCGGCGGCGCTCTTGCACATGACCGGCGGGGTCGAGGACGATCCCGCCCTGGCCGGGGCCGACCTTGCCCGCGCGGGACTGGCCGCGGGCGATGCGGTGGTCTGCGTCTCGGCTTCGGGCAACACGCCCTATACGCTGGCGGTGGCACGCGGGGCGCAGGCGCTGGGTGCGCGGGTGATCGGCCTGGCCAACGTGCCGGGCAGCGCGCTGCCGGGGCTGGCCGATGTGGCCGTGCTGCTGGACACCGGGTCCGAAGTCGTCGCGGGCTCGACCCGGATGGCGGCGGGCACCGCGCAGAAGATCGCGCTCAACCTCTTTTCCACCCTCGTGGGGATGCGCCTTGGCCATGTCCATGATGGCTACATGGTGAATGTGCAGGCCGACAACGCCAAGCTGCGCGACCGTGCGGCGCGGATGGTGGCCGCCATTTCGGGCAGTGCGCCCGAGACCGCCCGCGCCGCGCTGGAGCGGACGGGCGGCGCGGTGAAACCCGCGGTGCTGATCGCCGCCGGGGCGGACGCGGCCCGCGCGGCCGCGCTGCTTCAGACCCATGCCGGGCATCTGGCCCCGGCGCTGGACGCGCTTCTGAAGACCGGGCCCAAAGGGCCGCAACCAGGGAGGAACGACCAATGAAGACGACCTTCGGCCTGCTGATGGCAGGCACCATGCTGATGGGCACGGCCGCCTGGGCCGAGACCACGCTGACCATCGAAAGCTGGCGCAACGACGACCTGCCGGTCTGGCAGCAGACCATCATCCCGGCCTTCGAGAAGGCCCACCCCGACATCAAGGTGGTCTTCGCCCCCTCGGCGCCGACCGAATACAATGCCGCGCTGAACTCGAAGCTGGACGCGGGCACCGCGGGCGACCTGATCACCTGCCGCCCGTTCGACGCCTCGCTTGCGCTCTTCCAGAAGGGCAAGCTGGCCGACCTGAGCGGCATGGCCGAGATGGCGAACTTTGCCGACGTGGCCAAGGCCGCCTGGCAGACCGATGACGGCAAGCACACGTTCTGCATGCCGATGGCCAGCGTGATCCACGGCTTCATCTACAACGCCGACGCCTTTGCGAAGCTGGGCATCACGCCCCCCAAGACGATGGACGAGTTCTACGCCGACCTCGACAAGATCAAGAAGGATGGCACCTTCGTTCCGCTGGCGATGGGCACCCATGACCAGTGGGAAGCCGCGACCATGGGCTATCAGAACATCGGCCCGAACTACTGGATGGGCGAGGCGGGCCGCCAGGCGCTGATCGCGGGCAAGCAGAAGCTGACCGATGCCGACTGGGTGGCGCCCTTCAAGGAACTGGCGAAGTGGGGCCCCTACATGGGCGACGGCTTCCAGGCCCAGACCTACCCTGACAGCCAGAACATGTTCACTCTGGGCCGTGCCGCGATCTATCCGGCCGGGTCGTGGGAAATCGCGGGCTTCACCCAGCAGGCCACCTTCAAGATGGGCGCCTTCGCGCCGCCGGTTGCCAAGGCGGGCGATCCCTGCTTCATCTCCGACCAGCCCGACCACGCGCTGGGGTTGAACGCCGCCAGCAAGAACAAGGACGCCGCCATGGTGTTCCTGAAGTGGGTGGGCAGCGAGGACTTCGCCAAGCTTTATGGCAACGCGCTGCCGGGCTTCTTCCCGCTGATCGACAAGCCGGTGCAGATCGACAACCCGCTGGCCAACGAGATGCTGGGCTGGCGCAAGAGCTGCAAGAGCACGATGCGCTCGACCTACCAGATCCTGTCGCGCGGCACGCCGAACCTGGAAAACGCCACCTGGGCGGCTGCGGCCAATGTGATCAACGGCACCCAGACGCCGGAGGCGGCCGCCGCCGAGCTGCAGAAGGATCTGGCAAGCTGGTACAAGCCGCAGCAATGACCCCCTGAGGCGGGACCGCGGGGGGCTGTCTGCCCCCCGCACCCCCCGAGGATATTTGCGGACAGAAAATGAAGGGGAGAGCCGATGGCTGACCGGAAGGCTGTGCGCTGGCATATCGGGATCTTCCTGGCGCCGGCGGTGATCGTCTACACCGCGGTGATGATCGTGCCGCTGTTCGCCACGCTCGATCTGTCGCTTTACACGACGGTGGACCAGGTGCGCCGCTTCACGGGGCTGGCCAATTTCCGCAGGCTCTTCGGCGACCCGATCTGGTCCGAGCAGTTCTGGAATGCGCTGGGCAACAACACCTGGTTCTTCGTGATCCACATGCTGGTGCAGAACCCCATCGGGGTGGGGCTGGCGGCGCTGCTGTCGTCGCCGCGGCTGCGCTTTGCCGCGGTCTACCGCACGGCGATCTTCGTGCCGACGGTGCTGAGCTTCGTGATCGTGGGCTTCGTCTGGAAGCTGATCCTGTCGCCGCTCTGGGGCATCGCGCCGGGGCTTCTGGACATGGTGGGGCTGAAGAGTCTCTTCGCGCCCTGGCTGGGCAAGCCGGGCACCGCATTGACGACGCTGGCGCTGATCTCGGTCTGGCAGTTCGTGGGCATCCCGATGATGCTGATCTATGCCGCACTGCTGTCGATCCCCGACGAGGTGCTGGAGGCGGCCGAGATGGATGGCGTGACCGGCGCCGCGCAGTTCTGGAAGATCAAGCTGCCGCTGATCCTGCCCTCGATCGGGATCATCTCGATCCTGACCTTCGTGGGCAACTTCAACGCCTTCGACCTGATCTACGTGGCACAGGGCGCGCTGGCCGGGCCGGACCATTCGACCGACATCCTGGGCACGTTCCTGTACCGCACCTTCTTCGGCTTCCAGTTGCAGCTGGGCGACCCGAACATGGGCGCGGCCATCGCCACCGCGATGTTCGGGATCATCCTGGCGGGCGTGTGCCTTTATCTCTTCGGCATCCAGACGCGGCTGCGCCGCTATCAGTTCTGAGGGCATCATGGCCAAGGCAAGACAGTCGCTGCCCCGCACCGCCGCCGCCCATGCGATCCTGATCGCCTATACGGTGATCGCGCTCTTTCCGGTCTTCGTGGTGCTGATCAATTCGCTGAAGTCGCGCCGGGCGATCTTTGCCCATCCGCTGGCGCTGCCGGGGCCGGGCACGTTCGATCTGATCGGGTTCCAGACGGTGCTGAACCAGGGGGATTTCCTGCTGTACTTCTGGAACAGCCTGGTGGTGACGGTGGTGTCGCTGGCCTTCGTGCTGCTGTTCGGGGCGATGGCGGCCTTTGCGGTGTCGGAATACCGGTTTCGCGGCAACCTGCTGTTGGGGCTGTACCTGGCGCTTGGCATCATGATCCCGATCCGGCTGGGCACGGTCGCGATCCTGCAGATGATGGTGGCGGCGCATCTGGTCAACACGCTGCTGGCGCTGATCCTGGTCTATACCGCGCAGGGGCTGCCGCTGGCCGTCTTCATCCTGAGCGAGTTCATGAAGACCGTCTCGGCCGATCTGAAGAATGCAGGACGGATCGACGGGTTGAGCGAATACCGCATCTTCTTCCGGCTGGTGCTGCCGCTGGTGCGCCCCGCGATGGCGACGGTGGCGGTGTTTTCCATGATCCCGATCTGGAACGACCTGTGGTTTCCGCTGATCCTGGCGCCCGCCGAGGCGACCAAGACGATCACCCTGGGGGCGCAGGTGTTCCTGGGCCAGTTCGTGACCAACTGGAACGCGGTGCTGGCCTCACTGTCGCTTGCCATCCTGCCGGTACTGGTGCTGTACGTCCTGTTCTCGCGCCAGCTGATCCGGGGCATCACCGCGGGGGCCGTGAAATGATCCGTACACTTGTCGTGGGCCTGGGCAACATGGGGCGCAGCCATGCGCTTGCCTATCACCGCAACCCGGCGTTTCAGGTCGTGGGGCTGGTCAACCGCTCGACCCCGGCGCTGGCGCCCGACCTGGCGGGCTATGCGGTGACCGACGATTTCGCCGAGGCTCTGGCGCGACTGAAGCCCGACCTCGTGGCGATCGCCACCTATTCCGACAGCCACGCCGACTATGCGGTGGCGGCGATGGAGGCGGGGGCCGATGTCTTTGTGGAAAAGCCGCTGGCCACCACGGTGGCCGACGCCCGGCGGGTGGCCGCCTGCGCCGCGCGCACCGGGCGCCGGGTGGTGGTGGGCTATATCCTGCGCCACCACCCAAGCTGGCAGCGCCTGATCGCCGAGGCGCGCGCCCTGGGCGGGCCCTATGTGTTCCGGCTGAACCTGAACCAGCAAAGCAAGGGTCCGACCTGGGAGGTGCACAAGGCGCTGATGCAGACCACGCCGCCCATCGTGGATTGCGGGGTGCATTACGTCGACGTGATGTTGCAGATCACCGATGCCCCCGCGGTCGAGGTGCGCGGCATGGGCCTGCGCCTGTCGGCCGAGATCGCGCCCGAGATGTACAACTACGGCCATTTCCAGGTGATCTTCGCCGATGGCAGCCTGGGCTGGTACGAGGCGGGCTGGGGCCCGATGATGTCGGATACCGCCTTCTTCGTGAAGGATGTGGTCAGCCCCAACGGCGCCGTGTCGATCCGCATGCCCGAAAGCGCGCGGTCGGACGACATCGAGACGCATACCAGGACCTCGCTTCTGCGGGTGCACCGCGTCGCCGGGGGCGATCAGGACATCTCGATGGCCGACGAGCCCGGCCACCAGGATCTGTGCGACCGCGAGGCGGCCTTCGTGGCCCGCGCGATCACCGAAAGGCTCGACCTGTCCCGCCATCTGGCCGAGGCCGTCCAGTCGCTTGTCATCTGCCTTGGGGCCGACGAAAGCGTGCGGACCGGCCGGGCCATCAGCCTGAAGGAGGCCCCATGGGCGCCCTGACCCTGTCCGCCGTCACCAAGTCCTTCGGCACCGTCGATGTCATCAAGGGCGTCGATCTGGAGGTGCAGGATGGCGAATTCTGCGTCTTTGTCGGCCCCTCGGGCTGCGGCAAGTCCACCCTGCTGCGGATGATCGCGGGGCTGGAGGATGTGACCGCGGGCGATGTGCGCATCGACGGGGTGCGGGTGAACCTGACCCCCCCGGCGCAGCGCGAGATCGCGATGGTGTTCCAGAGCTACGCGCTTTATCCGCACTTGAGCGTGCGCGACAACATGGGGCTGGCGCTGAAGCAGGCGGGCGTGGCCCGGCCCGAGGTCGGCGCCGCGGTCGCGCGGGCCTCGGCCATGCTGTCGCTGGACCCGCTGCTGGAACGGCGGCCCGCCGAACTGTCGGGCGGGCAGCGGCAGCGGGTGGCGATCGGCCGGGCCATCGTGCGGCGGCCGAAGCTGTTCCTGTTCGACGAGCCGCTGTCGAACCTTGACGCCGCATTGCGGGTGCACACGCGGATCGAGATCGCGCGGCTGCACCGCGAGCTGAACGCGACGATGATCTATGTCACCCATGACCAGGTCGAGGCGATGACGCTGGCCGACCGCATCGTGGTGCTGAACGCGGGCCGGATCGCCCAGGTCGGCGCGCCGATGGAGCTTTACAATGACCCGGCCAACACCTTCGTCGCAGGGTTCATCGGCTCGCCGCAGATGAACTTCCTGAAGGCGGGGGCGCTGGGCCGGCGCGGGGAAACGCTGGGCATCCGGCCCGAGCATCTGCAGATCAGCCGCGAGGCCGGTCAGATCGGCGGCACGATCAGCCATGTCGAGCATCTGGGGGGCGAAACCAACGTCTATGTCCACACCGAGGTTCACGGGCTGCTGACGGTGCGGCTGTTCGGCGAACACCGCTTTGCCGTGGCCGAAACCGTGTGGCTGACGCCCGAGGCCGGGCGCAGCTTCCTGTTCGATGCGGCGGGCGAGCGTCTCCGGGGCTGACGCGCGGCGCCGCAGGTCAGACCAGGAACGCCTCGTCCACCGGAAGTTGCATCGCGGTGACAAGGTGGTTGGTCTGCGCGGCCAGCCCGATGATCGCCATCAGTTCGGCATGCTGGGCATCGGTCATGCCCTTGGCCCGCGCCGCGGCGGTATGGGAATGCACGCAGTAGGTGCAGGAATTGGCGACCGACACCGCGATGTAGATCATCTCCTGCATCGCGGGCGTCAGCGTCGTGGGCCCTGCCATCACCGCCTTCAGCCCCGCCCAGGTGCGCTCCAGCAGATCGGGGTGATTGGCCAGCCCGCGCCAGAAGTTGTTCACGACATCGGATTTCCGCGTGGCGCGGATGTCGGCGAAGACGCGGGCCACCACCGGATGGGCCGCGGCTTCGTCATCCGTCCAGAGTCTGACCGTGGCCATCGAAGCCTCCTTGCGAATGCGCCCAGTCCCAGTAGAGGGCGCGGGCCTTTTGCGTGACGGGGCCATAGGGCAAGGCGCGCCCGTCGAACCCGATGCAGGGCACCACCTTCGAGATGTTGCCCGACGAAAAGATCTCTTCCGCCTCGGCAAAGTCGGCCAGCGTCAGCGTGACCTCGTGCACGCTGACGCCCGCCCCGCGCAGGAGCCCGATCACCCGCTGCCGGGTGATGCCATCCAGGAAGGTGCCGTTCGGGATCGGCGTGAACACCTCGCCGCCGCGGACCATGAAGACGTTGGCGGTGGCAAGCTCGGCCACGTTGCCGTTCGCGTCGCAGACCAGCGCGTTGTTGAACCCGCGCGCCTGCGCCTCGCGCAGCATCCGCGCGTTGTTGGCGTAAAGGCAGGCGGCCTTGGCGTTCACCGGCATCACCTCCAGCGTGGGGCGGCGGAAGCGGGTGGTGGTCAGCGTGAAGCCGGTCGGCGCCACCATCGGCATCGCCTCGAGGCACAGCGCGAAATCGGTCGAGCCCGGATCGGGCGCGATCATCCCGGGCCCGCCGTCTTCGGCCCAGTACATCGGGCGGATGTAGGCATCCGTGCCGGGGTCGAACTTCTTCAGCCCGTCGCGGCTGAGCCCGGCGATCGCCTCGGCGGTCAGCGTGGGTTCCAGCATCAGCGCCCGGGCCGAGGCATTCACCCGCGCCGCGTGGCGGTCGAGATCGGGCGTCAACCCCTCGAAGAGCCGCGCGCCGTCGAAGACAAGGCTGCCCAGCCAAGTGCCATGCGAGGCCGCCCCCAGGATGCGCAGATCGCCCCTGTGCCAGTCGCCCCGCCAGTAGGTCCAGGTGTCGCGCATCGCCCCCTCCTCAGTGAACCGCCGCATACATGATCTTTTCCGCGCGCGCCGCCAGCGGCGGCAATTCCTCGACGATCCGGCCCTGACGCCGGGCCAGGATCCGGTCGGACAGGTTCGGAACCTCGGGCAGGGACGACGAGATCATCACCACCGCCAGCCCGCGTTCGGCAGGCGCAGGTACCAGGCGACCGACGTCGCCATCACCGCCACCATCGACAGGGCGATCCCGCGGCCGATCACCACCAGCGCCATCCCCGCCGCAAGGATCCCCGGAACCGAGATCGAGCGGACGATGGCGATCGGGCTGCCGGGGTCCGGCAAACCGGGCAGGCCCGGGGCGGCGGCGATGAGGATGGCGACCGTGATCGCCGGCACGACGCGCGCCTGATCGAGATTGCGCAGGAGCATCCGAACCTTGCAGCCCCCCATGTGTCGGCGAGGTGTCGGGCGCCGGACGGGTTCCACCGTCGCCTCGGGGCAAAGCCTAGCCCCGCGCGGGGCGACGCGTCTACCGGAATTCCACAGGTTCGCGATGGCCTGGCCCCGCGCCCGCGGTCAGCCCCCGCCGGGTGTCCGCCGCCGCCGGGGCCCGAAAAAGCCCTGCGGCCGCCACAGCAGGATCACGCAGAGCATCACGCCGATCACCACGATCTGCAACGCCGCCGCGCGCGCCTGGAAGGCCTGCGGCACCAGCGCGGCACTCAGCGCCCCGGCGCCCACCCAGACCGCCCAGACCACCAGCGCCCCCGCCACCGCGCCCCTGTTCGACCCCGACCCCCCGGCCATCAGCATGGCCCAGACCTGGAAGGTCAGCGTGGGCACATAGTTGTCGGGCGCGATGAAGCCGATCAGATGCGCCTGCACCGCCCCGGCCAGCCCCATCACCGCCCCGCCCACGGCAAAGGCCTGGATGCGATAGGACCGCGCGCTTTTCCCCAGCGAGACGGCGGCGCGCTCGTCCTCGCGCAGCGCCCGCAGAACGCGGCCCCAGGGGCTGCGCGTCAGATGTTCCAGCGCCAGGTAGGTCAGCACCGTCACCGCCAGCACCACGCCGCAACTGGTGAAGTTGAACAGCGCGGGCCGGTCTGCCAGCGCGCCGAAGGGCCGCGGAATGAAGGCCACGCCGAACGGCCCGCCCGTCAGCCCGCGCGCGTTCAGCGCCACAAGCTGCGTCACCACCGCCACGCCGAAGGTGGAAATCGCCAGATAATCTGCCTTCAGCCGCAGGGTGACATAGCCGGTGATCCCGGCCACCAGCGCGGTGACGGCCATCGCCGCCACCCAGCCCGCCAGGATCGGCAGGCCAAAGCCGCCCAGCCGCCCCGCTGTCTCGGGCGTGGTCAAGAGCGCCGAGGTATAGGCGCCGATCGCCACAAACCCCGCCACACCCACGTTGAACAGCCCCGTCTGCCCCCATTGCAGGTTCAGCCCCAGGGTGATGATGGCAAAGATCAGCGCGGTCGACAGGAAGAAGGCCGCGTAGCCCAGAAGGTCGATCATCGCTCCTGCACTCCGAACAGGCCCGTGGGCCGCACCAGCAGCACCGCGACCAGGATCACGAAGGCGACCGCCTGCCGCCACTCGGCCCCCACCAGTTGCACCGACGCCGCCTGCGACAACCCGATGACAAGCCCGCCCAGCACCGCCCCCGGCACGCTGCCGATGCCGCCCAGGATCGCCGCGGCGAACATCGGCAGCAGCATGTCCAGCCCCATCAGCGGCCGGATCTGCACCAGAACGCCCACCATCAGCCCCGCGGCGCTTGCCAGCGCGCCGCCGATCAGCCAGGTCATCCGCACGATCCGGTCCAGGTCGATGCCCACCACCCGCGCCAGCGCCGGATTCTGGCTGACCGCCTTCATCTCGCGCCCGGTGCGGCTGTAGGTCATCAGCAGGTGCATCCCCACCACCAGCACCAGCGTCATGCCCAGCAGCACGGTCTGGTCGGGGGTGATGCGGATGCCAAGGCCGATCGGCCGGGCGATCTGGATCTTGCGGCTGAAATAGGTAGGGCTGGAGGTGAAGGCGAATTCCAGCAGGTTGCGCAGCGCCATCGAGGCGCCGAAGCTGGCCATCACCACCACGATGGCCTGCCCCCGCGCCCGAAGCCGGGCGAACAGAAGCCAGTCGAGCAGCAGCGCAAGGCAGCCGGTGAAGACCATGCCCCCCAGCCCCGCCAGGATCAGCGGCCAGCCGAAGGACAGGGGCCCGATCGGCGCCACCGTGCCCACCGCCGACCCGATCAGCCCCACCAGCATGAGCGTGGAATAGGCCCCCCAGGCCATGAAATCGCCATGCGCGAAATTGGAAAACCGCAGGATCGCATAGGTCAGGGTCACGCCGATGGCCCCCAGACCGATCATCGAACCCTCGATCAGCCCGTTCAGCAGGAATTGCAGCGCCATCTACCGCCCCCCGTCGCTGCGCTGGCCCAGGTAAAGCTCGGCCACCACCGGATCATCCCAGAGCGTGGCGGCGGGCGCCTCGTGCGCCACCCGTCCTTCCACCAGCACATAGGCCCGGTCGCCGATGGCCAGCGCCGCGCGGGCGTTCTGTTCCACCAGCACCACCGTGACCCCGCCGCGGCGGATCTCGGCCAGCCGGGCAAAGACCATCTCGACGAACCTGGGCGACAGCCCGGCCGAGGGTTCGTCCAGCATCAGCACCCGCGGCCGCACGATCAGCGCGCGCGCCGCCGCCAGCATCTGCCGCTGCCCGCCCGACAGGCTGCCCGCCATCAGCCGCCGCTGGCGCGCAAGATCGGGAAACAGGGCGAACATCTCCTCGATCCGGGCCGCCGTGTCGGCCCGCGGCAGACCGCCCGCCGAGACGCGCAGGTTGTCCTGCACCGACAACAGCGGAAAGACGTTTTCGGTCTGCGGCACGAAGGCCAGCCCCGCCTGCACCATCCGGTGCGCGGGCACCCGCGTGATCTCGACCCCCGCCAGCCGCACCGCGCCGCCGGAAATCGGCACAAGCCCGGCGATGGCTTTGATCAGGCTGGATTTCCCCGCCCCGTTCGGGCCCAGGATTACCACGATCTCCTGCGGCTCGACCCGGATCGAGGCGCCGCGCACGATGGGCAGGCCGGGCTCGTAGCCCGCCACCAGCCCGTCGGTTTCCAGCATTGCCGCCATCACCCCGCCCCGCCCAGATAGGCCTCGATCACGCGGGGATCGCGCGCCACTTCGGCGGCGGTGCCTTCGGCCAGTCGCGCGCCCTGCGCCATCACGATCACCCGGTGGCAGAGCCGGGTCACCATGTCGATGTTGTGTTCGATCAGCAGGAAGGTGACGCCGCCCGCGTTGATCGCGCGGATACGGTCGATGATGACCTCGAGCAGGCTGGGGTTCACCCCGGCGGCGGGCTCGTCCAGCAGGATCACCTGCGGATCGGCCATCAGGAGCCGCGCGAGTTCCAGAAGCTTGCGCTGCCCGCCCGACAGCACCGAGGCCGGTTCCCCGGCCAGATGCGACAGCCGCACCAGATCGAGCAACCCCCGCGCCTTGTCGCGCGCGGCCCGTTCCTCGGCCGCGATCCGGCGCCAGGCGGCGAAATTGGGCCAGAGCCGTTCGCCCGTCTGGTGCTGGCGGGCGATCAGCAGGTTCTCGACCAGTGTCAGCCCTGCGAAGGGGCGCGGGATCTGGAAGGTACGGCCCAGCCCCTGTGCGATGCGGCGGTGCGCCGGGCTGCCCGCGACCTCGACCCCGTTCAGCCGGATCGAGCCGGAACTGACCGCGACCGACCCGGCCAGCAGGTCGAACATCGTCGTCTTGCCCGCGCCATTCGGGCCGATCAGCCCCAGGATTTCCCCGCGATGCACGGCCAGCGACATCCCGTTCACCGCGACGACACCGCCAAAGCGCTTCGTCACGTCGGTGGCTTGCAGAACCGGATCCGGGTGCGTCTGTGCCATCCTGCCCTGTATGATCTGTGATCACACTTGATTTGATCAAGCTAGCGGCGTTTAATCAACCCTGCAACCGATTCCAACCGGGGCGCGCACGGCGATGACCACGAAGACGGCAATGGGCCTTGCCCCTGTGGGGCGCGAAACGGTGCAGGACCGGGTCTATTCCGAACTGCGCCGGGCGCTGATCGGCGGGCTGTTCGAACCGGGGCAGGTGCTGACCATCCGCACCCTTGCCGATGCGCTGATGACCTCGACCATGCCTGTGCGCGAGGCGCTGGGCCGTCTGATCACCGAACAGGCGCTGGAAGCGCTGCCGAACCGCACCGTCCGGGTGCCGCCCATCACGCTCGACCGGCTGGATGACCTGCTGCGCGCCCGCATCCTGATCGAGGGCGAGGCGATCCGGCTCGCCGTGCCGCGGATGACGGCGGCCGAACTGATCGCCGCCGAAGAGATCATGCGCGAATGGCAGGAGCTGCGGCTGGGCGGCAACCCCCAGACGGTGGACCGCGAGGTGGCGCTGAACCACGCCTTCCACTTCGTGCTCTACAATGCCTGCGGCTCGGCCATCCTGATCCCGATGATCGAAAGCCTGTGGCTGCAATCCGGCCCCTGCACCCGCGCGGCCATCTTCGCCTTTTCCGATGCGGGTCGGCACGATGCCGACAGCCATCACATCGCCATCCTGAACGCGCTGAAGGCCCGCGATGCGGCGGCGGCGCAGGCGGCGCTTTGCGCCGACATCAGCCGCCCGTTCGCCGTCCTGCGTGACAAGCTGGGCCGGAAGGAGGCCGCCGAATGAAGATCCTGATTACCGAGCCGCAATCGGCCCTGTCTGTCCGCGCGGCACTGCTGCCCGAGAAGGCGCCCGCCAACGCCGCCTTCCTGTGGCGCTGGCTGGAAACGGCGCGCGAGGTGCCCTCGATCCACGCGATCTGGACCGGCCCCGAGATCTCGTGTCCGATTCCGTCCGCGCAGGTCGCGGGGGAACCGGCGCTGCCGGCGGAAAACGCCACCCTGCATCCGCAGCCGGGCGATGTTGTGCTGGCCCATGTGCCCGCCCGCGTCTGGGGCGGCAACCCCGATCCGATCTTCGATGTGGGCCTGTTCTACGGCCCCGGTGCGCGGATGTTCTTTCCGATCGGCTGGCTGGCCGGGTCGGTCGCGGCGCAGGTGCTGCCCGAGGACCGTGCCGCGCTGGCCGAGGCCTGCGGCCGCATCCGCCGCAGCGGGGCCTGCACGATCACCTTCGCGAGGGCCCCATGAGCGACGACAGCTTCGAGCTTTACGACCTGCGGGTCGAGATCGTGGCGCCCGAGGGGGCAAAGATCTATTGTGGTGCGCCCGGCGACTGGTTCGAACTGCGCGGCGAACAGCTTCACCTGCCGCCGGGGCAGAGCTTTTCGATCTATTCGCTGTCCGCCATCCTGCCGCTGCTGCCCGCCAAGCAGCGCGCGACGCATCCGAACGACTGGATGACCTCGGACGCCGAGGTGGCCTGCCCCGACCCCAACTGCCCCTCGCGGCTCAGGATCACCCGGATCGGCAAACGCCGGTTCAGCCACGCCGACACCACCGCCGTTCCCCTGCCAAAGGACCCGCCCGATGAGCGTTGACCGCATCTCCCTTCGCCCCGGCCACGAGATCTCGCGCGTGATCCGCGGCGGCTGGCAACTGGCAGGGGGGCACGGCCCGGTGAACCCGGCCGAGCAGATCGCCGACATGGTGGCCTTTGCCGAGGCGGGCATCACCACCTTCGACTGCGCCGACATCTATACCGGGGTCGAGGAGATGATCGGCGCCTTCCGCATGTCCTACCTGAACAGCCACGGCGCCGAGGCGCTGGCGCGTGTGAAGGTGCATACCAAGCTGGTGCCGGATCTCGAGGCGCTGCCGACGCTGGGGCGCGACTACATCCGCCGGATCGTGGACACCTCGCTGAAGCGGCTGCGGATGGAACGGCTGGATCTGGTGCAGTTCCACTGGTGGGATTACGGCGTGCCGCGCTACCTCGATGCGGTGGGCTGGCTGGACGAGCTGCGCCGCGAAGGCAAGGTTGCGCATATCGGCGGCACCAATTTCGACACCGCCCGCACGCTCGAGATCATCGGCGCGGGCGTGCCGCTGGTGTCGATGCAGGTGCAATACAGCCTGATCGACGCGCGGGCCGAACGCCTGCTGGTGCCGGCCGCGCTGCAAAACGACATGGCGATCCTGTGCTATGGTTCGGTTGCGGGGGGCTTCATCGGTGACCGCTGGCTGGGCCAGCCAGAGCCCGTGGGGCTGCTCGAGAACCGCTCGCTGACCAAGTACAAGCTTGTCATCGACGATTTCGGCGGATGGGATCTGTTCCAGGCGCTGCTGCGCGCGCTGCGCCGCGTGGCCGACCGGCACCGGACCGACATCGCCACCGTGGCCAGCGCAGCGATGCTGGAAAAGCCGGGCGTGGCCGCGGTGATCGTGGGGGCGCGCAACCGCAGCCACCTGCCGCGCAACCTTCAGATCACCGGTGTCGGGCTGACCCCCGCCGACCGGGCCGAGATTGCCGCCGTGCTGGCCCAGGGCACCGTGCCCGAGGGCGATACCTACACGCTGGAACGCGACCGCGGCGGGCGGCACGGCCAGATCATCAAGTACAACCTGAACAAGGCATCCTGACGGCTGCCCCAAGCCCCCGGTCCGGCCTGAGCCGGGGGCAGCCCAAGAACAGGCTCCCTTCAACAGATGAGGTTGACATGAAGACGTCCATGATTGCGTTGCTTGCCGCCCTGTCGGTGGCGCCCTCGCTGGCCTCGGCCTGCGACATCACGGTGGGGCTGGTGCTGGAACTGACCGGCCCCGCGGGTGAATATGGCCAGGCCGGTGCGAAATCGGTGGAAATGGCCTTTCGCGACCTCAACGCCGCGGGCGGCGTTGCGGGCTGCACGCTGAAGACCGACACCCGCGACAGCCAGACCCAGCCCAACGTCGCGGTGGATGCCGCCACCCAACTGGTGCAGGTGAAGAAGGTGCCCGCCATCATCGGCGGCATCATCTCGCCCATGACGATCCCGATCCTGACCTCGGTCACTGCGCCCGCGCATGTGCTGCAGGTCTCGCCCGCCTCGTCCTCGCCCACGCTGACGGCGCTGGGCGAACAGGGCAAGACCAACGGCATCTTCTTCCGCACCATCACCTCGGACGCGCTGCAGGGCGTGGCGGCGGCGAAATTCGCCATCGACCGCGGCTTCAAGAAGATCGCGATCATCCACCAGAACAACGACTTCGGCGTGAACCTGGTGAAAGAGTTCACCGCGCCCTACAAGGCGCTGGGCGGCACGATCACCTCGGTCACGCCCTACAACGCCAAGCAATCAAGCTATGCCTCGGAAGCGACGGCGGCGATGGCGGGGGGGCCGGATGCGCTGTTCCTGATCTCGGACCCGGTCGATGGCGCCACCATCGCGCGCGACTGGATCAGCCAGGGCGGCCCGCAGAAGTTCCTGCTGAACGACGGGATGAACAGCGACGACTTCATCAAGGCGGTGGGCAAGGAATATCTTGGCAACGCCTTCGGCACCTCGTCGGGCACCAGCGAGACCGCGTCGACCAAGTACTTCAACGCCAATTACAAGGCGTTCTCGGGGATCGACCCGGCGGCGCCCGCGGCCGACCGGTCCTATGACGCGGGCGCGCTGGTGGGGCTTGCGCTGGACATCGCGGGGGGTGACCCGGCCAAGCTGCCCGCGGCTATGTATGCCGCCGTCGACCCCAAGGGCACCCCGATCTATGCCGGCGCCGACGAGTTCAAGAAGGCGCTGGCGCTGATCAAGGACGGCAAGCCGATCCGCTACGAAGGCGTCATCGGGCCGATCGACTTCGACAAGGTGGGCGACATCACCGGCCCGTTCCGGCTGTGGCAGATCCAGGATGGCAAGGTCACGACCATCGGCGAGATGACGACCGAGGACGTGAACGCCATCAAGGCGCAGGTGAAGTGACGCGGACCTGACCGCGCGGGCGCCGCCGGGCCACTGGCGGCGCCCCCTCAGGCCCAGGGCTGATCGGGGTCCGGCAGCGGAATGGCGTCCAGCAGTTCGCGCGTGTAGGCGGCCCGAGGCGCGGCAAAGACCTGCGCCGTGGGGGCGTGTTCCGCGATCTCGCCCCGGTGCAGCACCAGCACGTTGCGGCACAACCGCCGGATCACCGACAGGTCGTGGCTGATGAAGGCCAGCGTCAGCCCGAGGTCCGCCACCAGCCCTTCCAGCAGGTTCAGCACCTGCGCCTGGCTCGACACGTCGAGCCCCGAGACGATCTCGTCTGCCAGGATGAAGTCCGGCCGCAGCGCGATGGCGCGGGCGATCCCCACCCGCTGCCGCTGGCCGCCCGAAAGCTCGTGCGGATAGCGGCCGCGGAAGCTGCGCGGCAGGCCCACATGGTCCAGCGCAGCGTCCACCCGCCGGTCGATGGCGTCGAACCCGTGCAGCCTCAGCGGGCCCGCGATGATCCCCCCCACCCGACGGCGCGGGTTGAGCGAGGACAGCGGGTCCTGAAAGATCATCTGCATCCGGCGCCGCAGCGGGCGCAGGTCGGCCTCGGGCAGGTGGGTGATGTCCTGCCCGTCGAACCGGATCGCCCCGCCCGAGGGTTCCAGCAGCCGGATCAGCGCCCGCCCCAGCGTCGATTTCCCCGACCCCGAGCCGCCCACGATCCCCAGCACCGCCCCACGCGGGATGGCAAAGCTCAGCCCCTTCAGGATCTCCAGCTTCGGCGCCGGTCCGATCAGCGGCTTGCCCGCCAGATCGGGCAGCGACAGGCGCAGGTTTTCCACCTCGATCAGCGGTCTAGCGTCGTCCATGCTGCCACTCCGTCTCGGCGGCCTCGACCTCGGCGCGGACGGCGGCGATCACGGCCTCGGGGACCGGGGTCAGGCTGCCGTCGGGGTCGGTATACTTCGGCGTGGCCGCCAGCAGCGCCGCCGAATAGGGGTGCCCCGGCGCGCGGAAGAAATCGCGCACCGTCGTATCCTCCACCACCTTGCCCGCGTACAGGACCGACAGGTTCTGGCAGACCTTCGACACCACGCCCAGATCATGCGTCACGAACAGAAGCGCCGTATGGTGGCGGGCCTGCATCTCGGCGATCAGGCGCAGGATCTGCTTCTGCACCGTCACGTCCAGCGCGGTCGTGGGCTCGTCGGCCACGATCAGCGCAGGCTCGGCGGCAAAGGCCGAGGCGATCAGGACCCGCTGGCGCATCCCCCCCGACAGCTCGTGCGGATAGCTTTTCATCACCCGGCCCGGATCGGGGATATGCACCTCGGCCAGCAGGTCCAGCGCCCGCGCCTCGGCCCGCGCGCGCGGCCATCGCAGGATGTCCACCAGCCGGTCGGTGATCTGCGGCCCGACCCTGTGCGCGGGGTTCAGCGCGGTCAGCGGGTCTTGCGGGATCAGCGCCGCGCGCTGCCCGATCCGGCGGCGCCGTTCGGCGGGGGGCAGGCGCAGCAGGTCATCGCCGTCCAGCAGGATCTGCCCGTCCACCACCTCGACAGACCGCGGCAAGATGCCCAGAAGCGCCTTGCCGATCATGCTTTTTCCGGCGCCGCTTTCGCCCACCAGCCCGCGCACCTCGCCCGCCGCGACCGCCAGCGAGACCGACCGCAGCAGCCGCGGCCCGCCCTTCAGCGCCACCGACAGGTTGCGGATGTCCAGAAGCGCGCTCATCGCAGCACCGGGTCGAAGCGGTCCTTCAGCCCTTCGCCGAACTGGCTGAAGCTGAGAACGGTCAGGAACAGCGCGACCAGCGGAAAGGCCAGCACCCACCACGCCTGATGGATCGAGGTCCGCCCCTCGGCGATCATGCCGCCCCAGGTGGGCGCGTCGGTGGACAGCGACAGGTTCACGAACGATAGGATCGCCTCGACGATCACCGAGATCCCCATTTCAAGCGACAGAAGCGCCACCAGCGTCGGCAGCACGTTGGGCAGGATTTCCGCCGTCATGGTGCGCAGCCGGGAAAAGCCCGCCACCTGCGCCGCGGCCACATAGTCCATCGCGCCCTGGTTCATCGCCTCGGCCCGGACCACCCGGGCAAACCGGGTCCAGTCGATCACCACGATGGCCAGGATGATCGATGTCAGCCCCGTCCCCAGCACCGCGATCAGCAGGATGGAAAACAGCACCGGCGGAAAGGCCATCCAGATATCCACCAGGCGCGAGATGATCCGGTCGGCCCAGCCGCGGTAGAACCCCGCGATCAGCCCCAGCGCCCCGCCGATCAGCGCGGTCAGCGGCCCCGCGATGCAGGCCACCGTCAGCGCTACCCGCGCGCCCCAGATCACCCGGCTCAGCACGTCGCGTCCCAGGCTGTCGGTGCCCAGCCAGAACCCCGGTTCCGCCTGCGCCGACCAGAACGGCGGCAGCCGCCCCGACATCAGGTCCTGTGCCAGCGGGTCCTGCGGGGCGACCAGCGGCGCGAAAAGCGCCACCGTCACCAGCAGCAGAAGCCAGCCCCCCGACAGCCACAGCCGCGCCCCCGCCCGACGCCGGATCGCCCCCCGCCCGTCAAGCATGGCGCAGCCTCGGGTTCAGGGCGGCATAGGTCAGGTCAACCACAAGGTTCACCCCGGTGAAGATCAGCGCGAAACACAGGACGATGCCCTGGATCAGCGGCAGGTCGCGGTTGATGACCGCGTCGATGGCCATGTTGCCCAACCCCTCGTAGGAAAACAGCCGCTCGACGATCACGGTGCCGCCGATCAGGAAGGTGAACTGCACCCCCACCAGCGTCAGCGTGGGCAGGATCGCGTTGCGCAGCGCCTCGCGCAGGATCACCCGGGTTTCGCCATAGCCCTTTGTGCGCGCCAGCGTGACGTAATCCAGCTCCATCGTTTCCTTCAGCGATTGCTTCAGCACCTGCCCGATGATCGCGGCCAGCGGAATGGCCAGCGCCAGCGCGGGCATGAAGATGTGGCCCAGCAGGTCGGCGGTGATGTCGAAGCGCAGCCGCAGGACGCTTTCCACCAGGTAGAACTGGGTCGTGAAGGGCAGCTTCAGATCGGGCGAGACGCGGCCCGAGATGTCGAACACCGGCATCAGCACGCCGAAGATGATGATCAGCAGAAGCCCCCAGAGGAAATCGGGGATCGACAGTGCAACGCCGTTCGTCACGTCGATCCCCGCTTCCACCCGCGTGCCGCGGTGGCGTGTGGCGGTCAGCGCCGCGGCCCCGCCCATCAGCACCGCCATCAGCAGCGCCATCGACGCCAGTTCCAGCGTGGCGGGCAGCCGCCCCAGCACCAGCCCCAGCACCGGCTGGCGCAGCGAGATCGACGTGCCGAAATCGCCATGCAGCACCCCCCAGCCCCAGATCAGGAATTGCCGCGGGATCGACCTGTCCAGCCCGTACAGCGCCTTCAGCCGTGCCACGTCGGCATCGGTGGCGCCGGGGGGCAGCATCATGGCAATCGGGTTGCCCGGCACGACGCGGACAACGGTGAACACGATCACCGCCACGCCGAACAGCGTGACAGCGGTGGTCGCAAGCCGCCACAACAGGCGCTGAAGGAAAAGCATGGCCAGGGGGTCCGCAGGGCCGCCCGTGGGGGCGGCCCCGGTCTCTCAAGCGCGGGTCATCAGCGCGGGCAGCAGCGCGCCCGAGCCATGCGGCACCACCTTCACCCGCTTGTCGGCCAGGATCGGCTGGACATACTGCAACAGGGGCAGCACGTCGCATTCCTCGGCCACATACTTGTCCACGTCCTTCCAGCCCTGGATGCGCTTGGCCTCGTCCGCCTCGCCCCAGAGCGGGCCGATCCTGGCATCCACGTCGGCCGTCTTCCACGACGAATGCGGCGAGGGGCCGAACATCGCGAACCCGGTCGAGGTGGTGGGATCGCCGATCGCGTTGCCCCAGTTGTAGAAGGCCGCCGGCGCCAGCTTGTGCGCCGCGCGCAGTTCGAAATGCTTGGCGATCTCGTAGACCTCGATGGTCGCGTCGATGCCGACCTTGCGCCACATGCCCACGATGGCCTGCACCATCTCGTAATCCTTGGGCTTGTAGCCCTTGGTCGTCTGGATGGTGAACTTCACGGGCTTGTCGGTGGAATAGCCCGAGGCCGCCAGCAGCGTCTTGGACAGCGCCGGATCGTAGGGCACCTTGATGTCGGGGTCATAGGCCGCATAGCCGGGCGCATCCAGCGTGTCGATCGGCACGCCATAGCCCGACAGCAGACGGTCGATGATCAGCTTCTTGTCGACCGCGTGGCAGGCCGCCTGCCGCACGTTCTTGTCGCTCATCACGCTGTCGTTGTTCAGGAAGATCATGCCGATGTCGGTGATCGGGTGCGCCGTGCCCGAAAGCCTGGCCGAGCCGCGCAGCCGGTCGTATTCCTCGTAGGGCATTTCCAGCGTGACATGGGCGTTGCCGGATTCCACCTCGGCCACCCGGCTGGCGGCATCGGGCACGAACTTGATGGTGACGGTGTCGAATTCCGGCTTTCCGCCCCAGTAGGTCGGGTTCGCCTTGAGCCGGACAAAGGAATTGCGCTCGAAATGGTCGACCATGTAGGGGCCGGTCCCGATCGGCTTTTCCTCGAACCCGGCGGCGCCGACCTTTTCGTAATAGGCCTTGGGCATCACATAGCCGGTCAGGAACGACATCCACTTGAAGATGGTGGGGTCGAACTGCAGCACGTCGGCGGTGATCTTGTTGCCGTCGGTCTTGAAGTTGCCGATGTTCTTCCAGGTGAACTGGATCGGGTTCCCGGTCTTCTCGTCGCCCGCCCGCGTCAGCGACCAGACCACGTCTTCGGCCGTGAAGGGCGACCCGTCGTGCCAGCTCACGCCATCGCGCACCGTCATGTGGATCTGCTTGCGGTCATCGCTCCAGCCCCATTCGGTGATCAGGCCAGGGGCGAAACTCAGATCGGGTTTCTGCAGGATGAACTGGTCGAAGACCGACTGGTAGATGCCCTGGATCGTGGGGTTCACCGCCGACGGGCCGACCGTGGGGTCCCAGCTTGGCAGGTTCACGTTGTAGGCGATCACCAGCTCGTCGATCGGGGCGGCAAAGCTGGGCAGCGGCACGGCCGACAGCGCCAGCGTGGCGCCGGAAAGCTTCAGCAGTGTTCGGCGGGAAAGGTTGGTCATTGCGGTTCATCCCTGTTGGCTGTTCTTGTCTTTGGTCACTCGTCCGTCAGTTGCCGGCAAGGCGCCGGGCCAGAAGGAACCCCGGCCCCGCCCCCAGCCCGCCGCCGGGCCAGACGCCCGCGCCGGTCAGGTGCAGCCCCTCGACCGGGGTCGACCCGTCGGCATGGCCGCGCAGCGGGCGGAACAGGAAATGCTGCGACAGGTGGTGGCTGCCGCAGACCTGGTCGCCCCCCACGAGGTTCGGGTTGTCGGCGGCCAGGTCCAGCGGCCCCACCACATGCCGCGCGCGGATCAGCCCGCGCAGGCCGGGCGCGTGGCGCTCCACGATGTCCAGCGCGCGGTCGGCCATCGGGCCTTTCGCAGCCTCCCAGTCGGTGGCGGCGATCTGCCCGGCGGCATCGCCCAGGATCGTCCCGGGCACCATCCGCACCTGCAACCACAGCACATGCTTGCCCGCGGGCGCCCGGCCGGGGTCGATGGCGGTCGGCTGGCCCACCACCACCACCGGCGCGTCAGGCAGCAGCCCCGCCCGGGCCTGCTGGTAGGTGCGCGCCATCTGGTCGAGCGAGGGCGCGACATGGACATAGGCAAAGTCGCGCAGCGCGGGGCTGGCGGCCCAGTGCGGCAGGTCATCCATCGCCAGATGGATCATCATGGTCCCCGGCGCATGGGCAAAGGCCGCCAGCCCCGCGTCGAACCGCGCATCGCCGCTGCCCCCCGGCAGCAGCCCCGCCAGCGCGCCCGGCGCCACATTGGCGATCACCGCCCGCGTGGCCCCGATCTCGCGCCCGTCGGCCAGCCTGATGCCGGTGGCACGGCCGCCCTCGGTCAGCACGCGGCTGACCTCGGCGCCGCATTCCACCACGCCGCCGCGCGCGGTGACCATCGCCACCAGCGCCCGGATCACCGTATCGGCGCCACCCTGACCCAGCACCATGCCGAAGGCCTGATTCGCCATCGCCTCCAGATAAGGGAACATCGCGCCCCCCGCGATGTCGGGCGCGAAATCGAGGTGCATCCCCCATGCGGCCAGCGTCGCCCGCAGTTCGGGCGTCTCGAAGGTCTCGGTCAGCCAGGCGCGCGGTGACGACAGCAGGAAGCGCAGCAGGTCCAGCGACCCGGCCACCCCGCGGCGGCGCCACAGCTTCCAGCCGAAATATGCAATTGCACGCAAATTCATCGGGCTGCCCAGCAGCGCGAAGAGATCCTGGGCGCGGTCGGGAAACGCGGCCGTCAGGTCTTCCCACCGCTTGGCGTCGGCCGCCGACAGCGCCGCTATCCGTTGTGTCGTGGCGGCTCTGTCGGTGCCCACGCCCAGCCACCGCCCATCCGGAAAGACCGAGGCAAAGCAATTGGCCACCGGCGCGAATGCCAGCCCGTGCCCCACCATTTCCTGTTGATATTGCTTGAGAAAACCGGACCCCGCGAACAGCGACAGGTTCATGGCCGCCCAGTCGTGGCGAAATCCCGGCTCGGTCAATTCCAGTGTCTTGACCGCGCCGCCCGGAATGGCGGCCCGTTCGAACACGCCCACGCGCCAGCCCTTCGCCGCCAGATGTGCCGCGCAGGCCAGGCTGTTGTGCCCGGCGCCGATCAGGATCGCGTCAAAGGAAGCCGCCACGTTCGTCCTCCTGTTTCCAACTGTATATTTGCAAATGCATATAAATTTGTCTAGCATCATCCGCAGTCAGACCAAGGCCCGGCAGGGCGCAGGCACAGGGAGAGAACGATGGCCGCAAAGAACATTCTGGCAGAGCTTGGCACGCTTCTGATGCAGGGCGGGGTCGAGGTGGTGGACCTTTCCGGCCCGCTTGGCCCCGATACGCCCCTGCTGAAGCTGCCGCCCGAACTGGCCAAGGACACGCCCAGGATCGAGGTCCACAAGATCTCGGAATATGACAAGGATGGCCCGTTCTGGGCCTGGAACTGGCTGAAGATCGGCGAGCATTCGGGCACCCATTTCGATGCGCCGCACCACTGGATCACCGGCAAGGACTATCCCGACGGCTACACCGACACGATCCCGGCGAAGAACTTCGTCGCGCCGGTGAACGTCATCGACTGTTCCGCCGAGGTGGCGGCGAACCCCGATTTCCTGCTGACCGCCGCGGGCGTGCAGGCATGGGAGGCCAGGCACGGCGCGATCAACGCGGGCGAATGGGTCGTGATGCGGTCCGACTGGGACAAGCGCGCCCATGACGAGGCGCTGTATCTGAACGCCGATGCCACCGGCCCGCATTCGCCGGGGCCGACCCCGGATTGCATCGACTACATCCTGTCGAAGGGGGCGCTGGGCTGGGGCACGCAGTGCATCGGCACCGATGCCGGGCAGGCCGGCGGCATGACCCCCCCCTTCCCCGCGCACAACCTGCTGCACAAGGCCAACCGCTATGGTCTGGCCAGCCTCGCCAACCTCGACAAGCTGCCGCCGAAAGGGGCGATCCTGATCGTGGCGCCGCTGAAGCTGGTGCAGGGCACCGGCAGCCCGATCCGCGCGCTGGCGCTGGTGGCGCGCTAAGCCGATGGCGGGGTGGGATCACGTCATCATCGGCAGCGGCATCAATGCGCTGGTTGCCGCCGCCCTGCTGACCGGCAAGGGCGCCCGCGTCCTCGTCCTCGAACGCGAGGACGCGGTGGGCGGCTGCATGAAGACGGCCGAGATCACCCTGCCCGGCTTCCAGCATGACGTGATGGCTGCGACCTTCGTGCTGTTCCTGACCTCTCCGGCCCATGCCGCGCTGGGGCCCGCCCTGGCGCGGCACGGGCTGGAATTCTGCCACACGCCCCATCCCACCGCCGTGCTGCGCCCCGATGGCCGGGCGCTGGTGCTGACGACGGACCGCGCCGCGAACGTGGCCGCATTCGAGGCGCTGTCGCCCGGCGACGGCGCCGCCCATGCCGCCGACGTGGGCGGGGTCGAGGCCGACGCGCCCTTCCTGTTCGCGCTGCTTGGCGGCGCACTCTGGAGCTGGCCCACCCTGAAGCTGCTGATCGGCCAGGCCTGGCGCCGGGGCCCGCGCGGGCTGGCGGCCTGGATGGGGCAGGCGCTGGCCCCCGCCCGCGGCTGGCTGGAGTCGGGCTACGGCTCTGACATGGTGCAGGCGCTTTGGGCGCCCTGGGTGCTGCACACCGGGTTGACCCCTGAATCCACCTATTCCGGCCAGATGGGCAAGGTCATCGCCTTCGCGCTGGAGGCCGCTGGGGCCCCGGTGGCCAAGGGCGGCGCGGGCGCCGTGGCGCGCGCCTTCCGCGCCCTGATCGAGGCGCAGGGCGGCACGATCCGCACCGGCGCCGACGTGAACCGCATCCTGACCGAAGGCGGCCGCGTCACCGGCGTCGCCACCGCAGCGGGCGAGGTGATCGCCGCGCCCTCGGTCATCGCCTCGGTCGCGCCGGGGCAGCTTTACACCCGCCTCCTGCGCGATGCCGACCTTCCGCAAGAGCGTGCCGCGCTGCGCCGCTTCCGCCACGGCCGCGGCGATTTCCAGTTGCACTTCGCCCTGTCGCGCCCGCCCGAATGGCTGACGCCGGGGCTGGATGACGTGGCGCTGATCCACCTCAGCGACGGGATCGACGCGGTCTCGAAATCCGCCAACGAGGCCGAACGCGGGATGCTGCCCGCCACGCCCACGATCTGCGTGGGCCAGCCGCACCGGCTTGACCCGTCGCGCTGCCCCGACGGACAGGCGATCCTGTGGTTGCAGATCCCCGATGCGCCCCGCCTCATCAAGGGCGACGCCGCGGGCCGGATTGCCACCACGCCCGACTGGACCGAGGCGACGCGCGAGGCCTTCGCCGACCGGATCGAGGCGATCCTCGCCCGCCACATCCGCGATTTCGCCGCCATCCGGCTGGCGCGCCGTGCGGTGTCACCGGCCGACCTGCAGGCGATGAACATCAACCTTGTCGGCGGCGACCCCTATGGCGGCGCCTGCGCGATCGACCAGTTCTTCGTCTGGCGCCCCTTCGCGCATTCCAGTAACGGCAGCACGCCGATCCGCGGCCTGCACCATATCGGCGCCTCGACCCATCCCGGGCCGGGCCTTGGCGGCGGATCGGGCTATCTGCTGGCCAAGAGGATGGGCGCATGAACGACCTGACCCGACCCACGCTGGACGATCCGCCGCGGCTTGGCGAAATCGGCCTGCACAACTTTGCCCCCTATCTGATGAACCGCATCATGGGGCGCTACAACGCGGGCCTGCGCGAAGAGATGGCGGCGCAGGGCCTGACTACGCCCAAGATGCGGGCGCTGGCCGTGCTTTCGGTCATCGACAACCTTCAGATCGGGCAACTGGCCGTCTATGCGGTAACCGAGCAATCCACGCTCAGCCGGGCGCTGGTCGCGCTGGAAGCCGAAGGGCTGATCCGGCGCGAGGCCGACGCCGCCGACAGCCGCGCCAGCCGCGTGGCGATCACCGACGCCGGCCGCGCCGCCTTCGAGCGGCTCTGGCCCACGATGGCGGCGAATTACGCGCGCATGTTCAGCGGCATTCCCGATGCCGAACGGCTCGCCTTCGTCACCACGCTGCAAAAGATCCTGTCGAACATCCGCAAGCACGATTTCTGACGTCCGCGACTTACGAGGATACCCAGATGGCCGAACGTTCCTTTGCCAAAGAGGTCCAGAAACTGCGCCTGGGCGAGGGCGAGACCTTCACCGGCGAAGGCATCCTTGCGATCACCAAGGCGCTGCTGGAATGCGGGGTGGGCTATGTCGGCGGCTATCAGGGCGCGCCGATCAGCCACCTGATGGATGTGCTGGCCGATGCGCAGGACATCCTGGGCGAACTGGGCGTGCGCTTCGAGGCCAACGCATCCGAGGCGGCGGCCACCGCGATGCTGGCGGCATCGGTGCATTACCCGATCCGCGGGGCGGTCACTTACAAGGGGCCGGTGGGGGTCAACGTGGGGTCGGACGCGCTGGCCAACCTGGCCTCGTCTGGGGTGAACGGCGGCGCGCTCATCATCGTGGGCGAGGATTACGGCGAAGGCTCCTCGATCATGCAGGAACGCAGCCACGCCTTCGCGATGAAAAGCCAGGTCTGGCTGATGGACCCGCGCCCCAGCCTGCCCGCCATCGTCAAGGCGGTGGAACAGGGGTTCGAACTGTCCGAGGCCTCGAACAGCCCGGTGATGCTGACGGTGCGCATCCGGTCCTGCCATGTCACCGGCACCTTCACGACGCGCGCCAACCGGCGCCCGGCGATGACGGTGGCCGATGCGCTGGCCAACCCGCAAAGCGATTTCATCCGCGTGGTCCTGCCGCCGATGTCCTTCGTGCAGGAACAGGACAAGGTGAAGAACCGCTGGCCAGCCGCCTTGGAATTCATCCGCGAGCGGGGCCTGAACGAACGCTTCGGCCCCACGTCCGCGCCGGTCGGCATCGTCTTGCAGGGGGGGATGTACAACGGCGTCATCCGGGCCTTGCAGCGGCTGGGGCTGGCCGACCTTTATGGCGAAAGCCGCATTCCGCTTTTCGTACTGAACGTCACCTACCCGCTGGTGCCCGAAGAGTTCCTGACCTTCTGCGAAGGCAAGGATGCCGTTCTGGTGGTCGAGGAAGGCCAGCCCGAATTCCTCGAACAGGCCTTCGGCGCGATGCTCTACAAGGCCGGGGCCACGGTCGCGCTGCACGGCAAGGACATCTTTCCGATGGCCGGGGAATACACCGGGCAGGTGATGCTCGATGCCGTCGCGGGCTTCCTGCGCAGGTGCGCGCCCGGCTATCTGCCCGCGCAGCGGCTGGCGCCCAATGCCGAACAGCCGCCGATCCCCGACCTGTCCAGGACCGTGCCGATCCGCCCGCCGGGCTTCTGCACCGGCTGCCCCGAACGCCCGATCTTCGCCGCGCTGAAACTGGCGCAGGGCGAACTGGGCAAGCACCAGATCACCGGCGACATCGGCTGCCACCTGTTCGCCTGCCTGCCCCCGTTCGAGATCGGCGGCGCCACCATGGGCTACGGCCTTGGCCCAGCGTCCAACGCGGCCTTTGACGGCGGCGGCGAAAAGCGCGCGATCTCGATCTTGGGCGATGGCGGGTTCTGGCACAACGGTCTGTCCTCGTCGATCGGCAACATGGTCTTCAACAAGTCCGACAGCCTGACCGTGATCGTCGACAACTACTATTCCGCTGCAACCGGCGGGCAGGACGTGCTGTCCTCGCGCGCAGAGAACGCCACGAAATCGACCAAGCACCCGATCACCGCTGCGCTGCGCGGCGTGGGGGTGGAATGGGTGCGCCAGATCGACCGCACCTATGACGTGCCGAAGATGCTGGCCACCATACGCGAGGCGCTGACGACCGACTACGCCGGCCCCAAGGTCATCGTCGCCTCGTCGGAATGCATGCTGAACCGCCAGCGCCGCGAACGCCCGCTGCGCAACCAGGCGATCCGCGACGGCCGCCGCGTCGAGGCGCCGCGCTTCGGCGTGGACGAGGCGCTCTGCACGGGCGATCATGCCTGCATGCGCCTGTCGGGCTGCCCGTCGCTGTCGCTCAAGACGCTGGACGACCCGCTGCGCGACGACCCCGTCGCCGCGATCGACCAAAGCTGCGTGGGCTGCGGCAACTGTGGCGAGGTGGCCGATGCCGCCGTTCTCTGCCCCTCGTTCT
Source organism: Pseudomonadota bacterium (assembly GCA_021845805.1). Classification (GTDB taxonomy): domain Bacteria; phylum Pseudomonadota; class Alphaproteobacteria; order Rhodobacterales; family Rhodobacteraceae; genus Solirhodobacter. The sequence continues at coordinate 8,262 of JAJZVD010000005.1, read as the reverse complement.
ACCGCGCCGACGTGGTGCACAACCCCGGCCGCTGGGAACGCGCCCGCGCCCGCCTGTCGGCCGCCGTCATCGGCTGGTTGCAGGCCCGCCGCGCCCGCGCCCGGCTGGACCTGACCGGAGACGCGGCATGAACGCCCCGATCCTGCCCGAAGGCACGCCCGACCCGCAGCTGGCGGGCATCCTCAAGCTGGCGATCATGGCGGTGGGCGGTCAGGGCGGCGGCGTGCTGACCAACTGGGTCGAGGCGGTCGCCCGCGCCAGCGGCTATGCGGTGCAGGCGACCTCGGTCGCCGGGGTGGCGCAGCGCACGGGCGCCACGATCTACTATCTGGAAATGGCGCCGCTGGGGCCAAAGGCGCCGGTCTTCTCGCTGCTGCCCGCGGCGGGGGATGTCGATGTGCTGGTCGCGGCCGAGATGATGGAGGCGGGCCGCGCCATCCTGCGCGGCTTTGTCACCCCCGACCGGACCACGCTGATCGCCTCCAGCCACCGGGCACTGGCGGTCTCGGAAAAGACGGTGCCCGGCGACGGCATCGCGAACAGCGGAGAGGTGCGCGCCGCGGCCGGGGTGGCCGCGCGCCGCCAGGTGATCTTCGACATGGAACGCATCGCGGTGGCCCATCGCACGGTGATCTCGGCCAGTCTCTTCGGGGCGCTGGCGGGGTCTGGTGCGCTGCCCTTTCCCCGCGCGGCCTTCGAAGCCGCGATCCGCGCCGATGGCCGCGGCGCCGAGGCGAGCCTTGCCGCCTTTGCCGAGGCCTTCGCCATCGCGACGACCGGCGGCGCCGATGCGCCCGCCCCCGCGGCGGCAGCGCCCGCCGCCGCCCGTGGCGCCACCGGGCCGCGGCGGCAGCTTGCCGAATGGCAGGCGCTGGTGGCCCGCGCCGCCGCCCTGCCCGCGCCGGTGGCCGCACTGGCCGAACCCGGCCTGCGCAAGGTGGTGGATTTCCAGGACACCGCCTATGGCGCCGAATACCTCGACCGGCTGGGCGCCATCCTGGCGCGCGACAGCGCCGTGCAGGGCTGGCGGCTGGCGCGCGAGGCGGCGAAGTATCTGGCCAACGCCATGGCCTATGACGACGTGATCCGCGTGGCCGACCAGAAGACGCGGCCCGCCCGCTTTGCCCGCATCGGCCGCGAGATGGGGGCGGGCGAGGCGCAGCTTCTGCACCTGACCGAGTTCCTGCACCCGCGGGCCGAGGAACTGGTGCGCCTCTTGCCTGCCCGTCTGGGCGCCCGCCTTGCCGCCAACCCGGCGCGGATGCGGCAGATCGACCGCCTGTTCAACCGCGGCCGCCGCCTGCGCAGCGACCGGGTCTGGCCCTTTCTGCAACTGTGGCTGCTGGCCGGTCTGCGCCGCTGGCGCCGTGGCAACCTGCGCCATGCCGAAGAGATGGCGCATCTGGACCGCTGGCTGGCCACCGCGCTGGGCCACCTGCCCGCCGACTACGATCTGGCGGTCGAGGTCATCCGGATGCGGCGGCTGATCAAGGGCTATTCCGACACCCACGCCCGCGGCCAGTCGAAATACGACCGGGTAATGGACGGGGTGGCGCTGGTGGCCGGGCGCGACGACGCCGCCGACTGGGCCCGCCGCCTGCGCGAGGCCGCGCTGCGCGACGAAAAGGGCGAGACGCTGGATGGCGCGCTGAAGACGATCCGCAGCTTCGCCTGAGCCGCCCCGCCTCAGGGCGCCGTTACCGCCACGTCCTCCAGCGTCGAGGCATCGAGATCGGCCAGAAACGCGGCCTCGGCGCGCGACAGCCGCGCCTTCAGCCGACAGCGCCCGTCGATGACGCAGGCGCCACCGCCGGGCGACAGGCATTCCACCAGCGCGTGGCCATCCTCCAGCAGGCGCACCACCTCGCCCAGGCGGATCGTTCCGGCCGGGCGCGCAAGACGGACCCCGCCCCCGCCCCCCCGCCGGGTTTCCACGATGCGGGCGCGGGCCAGCCGCTGCACGATCTTCATCACATGGTGGCGCGACAGGGCGAAATCCTCGGCCAGCTCGGCGGTGGAAAACGACCGTTCGGGGGAGCCGGCCATCCGCATCAGGATGCGAAGCCCGAAATCGGTAAAGGATGTCAGCCGCATCGGTCCCGCCTGCCTGCCGTCGGATTGCGCCTGTACCGATACACCCTGCCGCGCCCGCTGCAAATCGCCGCGCACCGCGACCCCGCCCGCCGGGGCGCAGCGCCGCACGGTCTCAATAAGTATTTACAATGCTTATACGCAGTTCTAGACCGGGTCCATCCCGCAGTGCCGGAGAGGCCGATGCCCGAACCTGCCCATGCCCCCCCGATCGCGCGGCCCGACACCGCCGCCGCCTTTGCCGCCGAGGTGATCGCGCGCACCGGCCTGACCGAAGAGGTTCTGGCCCGCCTCGTCCACCGCTTCTATGCGAGGGTCCGGCAGGACGCCGTGCTGGGCCCGGTCTTTGCCGCCCGCATCACCGACTGGCCGCCGCATCTGGCGCGGATGTGCGCCTTCTGGTCCTCGGTGGTGCTGATGTCGGGCCGCTACCACGGGGCGCCCGTTTCCGCCCATCAGGGGCTGCCGGTGGATGCCGACCACGTCGCCCGCTGGCTGGCGCTGTTTGGCGAAACCGCCCGCGACACCTGCACCGCCGAAGGCGCGGTGCTGGTCGAGGAGAAGGCGCAGCGCATCGCCCGTTCGCTGCAATTCGCCGTCGCGGCGGCTGCGGGCGGCGCGCCCGCGCTGCGGCCGCAGGGCTGACGCGCGGGGCCGTGGCACACCGACGCCCGGCCCGGATCAGAGAGGATGCGATGACCGACGATCTGCCTGAACCCGCCTCGCCACCCTGCCATCTGGCCACGCAGGGGCCCGACGGCCCCGATCCCGCGCAGGATCTGGCGGGCTGGCGCAAGGCGCAGCGCAGCCGCCTGCTGGCCGCCCGCCAGGCGCTGACGGTCGCCGCCCGGCAGACCGTTGCTGCCGCGCTCTGCCGCCATGTGGCGGATCTGATCGCCGACCGCCATCCCGATCTGCGCGGCCTGACGGCCTCGGCCTTCTGGCCGATCAAGGGCGAGCCCGACCTGCGCCCCCTGCTGGCCGACTGGCACGCAGCGGGGGCCCTGGCCGCGCTGCCGGTGGTCGAACTGCGGCACGCCCCGCTGGTGTTCCGCCGCTGGACACCCGAGACCCGGATGATCCGTGGCGACTGGAACATCCCGGTACCCGGCCCGGACGCCGCCGCGGTTCTGCCCCGGATCGCGCTGGCGCCGCTGGTGGGATGGGACCCGGCGGGGTATCGGCTTGGCTATGGCGGCGGCTATTTCGACCGGACGCTTGCGGCCCTGTCGCCGCGGCCCTTCGTGATCGGTGTCGGCCTTCAGGCCGCGCGGATCGACACCATCCACCCGCAGCCGCATGACATTCCGCTGGATGCCATCGTCACCGAGGCGGGCCTTCAGGTGCTGCGCGGCTGAGCCCCGTCAGGTGCTCTGCATGATCTTCTTGGTCCGGGTGGGCCTGCGCGCCAGGTGGACCACCCGCACCAGTCCTGCGCCCATCAGCCCGACGGTGCCCATGGTCGGCACCGCCAGCAGCGCCGCCAGCCAGCCACCATCCGCCAGCAGGATCGCGATCGCGCTTCCGTAACCCGTGACCATGCCGACACCGACCGCGCGCAGCATCGTTCCCGATGCCCCCGGCGTCTCGATTTCGGTTTCCGGCCTGGTCACGGCGCCACCCCTTGGCTTGATGCCCTCAGTGATTCCCGATCTTCCGTTAAAATGTGTCGCAAATATGGAAATGCGAATGCGACTAAAATCGATTTGAGCTTCGGCGCCACTGTGTCGCAGGGCCTTTCGCCTGCAAATCGGCCCCGTCGTCCGGCCTGCTTTGCCCCCCGACCGGTCGAAAATCGCCGGGGTTGGCGCAATGGCATTAACCTTAACGCGCTGATTTTGCGCCTTTATTTGGTTAATGCATCCTTGAGGAGAGCGAGGGTGCCAAGCGAATTCGCCAAAATCCATTCGTAATCAACGGGTTCCAGATCGAGAATTGAATGGCCTCTCAATTCTGGTGCCGCGGGTTTCGTGTGAAATGCCGCAATTACGCCGCAATGCGCGGCATCCCGTCAGAAAAAACGCCGCCAGAAGGCAGGGCGGCCCCGATCAGGCCGCTAGCCGCCGGAACAGCCGGGCCCAGGCCACCAGCCCCCGCCGCAGGTTGGCCAGCCGGAAGAACTCGTTCGGGGCGTGGTAATCCTCGTCCGAGGTCGAGAAGGAAAAGAACACCGTGCCGACCCCAAGGTGGCGCTGGAACACCGCGGGCACCGGGATCGTGGCCCCCATCGCCACCCGCAGCGGCGGGCGGCCGAAGACCTCGGCGAAGACCTCCTCGACCACCCGCAGCGCGGGCAGGCCCGGGTCCAGCGCGAAGGCATCCGACCCCGGCCCGTGGCGATGCACCGCGACCCGCACGCCCGCGGGCGCGTGGCGGTCAAGATGCGCGGCGATGGCGGCAAAGGCGGTATCGGGCGATTGCCCGGCCACCAGCCGACAGGTGATCTTGGCGCGCGCCTCCGACGGGATCACCGTCTTGGTGCCGGGCCCCGCATAGCCGCCGGAAATCCCGTTCAGCTCCAGCGTGGGTTCCAGCCATTGCCGCGTCAGCAGTTCCTCGGCCGAGGGCAGGGGGTCGGGCCGCGGGGCGCCGATCTGGTCGAAATAGGCGCCCGGGTCGATGTTCGCCGCCCGGATCGCCGCGGCGATCGCCGGATCGGGCGGCAGGGCGCCCGCGGCAAAGCCCGGCACCGCGACGCGGCCATCCGGCCCGTGCAGCGTGGCCAGCAGCGCCACCAGCGCCTGCAACGGATTGGGGGCGCTGCCCCCGTGGCGGCCCGAATGCAGGTCCTTGCCCGCGCCGGTCACCGTGACCTCCAGCGCCACCAGCCCGCGCCCCGCCACCAGAACCGAGGGCAGGTCGTCGCGCCACATCGCGCCATCGGCCGACACCGCGACATCACAGGCCAGCCGCTCGGCCAGCCGCGCCACGGTCGGCGCGAAATGCGGGCTGCCGGATTCCTCTTCGCCCTCGATCAGGAACTTCACGTTCAGCGGCAGCCCGCCCTCCAGCCGGTGAAACGCCTCGGCCACCTTGATCGGCAGCAGAAGCGGCCCCTTGTCGTCCGAGACCCCGCGCGCATAAAGCCGCCCGTCGCGGACCTCGGGCGCGAAGGGCGGCGAGCGCCAGGCCTCAAGCGGGTCGGGCGGCTGCACGTCATAGTGCCCGTAGATCAGGATCGTGGGCGCCCCCGGACGCTCGCAGCGTTCGGCGTAGACGGCCGGATGCCCGCCGGTCTCGATCACCTCCACCACCGGAAAGCCCGCCTGCCGCAGCGCCCCGGCCACGAAGGCCGCGGCCTCGTCGATGCCGTCGGCATAGCCGGGGTCCGCGCTGACGCTCTCGATCCGGCAAAAGGCCTTCAGGCTGTCCAGGATCGCGAGCTCTTCCGTCAGCAGATGCGCCTCGACCGTCATTTGCCGCCATCCACCGACAGCACCTGCCCGGTGATCCAGCCCGCCAGCGGCGAGGCGAAGAACATCACCGCGTTCGAGATGTCGTCCGGCGTGCCCAGCCGCTTCAGCGCGATCCGCTCGATCAGGCCCGCCTGGCCCTCGGCGCCCATCGCCTCCCACTGCCGTTCGGTCGTGGGGTTCGACCGCACGAAGCCCGGCGCCACGTTGTTCACCGTGATGCCCCAGGGGCCAAGCTCATGCGCAAGCTGCCGGGTCAGCCCGATCTGCCCGGCCTTGGCGCTGGCATAGGCCTGAATGCCCGTCAGGCTGATCCCCAGCCCCGCGCCCGACGAGATCATGACGATCCGCCCCGCCCGGCGCGCCTTCATCGCAGGGGCCACCGCCTGCGCCATCCAGAACGCGCCCGCCAGGTTCACATCGAAGATCCCCTGCCAGTCGGCCTCGGAAATCGCCTCGATCGGGCGGCCGACCTGGCCGCGCACGCCGCCTGCGTTGTTCACCAGGATCGTGGCCGAAAACCCCGCCGCCTCCAGCCCCGCCACGGCGGCCTGCACCGCCGCGCGGTCGCCCACGTCCAGCACCCCGGTCGACAGCCCCGCGCCGCCCAGCCGGGCGGTTTCGGCCAGCCCTTCGGCGTTCACATCCAGCGCACACACCCGCGCGCCCGCCTGCCGGAACGCCAGCGCGATGGCCCGGCCGAACCCGTGCGCGGCACCGGTGACGATGACGGAATCGCCGCTGAAGTCGAAGCTCATGCCGCCACCTCTGCGCCCAACTGGTCCATGTTCTCGCGCGCCAGCGGGCGGCGGCCCTGTTCGATCTCGTGGATCATAGCGATCACCCGTTCCGTCAGCGGCGCGCGCAGGCCGTGGCGGGCGGCGGCGGCCACGATCGGGCCCAGTTGCGCATCGGCCTCGGTCGGGCGCTTGCGAATCGCAAGGTCGCGCCAGATGCCCGAATGCGATTTGGTCGACCGGCGATTGTGCGCCACCATCAGATCGAAGGATTCCGCCAGCGCGGCCGTACCGGCCCCGGCCGAGAAGGCGGCGGGGATGAAGCCGTCAAACCCCATCAGCGCCACGCCTTCGGCCGCCGCCACGCGCGCCACCTCCTGGCCCAGCCGGGTCAGCGTGTCGCGCCATTCGGGCGCGTCCAGCGCATCGGCAATGCTTTCATTCGTCAGCGCGGTGGCGAACAGAAGCGCCCCATAGATCAGCTTGCCCCAGAGATAGCCCCAGATGTTCCCGGTCAGCACCGCGTTCGGCTCGAACCTCTGCAACAGCGCGAAGATCTCCTCGATCCTCGGGGTGGTGCGGCCGTCCAGCTCGCCCACCACCACGGCGCCGCGGCCGCTGTAATGCACGACGCCCGGTTCCAGGTAATCGGCGCCGAAGTTCACGAAACAGCCGATGGTGCGCGCGCGGCCCACCGCCTCGGCGATCACCAGTTCGTTCAGCCCGTTCTGCGCCGAAACCACCGCGCCATCCGCCGCCAGATGCGGTGCCAGTTGCGCCGCCGCCGCCGCGGTGTGCTGCGCCTTCACGCACAGGAAGATCAGCCGGTACTGCCCGGTCAGCTCGCCCGGCAGGCAGGCCGGGGCCTGCACCACCTCCTGCACCAGCGGCCCGTCGATCCTGAGGCCCTGCGCCCGGATCGCGGCGACATGCTCGGGCACGTTGTCCACGAAGATCACCGGCCGCCCCGCCCGCACGAAGGCCGCCCCCAGCGAGCCGCCGATCGCGCCCGCGCCCCAGATGACGATCGGCTCGGTCATGCCCAGGGCCCTTCCATCAGCTCGCGCGTCTCGGCCACCGCGATGTCCCAGATCGCCTGCATCTCGCTGTCGGGGCGTTCGTAGTAACCGCCGAAGTTGCCGTCGCCCAGGTAGGCGCGCACCTTGTCGGGGTCCATCACCCGCATCCGCGCGGCGTCGATCATCGGCTTCTGCTGGCTTGGCTGCACCACGCCGGGCAGCCGGGTCCAGGCAAAGTTCTCCATCCACGAGGCATGCGAGGCCACGGGGTCGGTTTCCTGCACCTTGGCGAAGGTGCGCGGCGCGTTCCACCAGTTGTGGAACTTCACCGCCGAGCCGGGGTTGTCGGCCATCCACTCGATCGCCAGGCTGCCCGCGAGCTGGTTGCCGCCGTGGCCGTTCACCATCAGGATGCGGCGGAAGCCCTGCCGCTTCAGGCTGTCCAGGATGTCGCGCACCAGCCGCACATAGGTTTCCACCCGCAGGCTGACCGACCCCGGATAGGCCAGGAAATAGGGCGTGACCCCATAGGCCACGACCGGGAACACCGGGATGCCCAGCGGCGCGGCGGCTTCCAGCGCCACCTGTTCGGACAGGATCGAATCGACCGAAAGCGACAGGCCCGCGTGCTGTTCGGTGCTGCCCAGCGGCAGTACGGCGCGGTCGTCATGTTTCAGATAGGCCTCGACCTGGCCCCAGTTCATCTCGCTGATCTTCACGATGCGTCCTTCCCTGCTGCGGGCGCGTCCGCGCCGTCCCGCTCGTTGTCCTGCTCACCCGCCAGCACGTCGCGCACCAGCGGGCGGATCACCCTGTCCACATCGCCCGGATCGGGGATGTGGCGATATTCGATGGCCCGGGCCCCCGCGGGCGCATGGCGCAGCACCGCATCGGCCCCGGTGGAAAACACGATCACGTCACGGTCGGTCAGCGCGGCGGCCAGGTCGGCATCGGTTTCCGACAGCACCTTCAGATCCCTGACATGGGCCGCGAAGCGCTGCA
>JAJZVD010000048.1 GCA_021845805.1 Pseudomonadota bacterium | reverse complement strand
GCGGCACCGGCGTGCCGGGGCGGGGCGCGAAGGCCGCGGGCGCCCAGCCGGGCACCGGCCCCTGCCCCACCCGGTCCTCGGCCCGCTGGATCCAGAGGCCAAGGCGCTGGCGGTAGAACAGGTAGAGCGATTCCGACAGATCCTCGGCCGTCAGCCGGTCGATGCAGGCGCCGTCGAGCCAGATTTCCTCGACCGCCACAGGCGTGCCCGACAGGAAGCGCAGGCGGCGGATGCGGTGCCCCTCGGCGGCGCGGCCGAAGGGCGGCGCGTCGGCCGGTTTCGCCAGCCGGTCGACCGCCAGCACCTGCGCGGTGGGCAGCCCGCCGCCATCGGGCAGTTCCAGCCGGAACAGCGCATAGACGCTGTCCACCCCGCTTCGCGCGCGGATGTAGTTGCCCGACCCCTGCACCCGTTCCAGCAGGCCCTTGGCCGCCAGATCGGCCAGCGCCTTGCGCAGCGTGCCCACCGCGATGCCCATGCCCGCCGCCATCTCGCGTTCGGGCGGCAGGCGGGTGCCATCGGTCAGCCGCCCCGCCGCGATGTCGCGGATCAGCAGTTCGCTGATCTGCTGGTACAGCGGCAGAGAGCCGGGATGGGGCATGGAGTCGCGCCTTCGGGCAAATTGATACACTATTGATCTACATCAAGGTGCGGCCTACACAAGAGCAAATGCGCCCCCGGGAGGAGATTCGATGACCATCGTGCCCGTCACATCCGCCGACCTCGACGCCGCCGAGGTCAGCTGGTTCGCCGCGCTCTGTTCCGACGATTACCGCTATCTTGGCGTGCCCGACGGCGCGCTGCGGTCCAGTTGGGAGCATTGCTCGCAGATCGTGACCACCGCCGAACGGCTGGGGTTCCGCAACATCCTGTGCCCTTCGTCCTATCAGGTGGGCCAGGACACGCTGAGCTTTGTCGCCGCCTGCGCGCCGATCACCAGCCGGATGAACCTGCTGGCCGCGGTGCGCTGCGGCGAGATGCAGCCGATCATGCTGGCGCGCACGATTGCCACGCTCGACCACATGCTGAAGGGGCGGCTGGTGCTGAACATCATCAGCAGCGACTTCCCCGGCGAGGTGGCCGACAGCCGCTTTCGCTACCAGCGGTCGCGCGAGGTGGTGCAGATCCTGCGCCAGGCCTGGACGCGCGACACGATCGACCACGATGGCGAGGTCTATCAGTTCAAGGGCGTGCCGACCGAGCCCGCCAGGCCCTACCAGCAGAACGGCGGGCCGCTGATGTATTTCGGCGGCTATTCGCCCGACGCGCTGGAGCTGTGCGCCGAGCATTGCGACGTCTACCTGATGTGGCCCGAGACGAAAGAGCAACTGGCCGAGCGGATGCGCGCGGTCCACGCCCGCGCGGCGGCGCATGGGCGGACGCTGGATTACGGGCTGCGTGTGCACATGATCGTGCGCGACACCGAGGCCGAGGCGCGGGAGTATGCCGAAAGCCTGGTGTCGAAGCTGAACGACGAATACGGCAAGCTGATCCGCGAACGCGCGCATGACGCCAAAAGCCTGGGCGTGGCGCATCAGGCGCGGGTGCGGGAACTGGCCGACCAGTTCGGCTATGTGGAACCGCATCTGTGGACCGGGATCGGCCGCGCGCGGTCGGGCTGCGGGGCGGCGCTGGTGGGATCGACCGATCAGGTGTTAAGCCAGATCGAGGCCTATCAGAAGATGGGCATCCGCGCCTTCATCTTCTCGGGCTATCCGCATCTGGACGAGGCCGAGCAGTTCGGCACCAAGGTGCTGCCGCAACTGAAGACCGTCTCGCTGCCCCATGCCTACGGGCGGGTGCCCGCCGAAACCCCGGCCACGCCGCTGGGCACGGGGGTGCGCCGGTGATGGATTACGTCAAGCCGCAAAAGGGCCTGCGCCTGTCACGCCTGGTCTACGGGCTGTGGCGGGTGGGCGACGATGCCGACACCTCGCCCGCCCATGTGCAGGCCAAGATCGAGGCGTGCCTGGCGCAGGGCATCACCAGCTTCGATCTGGCCGACATCTATGGCGGCTACACCGCCGAGGCGATCTTCGGCGCCGCGCTGCGGGCCGCGCCGGGGCTGCGCGACCGGATGGAGATCGTCACCAAATGCGGGATCGTGGCGCCGGTCGGGCGCCATGCCGCGGCGCGGGTGAAGCATTACGACACCACCGCCGCCCATCTGCGCGCCACGGTCGAGGCGTCGCTGCGCGACCTGCACACCGACCGGATCGACCTGCTGCTGATCCACCGGCCCGACCCGCTGATGGACCATGTGGAAACCGGCGAGGCGCTGGATGCGCTGGTGGCCAGCGGCAAGGTGGCGGCGGTGGGCGTGTCGAACTTCCGCCCCTGGGATCTGACGCTGCTGCAATCGGCGATGGAAACGCGGCTGGCCACCAACCAGATCGAGTTGTCGCTGCTGCACACCGCGCCCTTCGTGGACGGCGATCTGGCCTTCCTGCAGGAACGCGGGCTGGCGCCGATGGCCTGGTCGCCGCTGGCGGGGGGGCGGCTCTTCGCGCCACAGAACGCGGCGCTGCACGACCGGCTGGCCGAGATCGGCGCGGCGCAGGGGGTGGATGCGACGGCGGTCGCCATCGCCTGGCTGCTGCGCCACCCCGCGCGCATCCTGCCGGTGCTGGGCACCAACAGCCTGGCCCGGATTTCGCGCCTCAGCGATGCGTTGAAGCTGGAGATCGACCGCTCTACATGGTTCGATCTCTACACGCTGGCCACCGGCCGCGAGGTGCCCTGAGATGGATGGATCCGCCGTGACCACTGAAACCGCGTTCACCCCCGGCCCCGAGACTGCGCGGCTGTTCCGCGATGCGCTTGGCCGGTTCACGACCGGCGTCACGGTCATCACCGCCGAGGGCGCGCAGGGCCCGGTGGGGCTGACGGCGAACAGCTTTGCCGCCGTCTCGCTGGACCCGCCGCTGGTGCTGTGGTCGCCCGCGCGCGCCTCGCGCCGCTTTGCAACCTTCGCCCATGCGCCCCATTTCGCCATCCATGTGCTGGCCGAGGGGCAGGAGGAGCTGGCCCGCCACTTCACCCGGCCCGACGACCACTTTGCCGGGCTGCACATGACCCGTTCGCCGGAAGGGATGCCGCTGCTGCCGGGCACGCTGGCGCGGTTCGAATGCGAACACGCGGCGGCGCACGAGGCGGGCGACCATGTGATCGTGGTGGGCCGCGTGCTGCGCGCCAGCTTCACCGACGGGGCGCCGCTGGTGTTTTCGCGCGGCCGCTACACGGGGCTTGCCGCCACCGCATGACCTTCTGTCGCAGCGGCCGGGATTGCCGCGGGGGCATTGTCATATTATCACCTTGCAATATATACGCAGGATCGACCGCCGACCGGGGGCCTCCCGGGCGGTGACGAGCCCGGGGAACGGGTCAGTTCCCGCGCGATGTCCGCCAGCCTGCCCTGGCGGGAGGGGGTGATCGGGATGACGCTCGAACAGCAGGATACGGAACCGACCGAACCGGCGCAGGGGATACCGCCCGAAGTGGCCGAATTCGCCACCTGCGCCGCGATCTCGGTCGACGAGATGGCCGGGCAGGCACAGTCGGCGGCGAACTTCCTCAAGGCGCTGGCGCATGAGGGGCGGCTGATGATCCTGTGCCACCTGTCCTCGGGCGAGAAATCGGTGACCGAACTGGAACTGCTGCTGGCCTCGCGGCAGGCGGCGGTCAGCCAGCAGCTTGCACGGCTGCGGCTGGAAGGAATGGTGGCCTGCCGCCGCGACGGCAAGGCGATCTACTATTCGCTGGCCGACGAGAAGGTGCGCCGCGCCATCGACCTGTTCTACGACATGTTCTGCCGGCCGCTGATCGACGCGAAATTCGCCTGATCAGGGCAAGGGCAGCACATCCACCGCCTGCGTGGTGACCGCCGCCGCGGCCAGCCGCAGGATCCCGCGCACCGGCGCCACGTCGGCGTAATCGCGCCCCTGCGCCACGACGATGTGATCGGCCCCCGGCATCACCGCGTTGGTGGGGTCGTAATCCACCCAGCCGGTTTCCACCCCGCACCAGGCGCGCACCCAGGCGTGCATCGCATCGGCCCCCGCCAGCCGCGCGCGCCCCGGCGGCGGCGTGGTGCGCAAAAAGCCCGAGACATAGCCCGCCGGTATCCCGAGGCCCCGCAGGCAGGCGATCATGATCTGGCTGAAATCCTGGCAGACGCCCCGGCGGCGGGCGAAGGCCTCGGCCGGATCGGTATCGACGGTGGTGGCCTGCGCGTCGAACCGCATGTCGCGGTGCAGCGCCTGCCCCACGGCCTGCACGATGGCCAGCGTGGTCATGTCGGGGCCAAGCAAGGCGCGGGCGTAATCGGTCGCCCCGGCCCAGGGCCGCACCCGGTCGGACGGGCCCAGGAAGTGATGCGGCGCGGCGGGGCCAAGGCTGCGCTGCGCGGCCAGTTCCGCCCCCAGTCGCGCCAGCGGCGCCGACAGGTCCAGCGCGGGCGGCGCGGCCGTCACCTCGACCCGCGCGCTCAGGCGGAAGCGTTCCTGCGCGTGCCCGCCGGCAAAGGCCACCTCGGTCACCGCGTTGCCCCAGAAATCGGTCCAGCGGCGCTCTTCGGCCGGGCGCGGCTCGACCGCCAGCCGCCCGGCGACCAGCCGCTGCCGCCCGGGCAGGGTGGCGGGCATCAGCCGCAGCAGATGCCGCCCCGGCCCCGAGGTCGGGGCATAGCTGTAGGTGATGGTCAGGCCGATGTCGTAGAGCATGTCAGGTCAGGTAGGCGCGCGCGAGAAGCGTGGCGATCTCGTCGGTCCGGGCGCGCAGGGCCTGCAAGGCGGCAGTGTCCAGCGTTCCGGGATCGGCCACGGCCAGATCGGTCTGCACCTTCAGCACCCGGCGGGCCAGCGGCGTCAGTTGCCCGTCGGCCCCCTGCCCCGGCAGGCGATCCACCAGGTCGCGCACCAGATCCAGCTGATACAGGATCGCGCGCGGGTTGCGTTCATCCAGCGCCAGCAGATCCACCACCGTGTCGCGCGTGGTGGCCACCGCATAGCGGCGGCGATGGGTCATCAGGCTGTCGCCCACCTCCACCGCCAGATCCAGCGCGCCGTCGGGCATCGCGGGGTCGGCAAATTCGGCCAGCGTCCAGGCCATCGCATTCGCCCGTTCCAGCGCGCGCCCCAGCGTCAGGAACCGCCAGCCGGTGAAGCGGTACATGTTTTCATGCACCAGCCCGGAAAATCCCGCGATCTGGCGCAGGATCTGGCCCAGCCGGCGTGCAGCCTCGCTGCCGGTGGCGCCGGGGCTGTCGAGCGTGGCCACCGCCTGCCCCAGATCGGTCAGCGCCAGCCATCCGTCGATCGAGAACCGGTCGCGCACCTGCCCGGCGCAGGCCCGCGCGGCGGCCACGCGGGGGGCGAGCACCGCCGCAAGCGGCGCCTCGACCGCCACGCCCTGAAGCGCAAGGAAGCCGGCCAGCCGCGTCAGCAGCGGGCGTTCGCCGCGGTCGGTCTCGGCCAGGCGCAGGTGATAGGCGCGCAGCAGCCGCACCACCGCCTCGACCCGCTCGACATAGCGGCCCAGCCAGAACAGGTTGTCGGCCGCGCGGGCAGGCAGGATCGACACCTCGCTGCGGCGGAAGGCGGCGGTGGGCGGCACCATCGTCTCGGCCGCAACCGGCGCGTCGGCCACCACCCAGACATCGGCCACCCGCCCCCCCGCCTGCATGGTGACGGCCGTCGTCTCGCCGCCCTGCCCGATCCGGGCATAGCCACCCGGCATCACCGCCCAGCCGTCGGGCGTCCGCGCCAGGAACACCCGCAGGCTCATCGGCCGGGGCACCAGCGCGCCGCCGTCCCAGACCGGGGTCGTCGACAGCGCCACCGCCTCTTGCGCCACCAGCGCCGCACCCTCGGCCTCCAGCCAGTCCGCCAGCGGGCGGTCGTGGCGGTGGCCGGCCTGTTCCTCGAAGAAGAGCCGGTTGGAATGCGCCGGGCCGATCATCATCCGCCCGGCATTGCGCGCCACATAGTCGCGTTCCGCCGCCTGCCCGCACCACCATGTCGCGATGTTGGGCAGCCGCAGCGGCGCCCCGGTCAGCAGGGGCGCAAGCCGCGGCAGAAAGGCCATCAGCGCGCGCGCCTCCACCACGCCCGCGCCCAGCGCGTTGACCATGCCCACCTGCCCCGCGCGGATCGCCCCCACCAGCCCCGGCGTGCCCAGCCGCGAGGCGGCATCCAGTTCCAGCGGATCGGCGAAGGCCGCATCGAGCCTGCGCCAGAGCACCGAGACGGGCCGCGGGCCCGCGACGGTGCGCACCATCAGGCGGCCGTCCTGCACCACCATGTCGTCGCCCTGCAGCAGCATGAAGCCGAGGTAGCGGGCGATATAGGCGTGTTCGTAATAGGTGTCGTTCATCGGCCCCGGGGTCAGGATGCCCACGCGGCTGTCATCGTCGGCCCGCAGCCCGTTCAGCGCGTCGCGGAAGCGGCGGAAGAAGGGGGCAAGGCGTTCCACATTCGCCTCGGGGTAGAGGTCGGAAAAGACCCGGCTGGTCGCCACCCGGTTTTCCAGCGCGAAACCCGCCCCCGAGGGCGCCTGCGTCCGGTCGCCCAGAACGAACCAGCCGCCATCGGGGCTGCGGCCAAGCTCGAAGGCCAACAAATGCAGGAAATGCCCGCCGCGGGGTTCCGCCCCCACCAGCGGGCGCAGCCATTCGGGGCTGCCCGCCACCAGCGCCGCGGGCAGATGCCCCTCGGCCACCAGCCGGCCGGGGCCGTAAAGGTCGCGCACCACCGCCTCCAGCAGGTCGGCGCGCTGGCGCAGGCCCTCGGCGATATGGGTCCAGTCGCGTTCGGGCAGGATCACCGGCACCGGGCTCAGCGGCCAGGCGCGCTCGGTCTCGTCCTTCGAGGAATAAAGCCGGGTGAACACGCCCGCATCGCGCAGGTAATGTTCGCCCCGCGCGATCTGCGCGTCGACCTCGGCGGGGCTGCGGGCGGCCAGATGGTCCAGAAGCCCGTGCCAGACCGGGCGCACCCGGCCTGCGGGGTCCATCAGCTCGTCGGCGACGCCGGGCATGGGGGCATAGCGCGCCAGCAGCGCCGCCCATCTGCCGCCCGTCTGCTGCGCCGCCCCCCCCATGCTAGAGCCCCGGCGCCCGGCGCAGGTCAAGCGTCAGCGGAAACTCGGGGTGCGGCACCTCGGGGACCGGATCGTAGGCGCCGCCGTGATGGCCGAAGGGCTGGAACCGCGCCAGCCTGCGCGCCTCGGCCTCGTTTCCGTTCACGGGGAAGGTGTCGTAGTTGCGCCCGCCGGGATGGGCCACATGGTAGACGCAGCCCGCCAGCGCCCGGCCCGACCAGGTGTCGTAGATGTCGAAGGTCAGCGGCGCATCCACCCGCAGGACCGGGTGCATCGCGCTGGCGGGCTGCCAGGCCTTGTAGCGCACCCCCGCCACCGCCACGCCGGGGTTGACGGTCTGAAGCGGCAGACGGCGCCGGTTGCAGGTGACGGCGTAGCGCCCCGGATCGGGCGTGGTCAGCGTCACCTGCAACCGCTCGGTCGAGCTGTCGGTATAGCGCACGGTGCCGCCGATCGCGCCGGTCTCGCCCAGCACATGCCAGGGTTCCAGCGCCTGCCGCAGTTCCAGCCGCACGCCCTCGGCCTGCACCTCGCCGCAGAAGGGAAAGCGGAACTCGGCCTGCGCCTTGAACCAGTCGGGGTCCAGATCGAAGCCATGCGCCTTGAGGTCGGCCAGCACGTCCAGGAAATCAGCCCAGACATGATGGGGCAGCATGAAACGGTCGTGCAGCGCGGTGCCCCAGCGGGTCAGCCGCCCGGTCGCGGGCGCCGCCCAGAACCGCGCGATCAGCGCCCGCAGCAGAAGCTGCTGCGCCAGGCTCATCCGCGCGTTGGGCGGCATCTCGAAGCCGCGGAACTCGACCAGCCCCAGCCGCCCGGTGGGACCGTCGGGGGAATAGAGCTTGTCGATGCAGATCTCGGCCCGGTGGGTGTTGCCGGTCACATCGGTCAGGATGTTGCGCAAGAGCCGGTCGGTCAGCCAGGGCAAGGGCGGCATCCCCTGCCCCGGCGGCGGGATCTGGGCCAGCGCGATTTCCAGTTCGTACAGCGCATCGTGCCGCGCCTCGTCGATCCGGGGGGCCTGGCTGGTCGGGCCGATGAAGAGCCCGGAAAAGAGGTAGCTGAGCGAGGGGTGCCGGTTCCAGTGCAGGATCAGGCTGGCCAGCAGATCGGGGCGGCGCAGGAAGGGGCTGTCATCGGGCGTGGCGCCGCCGACCACCACATGGTTGCCGCCGCCGGTGCCGGTGTGCTTGCCGTCAATCATGAACGCGTCGGCCCCCAGGCGGCACAGGCGGGCCTCTTCATAGACCGCCTCGGTGGTGGCCACGCAGTCGGCCCAGCTTGCCGCGGGGTGGATGTTCACCTCGATCACGCCGGGGTCGGGCGCCACGCGGATCACGTTCAGCCGCGGGTCCTGCGGGGGGGCGTAGCCTTCGACATGCACCTTCAGCCCCAGCCGCCGGGCCGCCGCCTCGGCCGCGCGGACGAGGTCGAGGTAATCCTCGACCGCCACCACCGGCGGCATGAAGACGCACAGCCGGCCGTCGCGCGGCTCGGCGCTGATGGCGGTGCGCACGAAACCCTCGATCTCGACCGGGCTCTGCGGCTGGAAGCTCTGCTGCGGGCTGGTGGCCACGAAACTGGCCAGCGGCTGCGACTTGCGCTGCGGATCGGGCGGCGCCACCTCGGGCAGCGGCGCGCGCGGGGCGAAGGGATCGGCCGGGGTGACGTAGGGATAGACCGCAGGCGACAGCCACGGCAGCGCGGTCAGCGGCAGGCGGTAGCCCACCGGGCTGTCGCCCGGCACCAGGAACATGTGCCGCCGCCGCAGCCGCCAGCGTTCCGACTGCCAGCGCGGCCCCCCCGCCCGCGCCTGCGCGCGCTGGATCGGCAGCACGAAGCCCGTGGGCACCGTCAGGCCGCGGTCAAACACCTGCGCGATGCGGTGGCGCGCCTCGGCATCGTCGAGCTTCGAATTCTCGGGGCTGACGTTCGGGGGCAGGTTCGCCTCTTTCACCAGCCATTCCGCGGGGTCTTCGTAGGCGGGCAGGATATGATCCTCGGGCACCTCGAGCTCGGCCGCCATCTCGCGCAGGAACTCCTGCGCCTCGAGCGGACCCACGGCCGCCCGCGCCCCCTCTTCGGCGATCAGCCCGGCGTCCTGCCAGATCGGCTGGCCATCCTGCCGCCAGTACAGCGAGAAGGTCCAGCGCGGCAGCGTCTCGCCCGGATACCACTTGCCCTGCCCGTAATGCAGGAAGCCCCCCGGCGCGAACCGGTCGCGCAGGCGGCGGATCAGCCGGTCGGCCAGGATGCGCTTGGTCGGGCCCACGGCGGCGGTGTTCCATTCGGCGCTTTCGAAATCGTCGATCGACACGAAGGTGGGCTCGCCCCCCATCGTCAGCCGCACGTCGCCTGCCAGAAGGGCGTCGTCAACCTTGCGGCCCAGCGCGTTCAGCCGGTCCCAGGCCGCATCGCTGAACGGCCTGGTGATGCGCGGATGTTCGGCCACCCGGCTGACCGACATGGCGAAATCGAACCCCACCTCGGCCTGCCCGGCATAGCCGCCCGAGATCGGCGCGGCGGTGCGGTAATGCGGGGTGGCGGCCAGCGGAATGTGGCTTTCCCCGGTCAGTAGCCCAGAGGTCGGGTCCAGCCCGATCCAGCCCGCGCCGGGGATGTAGACCTCGGCCCAGGCGTGCAGGTCGGTGAAGTCCACCGCGGTCCCCGAGGGGCCGTCAAGCGCCTTCAGGTCGGGCTTGAGCTGGATCAGGTAGCCCGAGACGAAGCGCGCGGCAAAGCCCAGGTGCCGCAGCGCCTGCACCAGAAGCCAGGACGAATCCCGGCAGGACCCGGTGCCGCGGGCAAAGGTGTCCTCGGGGCTTTGCACGCCGGGTTCCATGCGGATGACATAGCCCACCTCGCGCGCCACCTGCGCGTTCAGCCCCACCACGACATCCACCGTGCGCTGCCGCCCCTTGGGCACCCGGTCCAGAAAGGCCCGCAAGGCGGGGCCCGCGGGTTCGGGGCGGCGGTAGATCGTCAGGTCGTCGGCCAGATCGGCGGGGTAGTCGAACGGCCAGGTCTCTGCTGCCTCTTCCACGAAGAAGTCGAAGGGGTTGTAGACCGTCATGTCGGCCACCAGATCGACCTCGATCTTCAGCTCGCGCACGGGCTCTGGAAAGACGTAGCGCGCCAGCCAGTTGCCATAGGGATCCTGCTGGTGGTTCACGAAATGCGGCTGCGGCCCGACCTTCAGCGCATGCGAGATCACCCGCGTCCGGCTGTGCGGCGCAGGGCGCAGCCGGATCACCTGCGGGCCGAGGATCACCGGCCTATCATAGGTGTAATGCGTCAGATGGTGGATCGCGGCCTTGATCGACATGGGGCTTCCCGGTTCAGGTTGGGGCACCGTCCCATAAATCGGACGGGCAAACTAGCGCCTTCCTGGGCTAGCAAACCCCGCCGCACCCCGGGGCATCGCCGGGTCGCCCCGGACGCAGGGGCGGCCGCGCGGGGCCGGGTTGCCGCGAAAAGCGGCAGCTTCCCGAAAGATGCCCGAATTCCGCGCAGCCTGCGGCAGGGCGGGGCACGGCGGCGGCAGGGCGGGGGCGCGGCGGGGGCGCGGCGGGGCATTCGGCGGACAGGCCAACTTTCGCCTTTCCCGCCGCCCGGCGTTCAGGCTATCACGAACCCGCCGCGGCCCCGTAGCTCAACTGGATAGAGCAAGGACCTTCTAAGTCCGAGGTTGGGGGTTCGATTCCTCCCGGGGTCGCCAGCGACCGTTCCCTCCCCGCCGCGTCATGCGTCAGACGCCGGAGCCATGCGTTCAGTGCATCTCTGGAATACGACTTCATCCGATGTGCCCGGCGGGAAGGGCGCCTATCTCTGCACCGCAGAAAGACACAGAGATTCGATCCACAAGGACGCTGACCATGACCACCATCACCACGAACGCCCCCGCCCGCACCGCTGCCGGTACCGGCCTGCGCGCGCTGGTGCAGACCTTCCTGCGCCGCCGCGCCGTCGAGCGCCAGGTCTATGCGGAACTGTCCGCCCTGACCGAGCGCGAGCTGGCCGACATCGGCCTGCACAGCGGCATGATCGCGCAAGTCGCGCGTGAATCGGCTCGCGCCGCCTGAGCGGTCGGCGCTGCGCGACCGGCCCGGGGGGTCAGCCCCCCGCCCGCCGGTCGGGCAGCACGCACAGCATCTCGTAGAGCAGGTTCGCCGCCACCAGCGCCGTGTTTCCCGACGGGTCGTAGGGCGGCGAGACCTCGACCAGATCGCAGCCGACAAGGTTGAGCCCGGCGCAGCCGCGCACGATCTCCAGCGCCTGCCAGATCGTCAGCCCCCCCACCTCGACCGTGCCGGTGCCCGGCGCGAAGGCCGGATCCAGGCTGTCGATGTCATAGCTGAGGTAGCAGGGCGCGTCGCCGATCTTCGCGCGCACCTCGGCCATCAGCGGCACCAGCGACCGGTGCCAGCAGGCCTCGGCCTGCACCACCGTCCAGCCCCTGTCACGGCCCCAGTCGAAATCCTCGGGCGCATAGCCGGTGCCGCGCAGGCCGATCTGGAACACCCGGTCGTTCAGCAGGCAGCCGTCCTCCCACGCGCGGCGGAAGGGGCAGCCATGCGCCACCTTCTCGCCGAACATCGTGTCGTTGATGTCGGCATGCGCATCCACATGGATCAGCGCGACGGGCCCGTATCTTTCCTTCATCGCCCGCAGGATGGGCCAGGTCAGCGTGTGATCGCCCCCCAGCGTCAGCGGAATCGCCCCGTGCGCCAGGATGCCGCGATAGTGGGCGGTGATGATGTCGACCGTCTTCTTCAGGTCGAAGGTGTTGATTGGCACGTCGCCGATGTCGGCCACCTGCATCCGTTCGAAGGGGGCGGCGCCGGTGGCCATGTTGTAGGGCCGCAGCATCCGGCTTTCGTCGCGGATCTGCCGGGGGCCCAGCCGGGTGCCGGGACGGTTCGAGGTGCCGATGTCCATCGGGATGCCGACGAAACAGGCATCAAGCCCCGCCGCCGTGTCCTGCACCGGCAGCCGCATCATGCTGGCGGGCCCGCCGAAGCGGGGCATCTCGTTGCCGCCCAGCGGCTGGTTGTAGCGGGTCATGCCATCTCTCCCTGCCCTGCCCGGCCGGGATCGTAGCGCGGCCGCGCCCCGCGCGACAGGGGGCCGCCGAAGGATGCGGCAGGCGGCCGGGCGAGTGCACGGGAAACGGGCAAATGCCGCCGGGGCAGGCGCGGCCTCTGCTGAACCGTTGCCCGGATCGCCGCATTGCAGAATCGTGGTCGGGCGGGCGCCTTCGGGCCCCGGCCTGGAAACTGTGCGGCGCGCCTGTCTGCGAAAACCCGGCGCGCCGCACATGCAACGCAAACAAACGCTGCGGGGGCAGCATAGCCTAGCCGGACCGGGAGCGCCATGCGCGCCGGTGCGGGCCGGGCGCGCCCCCGCCCCAACGGGGGAAGTCCACGTGAACGTTACTCGCAGAAACCTTCTGGGCGGCATCGCCGCGATCGGCGCCGCGCCACTTCTGGCGCCGCTGCGCGGCTGGGCCGCGGAAGACACGATCAAGGTCGGCATCCTGCATTCGCTGTCCGGTACCATGGCGATTTCGGAGACCACACTGAAGGACGTGATGCTGATGCTGATCGCCGAGCAGAACGCCAAGGGCGGCGTGCTGGGCAAGAAGCTGGAGGCGGTCGTGGTCGACCCCGCCTCGAACTGGCCGCTCTTTGCCGAGAAGGCGCGCGAGCTGATCAGCCAGGACAAGGTCGCGGCGGTCTTCGGCTGCTGGACCTCCGTGTCGCGCAAGTCGGTGCTGCCGGTGTTCAAGGAACTGAACAGCATCCTGTTCTACCCGGTGCAGTACGAGGGCCAGGAAAGCGAACGCAACGTCTTCTACACCGGCGCCGCGCCGAACCAGCAGGCGATCCCGGCGGTGGACTACCTGATGAGCGCCGACGGCGGCGGCGTGAAGCGCTGGGTGCTGGAGGGGACCGACTACGTCTACCCGCGCACCACCAACAAGATCCTGGAAGCCTACCTGAAGTCGAAGGGTGTGGCCGACGAGGACATCATGATCAACTACACGCCCTTCGGTTTCTCCGACTGGCAGACCGAGGTCAGCAAGATCAAGGCCTTCGGCGCCGCGGGCAAGAAGACGGCGGTGGTGTCCACCATCAACGGCGACGCCAACGTGCCGTTCTACAAGGAACTGGGCAACCAGGGCATCAAGGCCGAGGACATCCCCGTGGTCGCCTTCTCGGTCGGCGAGGAGGAGCTTGCCGGGCTGGACACCAAGCCGCTGGTGGGGCACCTGGCCGCCTGGAACTACTTCGAGTCGATCAAGACGCCGGAAAACGCGGCCTTCATCGAGGCCTGGCACAAGTTCACCGGCAACCCCAAGCGGGTGACGAACGACCCGATGGAGGCGCATTACATCGGCTTCAACATGTGGGTGAAGGCGGTCGAGAAGGCGGGCACCACCGATGCCGACAAGGTGATCGACGCGCTGCCCGGCATCGAGGCGCCGAACCTGACCGGCGGCATGTCGAAGATGCTGCCCAACCACCACATCACCAAGCCCGTCTACATCGGCGAGATCCAGGAAGACGGGCAGTTCGACGTGGTCTGGAAGACGCCTGACCTGGTGCCGGGCGAGCCCTGGTCGCCCTACCTGCCGGAATCGAAAGACCTGGTGTCCGACTGGGTGACGCTGAAATGCGGCAACTACGACAAGGTCAAGCAAGTCTGCCTCGGCGCCAACGGCTGATCCGCGGCCATCAGGGGGGCGGGGCGCGCGCGCCCTGCCCCCGACGACGAACCCGACCCATCGGGAGGAGTGTGCCGATGACTTCCCTGTTGCGGGCGCTGGCCCTGCTTCTGGCGCTGGGGTGCGCCGGGGCGGCCGCGGCCCAGGATTTCGCGGGCCTGATCGCGGCCCTGCCCGGCGGCAGCTACGCCGACCGCGCCAAGGTGGTGAAGGACCTTGGCCTGACGGGCGATCCGCGCGCGCTTGTGGTGCTGCGGGCGCTGGAGGCCGATGACCTGAAGGTCCTGGCCGATGGCACCCCGGTGATCGTGAATGACAAGACCGGCGCCGCGGTGGCCGCCGTCGATGGCAGCGACCGGGGCACCCCCGCGGCCGACAGCCTCGACCGGGTGAAGGTGAACAACGCGGTGCGCCGCGCCCTGCGCAGCGCGATCGGCATGCTGACGCTGCGCGACCCCGATCCGGCCCGGCGGCTGGCCGCCGCGCGCGACGCGCTGAAGGCCGCGGACCCCGACCAGATCGAGGCGCTGGACGCAGCCCTTGCCGCCGAGACCGACGCGGGCGTGGCGGCCACGCTGGCCGAGGCGCGCGCCGCCGCCGTGCTGAAATCGCCCGACGCGGCCGGGCCCGACCAGCTGGCCGCCATCGCCACGCTGGCCGCCCGCGGCGACGATGCCGCCCGCGCCGCGCTGACGCCGGTTGCGGCGTCGGCGAAACCCGACCTTGCCAAGGCGGCGCAGGCCGCGCTGGCGCGCATCGACGAGGCCCAGCGGTTCTGGGGGCTGGCGCAGAACCTGTGGTACGGCCTGTCGCTCGGGTCTGTCCTGATGCTGGCGGCGGTGGGGCTGGCGATCACCTTCGGGGTGATGGGCGTCATCAACATGGCGCATGGCGAACTGGTGATGCTGGGCGCCTACACGACCTTCGTGGTGCAGCAGGTCATCCGGGCCGAGGCGCCGGGGCTGTTCGGCTGGTCGCTGGTGATCGCCGCGCCGCTGGCCTTCGTGGTCGCGGGCGCGGTGGGCGTGGTGATCGAGCGCGGGATCGTGCGCCACCTCTACGGCCGCCCGCTGGAAACGCTGCTGGCCACCTGGGGGGTCAGCCTGATGCTGCAACAGGCGGTGCGCAGCGCCTTCGGCCCCGACAACCGCGACGTGGGCAACCCCGGCTGGATGTCGGGCGCCTTCCACCTGGGCCAGATGCAGATCACCTGGAACCGGCTCTGGATCCTGGTCTTCGCCTTCGCCGTCTTCGCGGTGTTGCTGATGGTGCTGAAACGCACGCCGATCGGCTTGCAGATGCGCGCCGTCACCCAGAACCGGGCGATGGCGGCCAACATGGGCATCCGCACCGGGCGGGTGGATGCGCTGACCTTCGGGCTGGGCTCGGGCATCGCGGGGCTGGCGGGGGTCGCGCTGAGCCAGATCGACAACGTCAGCCCCAACCTGGGGCAGAACTACATCGTGGACAGTTTCATGGTCGTGGTCTTCGGCGGCGCGGGCAACATCTGGGGCACGATGGCCGGCGCCTTCACGCTGGGCATCGCCAACAAGTTCCTGGAACCCTTCGCGGGCGCGGTGCTGGGCAAGATCCTGATCCTCGTCGGCATCATCCTCTTCATCCAGAAGCGGCCGCGCGGCCTCTTCGCGGTGAAGGGCCGGGCGGTGGAGGCGTGACATGATCGACCGTCGGATGGGCATCTTCCTGGCCGGGCTTTTCGTGCTGGCGGTGGTGGTGCCGGTGGGCAACCTGGCCCTCGCGGGCCAGCCGGTGCCGACCTACCTTGTCGCGCTGATCGGCAAGTATCTGTGCTACGCGCTGCTGGCGGTGGCGCTGGATCTGGTCTGGGGCTACTGCGGCATCCTTTCGCTGGGGCACGGCGCGTTCTTCGCGCTGGGCGGCTATGCGATGGGCATGTATCTGATGCGCGAGATCGGCGACCGCGGGGTCTATGCGAACCCCAGCGTGCCGGATTTCATGGTCTTCATCGGCTGGAAAGAGCTGCCCTGGTACTGGTGGGGGTTCGACCATTTCGCGCTTGCCGCCGCAATGGTGGTGATCGCGCCGGGGCTGCTGGCCTTCGTCTTCGGCTGGTTCGCCTTCCGCAGCCGCGTGACGGGGGTGTACCTGTCGATCATCACCCAGGCGATGACCTATGCGCTGATGCTGGCCTTCTTCCGCAACGACATGGGCTTTGGCGGCAACAACGGGCTGACCGATTTCAAGGACATCCTGGGCTTCGATCTGGCGCAGCCTGCGACCAAGGTGGGGCTGATGGTGCTGTCGGCGCTGGCGCTGGCGGGGGGGCTGGTGCTGGCGCGGTGGGTGACGGGCTCGCGGCTGGGCAAGGTGCTGGTCTGCGTGCGCGATGCCGAAAGCCGCACGCGCTTCCTGGGCTACCGGGTCGAGCACTACAAGCTGTTCATCTTCACCCTCTCGGCGATGATGGCGGGGGTGGCGGGTGCGCTTTATGTGCCGCAGGTGGGCATCATCAACCCGTCCGAGTTCAGCCCCGCCAATTCGATCGAGATCGTGATCTGGGTCGCACTGGGCGGACGCGGCACGCTGGTGGGGGCGGCGCTGGGGGCCATCGTGGTCGCCGCGGCCAAGACCGTGCTGACCGGCGCGCTGCCCGAAGCCTGGCTCTATGCCCTTGGCGCGCTGTTCATCCTGGTCACGCTTGTGCTGCCCACGGGGGTCGTGGGGGCGCTGGAAGACACGCTGTCCCGCCTGCGCGGCACCCCCCCGCGGAAGGAGGCCAAGGCATGACCCAGCCCATCGGCGGCCTGCCCCCCGTGGCGCAGCCGCAGCTTTACCTCGACGGCGTCAGCCGCAGCTTCGACGGGTTCAAGGCGATCAACAACCTGTCGCTGGTGATCGAACATGGCGAGCTGCGCGCCGTGATCGGGCCGAATGGCGCGGGCAAGACCACGATGATGGACATCATCACCGGCAAGACCCGCCCCGACACGGGGCAGGTGCTGTGGGAACAGACGGTGGACCTGACGCGGCTGGACGAGGCGGCGACGGCGCGGCTGGGCATCGGGCGCAAATTCCAGAAGCCCACCGTGTTCGAAAGTCACACCGTGCAGGACAACCTGACGCTGGCGCTCAAGGCCGACCGCTCGCCCTGGGCCACGCTGTTCCGGCGCGGCTCTGCGCCCGAACGGTCGCGCATCGATGAACTGCTGGCGCTGACCCGGCTGGGCGACCACCGCTTCCGGCTGGCGGGCGCGCTGAGCCACGGGCAGAAGCAGTGGCTGGAAATCGGGATGCTGCTGGCGCAGGAGCCGCGGCTTCTGCTGGTGGACGAGCCCGCCGCCGGCATGACCGATGCCGAGACGATGCTGACCGCCGATCTGCTGAAATCCATCGCAGGCGAACGCTCGGTCATCGTGGTGGAACATGACATGGAATTCGTGCGCGCGCTGGGCTGCAAGGTGACCGTGCTGCATCAGGGCGCGGTGCTGGCCGAAGGGCGGCTCGACGCGGTCAGCGCGATGCCGGACGTCATCGAAGTCTACCTGGGGCGCTGACATGCTGGAAATCGACGCGATCACCCTGCATTACGGCGCGGCCCAGGCGCTGCGCGCGGTCAGTTGCCGCGCGACCGAGGGGAAGGTCACGACCGTGCTGGGGCGCAACGGGGTGGGCAAGACCTCGCTGATGCGGGCGGTGGTGGGGCGCCACCCGATCTCTGGCGGCACGATCCGCTGGCAGGGCCGCGACATCAGCCGCCTGTCGCCGCCCGACCGCGCGCGCGCAGGCATCGCCTATGTGCCCCAGGGGCGCGAGATCTTTCCGTTGCTGACGGTGCGCGAGAACCTTGAAACCGGCTTCGCCCTGCTGCCGCGCGGCCGCCGCAGCATCCCGCCCGAGGTCTTCACGCTGTTTCCGGTGCTGAAGGACATGCTGAACCGCCGTGGCGGCGACCTGTCGGGCGGCCAGCAGCAGCAACTGGCCATCGGGCGCGCCATGGTGATGCGGCCGCGCCTCTTGGTGCTGGATGAGCCGACCGAGGGCATCCAGCCCTCGATCATCAAGGACATCGGCCGCGCCATCGGTTGGCTGCGCGATCAGGGCGGGCTCGCCATCCTGCTGGTGGAACAGTATTTCGACTTCGCCCGCGACCTGGCCGACAGCTATTGCGTGATGGACCGCGGCGAGGTGGTGGAAGAGGGCAGCGGCGCCGACATCCGCGGCGTGCGCGAAGACGACCTGCGCCGCCGCATCTCGGTCTGAGCCTTCCCCGGCGCGGGGCGCGGTGTCCCCTTGCCCTGCGGCGCGCGACCGGCTAGGCCGGGTGCCTTCCGCAGTCAGGGGGCGCAGATGGACACGTTGGCGATCGACTTCGGCACCTCGAATTCCGCCGCGGCGCTCGCGCAGGGCAACGGGGTCTACCGCATCCCGATCGAGCAGGGCGCCGACACCCTGCCCACCGCCGTCTTCTTTCCCGCGGGCGGCGGGGCGATGCGGATCGGGGCCGCGGCCACCGCGGCGCTGACCGAGGGCGCCGAGGGGCGCTACATGCGCGCGCTGAAAAGCGTGCTGGGCCTGCCGCTTCTGCACGAGCCGCGGCTGATCGCCGGGCGGCGGCGCACACTGGCCGACATCATCGCGGCCTTCCTGGCCGAGGTGCGCAGCCGGGCCGAGGCCACGACGGGGCTGACGCTGCGGCGCGCGCTGTCGGGGCGGCCGGTGCATTTCCACACCGCCGATCCCGCCCGCGACGCGCAGGCCGAGGCCGACCTGCGCGCCTGCTACCTGGCCGCAGGCTTTGACGAGGTGCGCTTTCTGGCCGAACCCGAGGCCGCGGCGCTGGCCAGCCACGGGCTGGGCCGGGCCGACGACCTGGGGCTGATCGTCGACATCGGCGGCGGCACCTCGGATTTCTCGGTCTTCCGCAGCACCGGCGCGGGGCCGCGCATCCTGGCCAGCCACGGCATCCGGCTGGGCGGCACCGATTTCGACCATGCGGTGTCGATGACCCATGCCATGCCGCTTCTGGGCCTGGGCGAGGATCTTCGGCGCGAGATGGGCGCGGGCCTGCTTCCGGTGCCGCGGGCGCCCTTCGTCGATCTGGCGACCTGGGCGCGCATCCCGTTCCTTTACACCCCCGAGACCCGCAGGCTGGCCGCGGACATGGCGCGGATGGCGGTGCGCCCGCAGGTGCTGGGCCGTTTCGGCACCGTGGTGGAGGAGGAACTGGGCCACGGCCTGGCCTTCGCGGTGGAACGCGGCAAGATCGCCGCGAACCGGCCGGGCGGCACCGGCCGCATCGCCATGGCCGAGATCGAGCCCGGCCTGGCCGCGCAGGTCACGCGCGACAGCCTGGAGGCCGCGCTGGCCGAGAACCGCCGCGCCCTGCGCGCCGCCGCGGCCGAAACGCTGGCGCTGGCCAGGGCAGAGCCTGCGGCGGTGGGGCGGGTGATCCTGGTCGGCGGATCAAGCCTGATGCAGTTCGTGACCGACGAGATGCGCGCGCTTTGCCCCGCGGCCGAGATCCTGTCGGCCGACGCCTTCACCGCCGTGGTCGACGGTCTGGCCCTGGCCGCGCGGGCGGGCTGAGCGCGGGGACGGAAACGACACCCCCCGCCCGGTCGCCCGGACGGGGGGAAACGGTTGCGGCCCAAGTTCTGCGCAGGCGGACCCCGGTCAGGCGGGCAGGACGGTGCGGACCCAGCCGTAGGGGTCGTTCGTCTGGCCGCGCTGGAGGCCCACCAGCGCCTCGCGCAGGCGGGTGGTGACGGGGCCGGTCTGGCCGGTGCCGATCAGGAACTCGCCCGCCTCGCTCTTCACCTTGCCGATGCCCGCCACCACGGCGGCGGTGCCGCAGGCGAAGGCTTCGACCAGCGCGCCGCTGGCGGCGTCGGCCTGCCATTCGTCGAAGCTGTAGGCGCGTTCGGTGATCGGCATCCCGGCATCCGCGGCCAGCCGCAACAGCGACTTGCGGGTGATGCCCGGCAGGATGGTGCCAAGGGGCGGCGTGGTGATCGAGCCGTCCTTGAACACGAAGAAGATGTTCATGCCGCCCAGTTCCTCGACCCAGCGGCGTTCCTTGGCGTCAAGGAACACCACCTGGTCGCAGCCATGCGCGGCGGCCTCGGCCTGGGCCAGCAGGCTGGCGGCATAGTTGCCGCCGCATTTCGCGGCCCCGGTGCCGCCGATCGCGGCGCGGGTATAGCTTTGCGAAGCCCAGATCGTCACCGCCTTGGCGCCGCCCTTGAAATAGGGCCCGACCGGCGAGGCGATGACGCAGAAGATGTACTCGCGCGCCGGGCGGACGCCGAGGAAGGCTTCGGACGCGAACATGAAGGGGCGCAGATACAGGCTGCCCTCGCCTTCGGGCACCCATTTCGCATCCTGCGCGATCAGCTTTTCCACCGCGGCCAGGAACACCTCTTCGGGCAGTTCCGGCATCGCCATGCGGCGGGCGCTTTCGTTGAAGCGGCGCGCGTTCTCCTCGGGGCGGAACAGCACGGTGCGCCCGTCGGGCTGGCGATAGGCCTTCATCCCCTCGAAAATCTCCTGCGCGTAGTGCAGGACGGCGGCGGCCGGGTCCAGCGGGAAGGGCGCGCGCGCGGTGATCTGGGCGGAATGCCAGCCCTTGCCCTCGGTCCAGCGGATCACGGCCATGTGATCGGAAAACAGCGTGCCGAAGCCGAGGTTGCGGAACGCCTCGAGCCGCGCCGCCTCGGGCATGGGGGTGGGGTTGGGAGAAATTTCGAAGTTCATTCCATGCCTCTCGACGTTGACCGGCGGCCTGCGGGGGGCGGCGCACCGCCCCCTTTTCGGCGCCCCAATCCAGCATGAAGGCGCGGCGACCGCAATCGAAATGCGGGGGGTTTCGCGCCCCCGCGCCCGGCTCAGTCGGCCGGGCGATAGGGCGGGGTGATGACCGCCTCGAGCGCGGGGGTGCGGGTGTAAAGCCCCAAGACCTCGGCCTGCATCCGCGCCAGCGCCGCGACGGTATCAAGCACCGGCGTGGCCAGCCCCAGACGGCGCGCCAGTTCCTGCACGGTCGAGACCAGCGCATCCAGTTCCACCGGGCGGCCCGCCTCGATGTCGTGGCGGGTCGAGGGCTTGTGGCCGATGATCTCGGCCCCGCCGTCGATGCGCCGTTCGATGCCCACGGCGAAATGCGCGCCCAGGGCCAGACCCACCGCCCGCGCCTCGGTCATCGCGTCGCGGATCACCGCGCGGCAGGCGGGGTCGCGGCCCAGCAGGTCGAGGCTGGCCCCGGTCAGGGCCGAAATCGGGTTGAAGGTGGAATTGCCCAGAAGCTTCACCCAGATCTCGTCACGCAGGCGGGATTTCAGCGGCGCCCGCAGCCCGCCGCGCCCGAAGGCCTTCGACAGCGCCAGAGCGCGGTCGGACATCTGCCCGTCGGGTTCGCCCAGCGTCACCCGGTCGCCGCCCAGATGGCGGACGACGCCGGGGGCCACGATCTCGCAGGCGGGATAGACGACGCAGCCGATCACCCGCTCGGGGCCGATCCCGTGCCACTGCGCGCCGCCGGGGTCCACCGTCTCGACCGGCTGGCCATCCAGCGGGGTGCCGGTGGCGGCGCCGTGGAAGTACCACCAGGGCAGCCCGTTCACCGCGGGCACCACCGCCGTCTGCGGGCCCAGAAGCGGGCGCAGCGCGGGAACCGCGGCGGGCACCGATTGGGCCTTCATCGCCACCAGGACGTAATCCTGCGGCCCCAGTGTCGCCGCATCGTCGGTCGCGGGAAAGGCCACCGTCTCGCGCCGGTCGCCCTGTTCCAGCGTCAGCCCCTGCGCCCGGATCGCGGCCAGATGCGCCCCGCGCGCGACCAGCGACACCTCGGCCCCGCCCCGGTGCAGCGCATGGGCCAGAAGCCCGCCGATCGCCCCGGCGCCGAACACGCAGACCTTCATGCCTCGTCTCCCAGCCCGAGCTTCTGGGCCAGCCCGATCCGTTGCAGCTTGCCGGTGGCGCCCTTGGGAATGTCGTCAAGGATCAGCACGCGGCGCGGCACCTTGAAGGCCGCCAGCCGCGCGGCGGCGAAGGCGCGCAAGTCGTCGGGCGTGGCCGCAGCGCCCTCCTTCAGCACGATGGCGGCGCCGACCTCTTCGCCCAGCGACTTGTGCGGGATCGCGAAGGTCACGGCCAGCGCGACCGCCGGATGGTCCATCAGCACGTCATCCACCTCGCGCGGGGCGACCTTTTCGCCGCCGCGGTTGATGATCTCTTTCAGCCGGCCGGTCAGGAACAGGAAGCCGTCGGCGTCGAAGCGCCCCTGGTCGCCGGTGCGGAACCAGCCGTCATGAAAGGCGGTGGCATTTGCGGCGGGGTTGGCGGCGTAGCCCGCGGTGACATTCGGGCCGCGGATCACCACCTCGCCCAGCACGCCGGGGGCCGTGGTCACAGCGCCATCGGCCAGGATCGCCACCTCGGGGCCGGCGGGGCGGCCGACCGAGCCGGGCTTGCGCGCCATGCCCAGCGGGTTCGCCGTCATCTGGTGGGCGGCCTCGGTCATGCCGTAGGCCTCGACCACCGGGCAGCCGAAGGTCTCCTCGAGCGCGGCCAGCACGGGTGCGGGCAGCGAGGCCGAGGACGAGCGCAGGAAGCGCAGCGGCACCCGGCCCAGAACGTCGCGGTTGCGCGCCGCGCGGGCCAGGATCGCCTGATGCATGGTGGGCACCGCGGTGACCCAGGTCGGGCGCACCGCGTCGAGCCATTCGAAATGCTTCAGCGCGTTGAAGCCGGGCGTCACATGCACCGCAGCCCCCGCCGCCAGCGAGGCCAGCACCGAGGCCATGAGCCCGTGGATGTGGAAGAGCGGCATGATGTTCATGCCCAGATCGGCGGGCGAGAGCGAAAGCGAGGCCGCGATATGGCGGGCCGAGGCCGTGACATTGGCCTGCGACAGCGGCACGATCTTCGGCCGCGCGGTGGTGCCCGAGGTGTGCAGCACCAGCGCCTCGTCGCCCGGCTGCGCCGCGGCCGGGTCGAAGTTCCCGCCGCCCGGCAGGTCGGCGGTGAACCAGCCCGCCGGGTCAGCGGCCGTGGCCGAGATCAGGACGACCGGAATGCCCGCCCCGGTCGCCGCGCGCGCCGCGGGCCCCGCGGGATCGTCGGTGACAAGGCAGCGCACGCCCAGGTCGGTCATGTAATAGGCGAATTCGGTGTCGGTATAGGCGGGGTTCAGCGGCGCGGCCGAGGCGGCGCTGGCGACCGCGACAAAGGCGGTGGCCGCCTGCGGGCCGTTCGGCAACACGATGGCCACGCGTTCGCCCGCCCCCACGCCCGCGGCGCGCAGGCCCGCGCCGGTGATCCGGCACAGTTCCATCAGCCCGCCATAGCTCAGCGGCGCCCGAGCCTCGGCGCGGAAGGCTGTCGCCTCGTCCGGCTGGGCGGCAAGAAGTGACCAAATCGACATCCGTTCCTCCTGGTTCGGGGGCCGG
Organism: Pseudomonadota bacterium; assembly: GCA_021845805.1. GTDB lineage: Bacteria > Pseudomonadota > Alphaproteobacteria > Rhodobacterales > Rhodobacteraceae > Solirhodobacter. The sequence goes on along the minus strand of JAJZVD010000048.1, from coordinate 2,136 downwards.
CACGTTCCCCCCGCGCGGCCCCTGGCGTCCCTGTCCCGGCGGCCCGAGTCGAGGCGCCAGCCCAAGGGATACGCAACCCGCCCCGGCATCACAACGGCAAGAGCGGGTGCGACGCGCGGCGGGCAGGACAGGTGCGGCAGGAGCCCGCCGACGGCAGGGGGCGAGCCGCCTGCCCCTGTCGCCATGCGGCGCGATGGGGCGGATCGGGGCCCCTGCGGCGCGGCTGCGGGCGGCGGGCGCATCGTCGGCGAAACATTGTGCGGATGCAGCAAAACCTGGCGAAACCCCGCGCGGCGGGTACCCTTGCCGGGCGGCCTTGCATCACAAACGCTTGATCCATACGTCATCCCGGGGCATGTTGCCCCATCGGCACGACGTGAATGTGACGCCGGAACAACAGGAAGAGGACCGAATGACGAAGAAACTGATCTGGGCCGCGGTCGCTGCCGCGGGGCTTGTGGCAACCTCTGCCCATGCAGGGACGCTTGAGGATGTGAAGGCCCGTGGCGTGCTGAACTGCGGCGTGAACGTCGGGCTCGCCGGCTTCGGCGCGCCGGATGCGAACGGCAACTGGACCGGGTTCGACGTGTCGTTCTGCCGCGCGGTGGCTGCCGCCGTGCTGGGCGATCCGACCAAGGTGAAATTCGTGCCCACCACCGGCGAGACCCGCTTCACCTCGCTCGCCTCGGGCGAGGTCGACATGCTGGCGCGCAACTCGACCTGGACCTACAAGCGCGAGAACGACCTGAAGCTGACCTTCGTCGCGCCGAACTACTATGACGGTCAGGGCTTCATGGTGCCGAAGTCGCTGGGCGTCAGCTCGGCCAAGGAGCTGGAAGGCGCCACCATCTGCGTGCAGACCGGCACCACGACCGAGCTGAACCTGGCGGACTACTTCAAGCAGCACAACATGAAGTACACCCCCGTTTCGATCAAGACCGACGCCGAGGGCAAGCAGCAGTTCCTGGCCGGGGCCTGCGACGCCTACACCACCGACGCCTCGGGCCTGGCCGCGCTGCGCGCGACCTTCGAGAAGCCCGCCGATTACGTCATCCTGCCCGAGATCATCTCGAAAGAGCCGCTGGCCCCCGTGGTCCGCAAGGGCGATGACCAGTGGGCCTCGATCGTCCGCTGGACGGTCTTTGCCCTGATCGAGGCCGAAGAGCTGGGCGTGACCTCGAAGAACATCGACGAGATGTCGAAGATGACCGACCACCCGGAACTGGCGCGCCTGCTGGGCACCCAGGACGATCTGGGCGGCGAACTGGGGCTGGACAAGGAATGGGCCAAGCGCGCCATCGCCGCGGTCGGCAACTATGGCGAGATCTTCGAGGCGAACATCGGCGCCAACACCCCGATCGGGCTGGCCCGCGGCCTGAACGCCCAGTGGAACAAGGGCGGCCTGATGTACGCGATGCCCTTCCACTAAGGGTCCGGCGGCCCGGAGCGATCCGGGTCCTGCCATTCGACAGGGGCGCGCCGCGCGGCGGCGTGCCCCTTCTGTGACAACGGGGAAGTCGGCCGGGGCACCGCCCGGGCCAGCCGCTGACCAAAGAACAACCGGCAGCGGACAGACGACGGGGTGATGAATGAGCCTAGCGGAAAGCCCATCGGCCGGATCCTTCCGGCTGAGCAAACTGCTCACCGACAAACAGTATCGCGCCTACACGATCCAGTTCCTGTTCCTGATCCTGCTGGGCGGGGCGGTGGGTTGGCTGGTCAACAACGCCGTGCAGAACCTTGACCGGCTGGGCATCGCGCCGGATTTCGGCTTTCTGTGGAACCGCGCGGGCTATGACATCAGCATGAAGCTGATCCACTACACCAACGACAGCACGCATGGCCGGGCGGCGCTGGTGGGGCTGATCAACACGCTGTTCGTGTCGGTGCTGGGCTGCGTCTCGGCCACGATCCTGGGCGTTCTGGTGGGCGTGCTTCGGCTGTCGCGCAACTGGGTCATCTCGCGGCTGATGACGGTCTACATCGAGGTGGTGCGCAACGTGCCGCTGTTGCTGTGGCTTCTGGTCATCTTCGCGGTGCTGACCGAATCCACCCCCGCCCCGAACGAATTCCGCGGCGCCGATCCCAAGGCGCACATGTGGTTCTGGCACAATGTCGCGGTGACCAACCGCTATG
>JAJZVD010000047.1 GCA_021845805.1 Pseudomonadota bacterium | reverse complement strand
GGGCTGGCGCATGGCGAAGACGGGGAGAGGTAGCGAAGCCTTCATGCTGCGCCTGCCCGATGGCCTGCGCGACCGCATCCGGGCCGCCGCCGAGGCTGAGGGGCGCAGCATGAATGCCGAGATCGTGGCCGCCCTGGAAGCGCGCTTCCCGGCGCCTGAGGCCGCAGCCGACCAGCACCGGGCCGAGGCCGAGCGGGCGCTAGAGACGCTGCGCAGGTATCTCGCGCGGGCGGATAGTGTCTAGATCAGTCTTTTCCGGGTTGCGGCGTATGATGGTAAGTAGCCGGAAAGTGCGTCAAAAATCCGTTTGAAATCAATGTAGTTATGCGGACTCACTGTCCGCCACTTGCCCCCCCCTCGACCCCGCATCCGGCTCTGGCCAGTTGTCCTCTTGCGCTGATGGGCCTGCGGGGCGCGGGGTGCAGCAGGTGATCTTGCGGCGGGTACAGTCGGGGGCGACGGGGGCGGTGGGGCAGGGCCGCGCGCCGGGGGCAGATCGGGCGATCGCGCATCGCCGCGCCTGCGCGGGCGGACGGCCCCGGGCCCGGTTCGGCGACAGAGCCCCTTCACGGGGCGGTGACCGACAGCTATCCTTCAACGAAAACCGGGCGATGGAAGAAAACCGTTCCGTACATGAGAGCGGGCAGGAGGGGGGCCGCCGGTGCGTTTGCTGCTGGTCGAAGACACCTTGGACGTTGCCGAAGCGATCGCGGCCAGCTTTGCCAAGCGCGGTGATGCGCTGGACCATGCCGCGACGGTGCGGGCGGCACGGGACTGTCTGGCCGTCAGCGAGTATGATGTGATCATTCTGGATATCGCCCTGCCGGACGGCGAGGGCACCGAGGTCTTGCGGTCCCTTCGCAATCAACGCAAGCCGACGCCGGTCCTGATGCTGACCGCAAGGATGGCCATTGACGACCGGGTTGCCTCGCTGGATGCGGGGGCGGACGATTACATGGTCAAACCCTTTGATCTGCGCGAGTTGCAGGCCAGGGTTCGGGCGCTGTGCCGGCGGACCGGGCAGGACCGCAGCGGGGTGATCGAGTTCGAGCGGCTGACCCTCGATCCGGCCGGGCGCGTCGTCACCTGCGGCGGGGTGGCGTTGTCCCTGACCCGGCGCGAGTTTTCGCTGCTGGAGGCGCTGATGGCCAATCGTGGCCGGGTCATGCCGAAAGAGCGGCTGTTCGACCGGATCTATGCGATGGACGACGAGGATACCGGGATCAACGCGGTGGAAACCTATGTCGCCCGCCTGCGCCGCAAACTGGACGGCAGCGGTGTCGCGATCCGGACGCTGCGCGGTCTGGGCTATCAACTTGTCCGGGGCGAATAGGATGCGGCTGCCGGGGCTTGCCGGGGCAGAGATCGCGGTGCCGCTGCCCAAGGGCGCGCGCCCCGATGCGGCGCCACATGATGCGCCGGCCGCGCCCCGCCGCGTGACATCGTTGACCCTGCGGCTGGCGCTTTCGGTGTCGCTGGTTCTGGCGGCGGGCGGGGCCGGGGTTGCCGTGGCGGCGCTGGCCTACGGGCGCCACGCGGCGGAACTGGCCTATGACCGACTGCTGATCGGGGCTGCGGACCAGATCGCCGGATCGCTCAGCGTCAGCGAGGGGGCGATCAGGGCAGATATCCCGATTTCGGCGTTCGAGCTGCTGGCGCTGGCACCGGCCGACCGGGTCGTCTACGCCATTCTGGCGCCCGATGGCCAGCTTGTCACTGGCTATCCGGGCTTTGCGCCAGCGCCGGACGGCGCGACCTTCGCGCAGGGCAGCTTTTCGGGCGAGCCGATCCGGCTGGCCACGGTGCGGCGGCAGTTCTCGGAACGGGGGTTCAGCGGCACCGTCACGGTTCTGGTGGGCCAGACCATGCGCGCGCGGTCCGACCTTGCGCGCGAAATCACCCGGTCCGCCCTGGTCGTGGTCGGTGTCGTCGGGTTGCTGATGTCGGGGCTTGCCGCTTTTGCCATCCGCTCGGCGCTGGCCCCCCTGCGCCGGATCGAGCGCGGGTTGGCCCTGCGCGAGCCGCGCGACCTCACGCCGCTGGATGTCGAGGTCCCGCGGGAGATCGGGCATCTGGTCGGCGCGATCAACCGGTTCATGGAGCGGCAGGGTCGGCAATTCGCCATCATGCGCAACGTGATCGCGGATGCCTCGCATCAGTTGCGCACCCCGGTGGCCGGGTTGCGCGCACAAGCCGACCTTGCGGCAGACGAATCCGACCCCGAGCGGCAGCGCGCGATCGTGGCGCGCATTCACACGCGGGCGGTGGGCCTCAGCCGCCTGACGGATCAGTTGCTGAACCATGCGCTGGTCATCCACCGGGTCGATGCCGTGCCGCGCGAGATCGTTGATCTGCGCACCATCGCCATTCGCACGGTCGAGGAAAGCGACCACGAGCTGTTCGCCTCGGACACCGAACTGCGGCTGAACCTGCCCGAAGATCCCCTGTGGTGCCGGTGCGATGCGCTGTCGCTGGTCGAGGCGTGCAAGAACCTGGTCAACAACGCCTTCCGCCACGGCGGCGCCCCCGTCACGCTCGAGGTGCGGGCCGAGCCGCCGTTTCTGGTGATCGGGGTGCGCGACAGCGGCCCCGGCCTGCCCGAGGCGGATTGGGCGGATGCCGGGGCACGCTATGATCGCACCACCGGCGTGTCGCCGCAAAGCGCCAGCCTTGGCCTTGCCATCGTCACCGCCGTGGCGCGGGCCCATGACGGAACGGTGCGCTTTGGCCGGACCGCCAGCGGCGAATTCGAGGTGGCGCTGCTGTTTCCGGATCAGGTGCCGCCGCTTGCCGCGACGGGGCTGGAATGAGGCCGTGGTGGCGGACGATCGGCGTGCTGCTGCTGGCGGCGGGCCTGTCGGCCCAGCCCGCGGCGGCGCAGCCGAAGCCCGAGGTCATCGCCCATTTCGGAAGCGATACGTCCGTCCGGCGCCTGCTGGTGCGGGGCACCACGGATGTTGCGCTCTTCGCGCCCGTTCTGACCGCCTTTGTCGCCGCCACCCCCGGTCTGGGGGTCGATTATGAGCAATGGGGCTCGAACGAGCTTTACGCCATGTCGATGGCCGATTGTGGCGCGGCAGGCAGCCCGGCGGATCTGGTGATCAGTTCGGCCGTGGATCAGCAGGTCAAGCTTGTCAATGACGGCTGCGCGCAGCCCCATCGCTCGGCCCGCACCGATGCCTTGCCTGCCACGGCAAACTGGCGCAACGAGGTGTTCGGCATCACGCTGGAACCGGCGGTCATCGTCTACAACCGGGATCTGGTGCCGGCAGCCGAGGCGCCCGCATCGCGGTTCGATCTGATCGACCTTCTGCGCCCGGAAAAGGGACGCTATTCGGGCAAGGTCGCCACCTATGACATCGAGCAATCCGGGCTGGGCTACCTGTTCGCCTTTGCCGATTCCCAGCAGGCGACCACGTTCGGCAGCCTGATCGAGGCGTTCGGCCGGTCGGGCGCCGTCGCCACCTGCTGTTCGGTGGAACTCATCGACGGGGTGGCCGAGGGCCGCTATCTGATCGCCTACAACGTGCTGGGGTCCTATGCGCGGGAGCGCGCCGCCAAGGACCCGCGCATTGCCATCGTCACGCCCGCGGATTACACGCTGGTGCTGATGCGGGCGGCCATGATCCCCAAGGCGGCGGGCAATCCCGCGGCGGCGGCGGCGCTGATCGACTTCATGCTGTCGGACCCGGGCAGACGCGCGCTGACCGAAACCGGGTTGCAGTTTCCGTTCGAGGGAAGCGGCCGGTCCGATCTGCGTCTGCCCCGCGATGACAATTCGCTGTTCAGGCCGATCCCGCTGTCGCCCGCCCTGTTGCTTGGCCTTGACCAGCAGACCCGCGCCCATTTCCTGGAACGCTGGCGCAAGACCTTTCCGGTGAAATAGGGCGTCGGCCCTGCGCGGGCTGCGCCGGTTGCGGCGCGGCAGGCTCGCTCAGGCTGCCGCCGGAAACAGCCACACGCCATCGCGCGGAATTTCGGCCCAGACCGGCCCCGATGGCAGGGCTTTCGGACCGAAGGCCTTGGCCTGCAGGTCGCCGTAGCTCAGCCGGTATTCCCAGCGGTCGCCCAGATAGAGGCAGGCGTCCAGTTGCATCGCGATCCGGCCCTCGGCGGGCGCGCCATGAATGCCGATCTTCTCGACCCGGATCACCGCCTTGCCCTCGCCCTCGCCGGTGTCGCCGACCAGCACCCCGTCCAGCGCCCAGTTCGGCCCCCGGATGCTGGCACCGTCTGCCGTGCGTTCGATCCGGCCGCTGGCCACATTGTTGGCCCCCAGAAAATCGGCGGCATAGAAACTGGCGGGCCTTGCATAGATGTCCTGCGGCGCGCCCTGCTGCACGATGGCCCCGTTGCGCAGCAACAGGATGTTGTCCGAGGCCGCCAGCGCCTCGGACTGGTCGTGGGTGACCAGCACACCGCAGATTTCCAGATCCAGCACCAGCTTGCGGATCCAGTAGCGCGCCTCTTCGCGCAGTTTGGCGTCAAGGTTGGACAGCGGCTCGTCCATCAGCAACACGCGCGGCTGATAGACAAGCGCCCGGCAGATCGCCACGCGCTGCTGCTGGCCGCCCGACAACTGGTCGGGATAGCGGTCGGCCAGATGGCCAAGCCCGATCCTTTCCAGCGTCTCCTGCACCCGCCTGGCGGCGGTGATCTTGTCGATGCCGCGCAGTTTCAACCCGTAGGCCACGTTCTCCATCACCGAGCGGTGCGGCCAAAGCGCGTAGGACTGGAACACCAGACCGATGTTTCGCCGCTCTGGCGCGATGGTCAGGCGTTGATCGCAATCCAGCATGACCTTGCCGCCAATGCGGATGCGGCCGACCTCGGGCTGCTCCAGCCCCGCGATGCAGCGCAAGAGCGTGGTCTTGCCACTGCCCGAGGCCCCAAGCAGCGACACGATCGAACCGCGCTCGGCGGTGAACGATGCCCCTTGCAGGATATGCAGGCCGCCCAGGTACTTGTGGACGTCTTCGACCACCAGTTCGGTTTTGGACGCATCAGTCATGGAGTTTGGCTCCCAAGCGAAGGGCGAGGCCAAGGCCCGCGCCGGTAAGAAGGATGCTGACGAAGGCAAGGGCAGCGATGATGTCCATCGCCCCCGATTGCAGCAGCGAGACGATGAGCGAGCCGATCACCTCGGTGCCCGCGCTCATCAGATAGACGCCGGTCGCGTAGTCGCGCAGAAAGACGATCATGATCAGCGCCCAGGCGCCGACAAGGCCGGGCCGGATGATCGGGATCACCACGTCGCGCCAGGCCCGGGTGACGGTGGCGCCGGTGGTGCGCGCGGCCTCTTCCAGTTCCGGGCTGACCTGGATCAGCGTGCCTTGCAGAAGACGCAGGCCATAGGCCAGACCCATGATCAGGTAGGCGGTGAACAGGCTGACCAGCGTGGGCCGGAAGGGCACCAGGAAGGGCACGAACAGGAACAGCCAGAAGAAGGCGAGGCCGGTGACAAGGTTCGGCATCGCCCGCGGCAGCAGCACGATATAGTCCAGCAGGGTGCTGGCCCGGTCCTTGCTGCGGTGACCGGCAAGGCCCACCAGCAGATAGATCCCCACCGCCACCGCGCCACCCACCACCGCAATGAGGATGGTGTTGAGGATGCCGTGATACAGGCGCGGCACCTCCAGCAGGTTGGCGAAGTGCTTCAGCGTCAGATGGGCGAAGGGATTGACCCCTTGGCCCCAGGCATCGACAAAGGCGCGCAGGACGATGCCGCCGATGGGCAGCGCGACCGAAAAGAACAGCCACAGGCCGATCGCCGACAGCGCGATCACCTGCCCCCTGGTGCCCAGCCGCATCGCGGTCGTGCGCCCGCCCTTGCCGCCAAGCGCCGCATACCGGCGACTGTTGCGCAGGAGGCGGCGTTGAAACCAGACCAGCGGCAGCGTCAGCAGCACCAGCAGCACCACGACCACCGCCATCAGCTGATAGGTCGGCACCCCGAACAGGGTGGTCAGCTTGTAGACATAGGTGGTCAGCACGGTGATGCCGCTCGGGTCCCCCAGCACCAGCGGCACGCCGAACATCTCGAACCCGATCATCAGGTTCAGCACGGCGACAAAGATCAGCGCGGGCAGCACCATCGGCGCGGTCACATCCAGACCGACCCGCCACAGGGGCGCCCCGATCGACCGCGCGGCCTCCTCCAGATCCGAGGGCAGGTTGCGCATTGCGGCCGACACATAGAGATAGACATGCGGCACATGGCTAAGCCCGGTGACCAGCACGATGCCGCCCAGCGTGTAGAGGTTCCATGGCACGAACCCGAAGACGCTGCGCGCCAGCATCGACACGAAACCCGACGGCCCGATCGAGACCGTGTAGCCGAAGGCCAGCACGATCGCCGAGATGAACATCGGCACCAGCACCACCACTTCCAGCAGGCCGCGGAACTTTACATCGGTGCGGGTCAGCAGGAAGGCCAGCGCCGTCCCCAGCGGAACCGCAATCGCCACCATGCCGACCGCCATGATGACGGTGTTCGTCAGCGCCTCGTAGAACATCGGGTCCGTCAGGACATAAAGATAGGCGCTGAAGCCCGGCCTGCTTTTGGCGATGAAGAAGGGCCCGTCCAGAAAGCTTTGATAAAGGATCAGCCCGATCGGGGCCAACACCGCCAGTGCCAGCAGGCCGATGACGCTGCGCCGGAAGGCCAGGGCCTCGCCCGGTCGCGGCATCGGGCGAGGCGGGCTTGACGGTCGGCCGGACACGACGGCGGTCCCGCCGCCGCGTGCCACGCCGGAGTGTGTTTCCTGTGCCGACATCGGCGCGTCTCCTCCCCAGGAGTTCCGTCAGTTGTCTCAGGGCCGCCCCGCGACGCTGGGGCCGCGGGGCGAAACCGGGCGGGATCGTCCTACTTGGAATCGGCCCACATTTTCAGGAACTTGACGCGCTTTGCCGGCTCCATGTATTCCAGCAGGCTGTCGTCCAGCGCGATCGGCTTGAGGTTGCCGCCGACCACGGCACTGATCGTGGTCAGGTTGTAGCCGCTGTCGACATCGGTCCGCACCGACGGCAGACCGACCGACGCAAGCGCCGTCTGGCCGTCCTTCGACAGCATGAAGTCAAGGAACAGCTTGGCCGCCTCGGGGTGCGGGGCGCCCTTGATGATCGCCGCGACCCGCGACAGCGCGGCGGTGTAGTCCGTCCCGAAGGCAACGCCCAGGCTGTCGTTTTCCTTGGCCCAGGCGAGCGCGTAGGAGCCGATGATGTTGAAGGCCAGAACGTTCTCGCCCGACATCACGGTTTCCTTCATGGCGCCCGAGGCGGAATAGGTCTTGCCGCCCCCGGCCCGGAACGCCTTGGCCAGATCCCAGAAATTGTCGGTCTGCTGGAGGTCGTTCACGTCGATCATGAAGCCCACGCCGGACTTCTCGGGATCGAAGCTGGCGACCTTGCCCGCCATTGCGGGATTGGCAACGAAGGCGATCAGATCGGCCCGGGTCTTGGGCACCTGGTCAGGCTTCAGGGCGTTCTTGTTGTACAGGATGCCGATCGGTTCGACCGACGTGGCATAGACCATGTTCTTGTAATCCGACCAAGCGGGCAGCGAGGGTTTCTCGGTCGAGACATAGGTCGCCAGATAGCCATCCGCCGCCAGCTTGACCGTCAGGTCCATCGCCGAGGTCCAGACGATGTCACCGCCGACCTGCCCCGCCGCCGCTTCCGAGATCACCCGGTTGTAGGCGCCGTTGGTCCCGACGTCGTTGTAGTTGATGGTGATGCCGGGATACTTCGCCTTGAAGGCGTCGACCAGGGCCTGGCCCTGCGCGATGTCGGTCGCGGTGTAGATCGAGACCGCGCCTTCGGCCTTGGCGGCGGCGATCTGTTCGGCGGTGGCCGCAAGGGTCGGGCTTGCGGTGCCCAGCGCAAGAAGCGCGGCAAGGCCGAGGTTCTTCAGGGTCTGTTGCATGTGGTCTCCTCCCAAAATGCAGTCATTTTCCGGCGCTTCGGGGCGGGCCGCAGGGCCTGCCCCCCGTGCGCCAGGCGAACGGCGATCAACCTGGCAAGATGAAACGCTCCTTCGGCCGGCCACGGGCCCGCGGCGCGACCCGGGGCCGCCCCGGGATCGACCCGGTGCGGCCGCCCGGATGGGCACAAGCGGGGGTCTGATGGTGCATGGCGGTCCTCAAGCCGATGTCGGTCTTGTGACGACTACCGCCCGAAGCTGTCGCCAACCTGTCGAAACGGGGCGGCGGCAGAGGGCGATCCGACGGACGCTGGCCTGCGACATCTCGCGGCGCCGCGGCACCGGGGGCCGAACACCGGCGCAGACGGTTTGACGGGCCCGGCCGCCATGACTAAGCTCGCGCCAGATCAGGAGATGCGGGCGGGTGTGACATGAACGATGTGCTAGAAAGCTGCGCGCAGTTTCCCGAGATAGTCCTGCAGCCGGGCGACCGGCTGATCCACGAGGGAGAGCGCGGCACCGCGATCTATGTGCTGGTCGATGGCATGATGGATGTCTGGCGCGGGGCCTACAGGGTCAGCCGCGTGCGCGAGCCTGGCGCGCTCTTCGGCGAGATGTCGCAGCTTCTCGGGGTGCCCTACAGCGCAACCGTCAGCGCCGCGACCGCGGCGCGCCTGCGGGTGGCCGAGGATGGCATGTCCTTCCTTGCCTCCAGCCCGGCAGTGTCGCTCCATGCCGCGCGCCTGCTGGCCCAGCGCCTGCAGGACGCGACGACCTACCTTGCCGACATGAAGCGCCAGTTCGAGGGCGAGCAGGGGCACCTTGGCCTTGTCGACCGCATCCTCAGCTCGCTTCTGAACGAGCAGCGCAGCGCGCCCGCGCCGGTTCAGGCGAATAGGGACGATCCTAGGCTGTAAGCGGCGCGTCCGGGGCAGAGGTCACGGGCGACGGGCGATGGTCTGGTGCGTCAAGCGCAAGGCGCTGCATGCCCTCGAACGACGACCACAGCGCCTCGCCGCGATCCAGATCAAGCACGATATGCGCAGGCACCGCTCCCGGTTGCTGGCCGGGATTGAAGGCCCATGTGGCCCCGATGCGGTCGGCCCACGAGCCGCCCCCGACGAAGGGCGAGGGGTGGACATGGCCCGACAGCACGATGTCGGGCGCGCAGTCGGCGATCCATGCCGAAAGCTCGCGGTCGCCAAAATGCCTGCGGCCGTTCCAGCTGACCGGACTGTCGGCCGGCGGGGCGTGATAGACCCAGATCCAGCGCCGGTGGGGAATGTCGCGGGCCTCGGCCAACTGGCGCGCAATCGCGGCCTTTCCCTCTGCCCCGTCCCACCACTTGAACGCCGTGATCAGCAGGTCGCCCAGCGCCACCGACTCTCCGTCAGAGATCACGCCGATATCGTCGAACCGGGCCATCCATCCCGCGCTCCGCTCGCCTGCCGCGTCGAGGATGTCCAGATCGTGGTTGCCCGAGCAGACGATGACCCGGGTCTGCTGGCGGATCTGCTCCAGATAGGTCCGCACGACGACGATCTGCGCCCGCATCTCGACCACCGAGCCCAGATCGAGCAGGTCACCGGCAAGGATGACGGCATCGTAGCCCGCGGCGACCGACAACAGCCAGTCGTATTGCCGGAGCGAGTAGTGAAGATCTGATGTGACCAGGATGCGCATGCGGCCCAAGGTAGAAAGCGAATGGCAGCCTGTCTAGGGGCGTGGGGGGCCGCCGGGGCTGGCGGGCCGTGCCCGACGCCGCCCGACGGCGGGACGGGGCAGGGGGCGCGACGCAGCGACGGTGATCGCCGCAGCCTGACACGTTTCCGTCACATTCGATGTGCTAGATGACGGGTGGCCGCAGGGCTTGGCCAGGGCGATACCAGTGGGGGTACAGGTCTGCATGATCAAGGTGACGATGGGCGCCGCCGACGGCGAGATCGGCAAGATTAGCCTCGAAGGGACGATCGACATCGCGGGCGCGGCCGAGATCGAGCAGCCCTTCAGCATCCTCAGCGGGTCGCGCCGCTATCTGGTTGCCGACTTCACCGGGGTCGATTTTCTCGCATCGCTCGGCGTGCGGGTTCTCGTCCAGTCGGCGCGCGCGCTTGGCAGCCGCGGCGGTCGGCTGATCCTTGTCGGCGCCGCGGACCCGGTTCGGCGCGTCCTTGTGGCCTGCGGCGTTGACACGATCGTCGATCTGGTCGACAGCGAGGCTGACGCCATGATGGTCGCACGACGCTAGATGCTGCAGGACACGATCGAATTCGAGGCCGAGGTCAGGGCCGCCGACGACCTGAACCGCTGGCTTGCCGAGGCCGTTGCCACGGCGGGGCTGGACCGCGGCGTGGCGGATGATCTGAAGCTTTGCCTGCATGAGATCGTCAGCAACATCATCCTGCACGGGCAGGGCAGCGACCGCCGCATTCAGGTCGATCTGCAACTGTCCGGCGACACGGCAACGGCAACCATCATCGACCGCTGCCATGCCTTCGACCCGACCGCCCGTCCGCTTGCCGACAAGATCCGCAATCTCGAGACGGCGCAGATCGGCGGCTTTGGCATCACGCTGGTGCGCACGATTGCCGAGACGGTGCACTATACGCGTGTGGGCGGGGCCAACGTGCTTACCCTGACGTGTCGCCGGCGCTGACGGGCCCATCCTCGCCGAGATAGCGGAAGGCAAGGCAGGTGATGTCATCGGATTGCGCCGCGCCGCCCGCAAACCGTTCGACGGCCTCGATCAGTTCGCCCACGATCACCTCGGGCGTGGCCTCGCGGTTGCGGCCAAGGGTTTCGTGGGTGCGGGGCTCGCCGAACATGTCCCGGTCGATGGTGAAGGCTTCCGTCACCCCGTCCGTGGCCAGCACCAGCCCGTCGCCGGGCGCAAGGCTGCGTTCGACCACCCGGAACCGCGCCCCCGGAAAGAGCGCGATCGCGGGGCCCGTGGTCGCGGCCCGTTCGATCCGCCCCCCGGTCAGGAAATAGACCTCTTCGTGCCCGGCAGAGGCATGGTGCAGGTGGCCCGTCGCAAGATCGACGATGACAAGGGCGACGGTCACGAACATCGCTTCGGTATTGTCCTCGGCCAGCAGATCGTTTGCCCGGGCCAGGATCTCTGCCGCCGAGCCGCCCTGCCTGGCGGCCGTCCGCAAGACCATGCGCGACACCCCCATGAACATCGCCGCAGGCACGCCCTTGCCGGAAACGTCGCCGATCAGCAGCGCCAGCCGCCGGTCGTCGATCTGGAACCAGTCGTAGAAATCGCCGCCGATCTCGCGCGCGGGCTTCATGCGGGCGCTGATGGCATAGCGCGCGTCGGTCGGGGCATGGGAGGCCCGCCGAGGCAGGAACGAGGCCTGGATTTCCGCGGCCGTCCGCATCTCGTGGCTGTGCAGGCGCCGGCGGTGCATCTCGACCGCCATGTCCTCGAAGATGTCGGCAAAATGGTTGTAGCGCTGCGCCTGCTTGCGCAGTTCGTCCAGCATCAGCGGGTCGAATTCGTCGCGGGCAACCGCACTTGCGGCCTGCGTGAGGGTCGCGAAGACGCCGTTCAGGCTCTGGATGCGCGCGCCAAGTTCCGCGATCACCGCCATCGCCGCCTCGGGACTGTCGGCAAGGGCCTTGCGGATCGTCGATTGCTCGATGCGCAGAAGCGTGGCGGGCTCGATCGTGGACACGCTCGCCGTGCGCGCAGAGGTCGTCAGCGCGCCGACCTCGCCCACCAGCCCGCCCCGCCTGATCACGGCCACCGTCACGATGCCCTTCGGCGTCCTGGCGTCGACCGACAGGCTTCCGGCCAGAACAAGGTAGGCAAAGCGCCCGATGTCGCCCTCGGAGAACAGCAGGGTGTTCGCCGGGTGCTGTTCGATCTCGCTTTCGCGGATGATGCCAAGCAGGCGTTCGCGCCCCAGCCCGGCAAAGCTCGACGAGCCGAGCAGGGCGTCAACCACTTCGGTATCTGCGCGGGCGTCTTGCAACATTTGACCTCGATGCGGTCAGCGGGTCACCGCAATCACGACTTCACGAACGGCCGGAGCCCCTGAGTAGCCGGGAGGGATGGTGACGCAAAGCGAAATGATCGGGCCTCAGCCCGCATCCGCCCGGGGCGGAAATACCGGGGGCGTCTGGGCCAACTGTTCCGCCTCGCCCAGACGGGCCGCCATCCGGCCGGTGATCAGCCGCACGAGTTCATAGGCGAAGCGCGGGTTGTTGAAGAACAGCTCACGCACCCGTCTGTCGCTGATCTCCGATACCGTCACCGCGCCTTCCGCGACGGCGGACGCCGTGCGCAGCCCGTCCGCCGCGAACAGCCCGATCTCGCCGAACATGCTGCCGGGGCCAAGGGTTCTGCCAAGCTCGGGCAGGCGAACGTGACCGTCCACGATCACGAAAAGCCGGTCGGCCCGGTCGCCGCGCGCGAAGAGGCGCGCGCCATCCGCGAACCGCCGCCGGTCGCCGACCGCGATCATCCAGTCAAACCGTTCGGTGCCCGGGGCCACCGCCGAAGCCTTTGCCGCGACGCGCGCGAACCGCTGGATCTGGATCAGCCGGAGGATGTTCAACGGCAGCAGAAACCCGTGCAACAGCAGGATGGGCATCAGATGCGCGGCAAGCCCGTAGGCAATGAAGGCGATGTTGCTGGCAATCGCGACAAGCCGCAGCGACAGCATCGTCTTCATCGAAAACGCAAGAAAGACAGCAGCCGCTGCCAGATATCCGAAGGCGTCCACTGTGGTCATTTCTAGAACAATCACCTTCTGCGGGGTACACTTGGTCCGTGGACAGGCAAAATCCTAGTCAACGGCAGGGATGATCGACAAGACGGGAAAGCCGCCCGACGCGCGAATTCTGCGCGGCCCGGTCGCGCGGGGGTGGCGCCTAGCCCATCCAGACCCAGAGCATCGCGATATAGGTGAACTGGTGCAGCAGCTGGTCGGTTCCGAACAGCGCCCAATAGGCGCGCTGAACCGTCGTCAGCCCAAGCCTTGCCTGCAGCCGGTCCTTTCCCCAGTCCAGATGGTAGTGCACGACACCTTCGCACAGGATGGTGGCGATCAGACCCGGCAGGGGGATCGCCAGGGCCAGCAGCACCGGCACGCTTGCCGCCATGTGGATCGCAACGTGCAGAAGCCCGCCGGGATGACCGTAGCGCCCCTTGTTGGAGACCACATACTTCGACTGAAGCAGGTAGTCGGCAACGAAGTGCTTCACCTCGAACAGAGCCACGCCCAGCAGCAACGCGCCTGGGGTCATCAGCCATTCTCCGCATTGAACGAACAGGTCGCGCCGACTTTCGTCCAAGGGGCGGCGCGGCGCCACCGTTTCCGCGACCGGGGCGCCGCGCAATGCAGCAGGCGTTGCACGGATACCGCGCCCCCCCCGCAGACCGAATCGTCCGCTCGTTGTGAGGCCGCCGGGCGCCGCCTGTCGCTGTGCGCGCGCCGCGTGGCCTTCGCCAGCGTCGCACCGGACAGTCGGCGGATCGGAATAGCCCGGTTTTCGGACACAATGATCGCCCGGGGGCCGGATTTGTGCGGCGCTTGCAAATGTCGGCAAGGTCGCGCCTTGACCTTGCCATACTGCGGCAAGAATATGGCGAAATCAGGCATTAAGCGGGGCCGAAAATGCGGCGCATCCTTTGTACATTTCTTCTCTGGTGCGCCGCGGCCCCGGCCTTTGCGTCGTTGATCGACTTCAGCTCGCTGGGTTCCGGCAACGTCGGAATGGCGGGCAACGTTCCTGACGCCAGAATTGCGATGACGAGCCAGGGCACGATCTATGCCTACCGGTCCGGCGAGTTCGGCATGCCGGTCGGCGGCGGCATCTGTGCGCGGGACATGAACGGAACCTGCACCGGCGGGCTGACGATCCTGTTCATCGGGCCGGTGACCAAACTCTCCTTCACCGGCTATTTCGTTCAATCCGACGAAGGCGCCATCGCCACCGTCTATTCGGGCGAGACCCCGCTGGCGACGCAGGCGCTGAAGTCTGACGGATCGGGCACTGTGTCTGCCGATTTCGGCAGCACCACCGGGATCACGCGGCTGGCGCTGTCGGATGCCAGCGCCCCGGGGGCATCGGGCATCGCCTTTGGCAACGTCAACTACACGCCCGCCCCCGGCAGTTCCACACCGCCGTCTTCCCCGCCCGGCCCGTCGCCCGCGCCTGCGTCCGCGCCGGTGCCGCGCAGCCTCGACTTCGGCGCGTTTCCCGCCGGATCGCGCAGCAGCCCGTTGCAGTTCCAGGACGTGATCGCCGCCGGGCTGAACGGCTCGGACCTGTACGTCTATCATTCCGGCGATTTCGGGATGCCCACGGGCGGCGGTGTCTGTGCGCTGTCGTCAAGCTTTGCCTGCACCGGCGATCTGGAATTCGCGTTCCTCGTCCCGATCTCGGGGCTGACCTTCGACGGGTACTTCGCCACCCCGTCGGATTCGGTTCTGGTTTCGCTGTTCTCGGGGGGCACGCTGCTGACCAGCGAGCTCTTCCGGGGCAATGACACGGGCACGATCCTGTTCGACTTCTCGGCCTTCCAGAAGATCGACCTGGTGACCATCCTTGACCGCAGCAACGCGCAGACCAAGGGCATGGCCTTCGGCAACTTCCAGTACACCTACTGGCAGCCGCCGCAGGCAAGCCCGCCGCCGGCCGCCGTGCCGCTGCCGGGAAGCGGGGCCATGGTCATCACCGGGCTGCTTGCCGGCCTTGCCCTCGCCGTTGGCGGACGCCGGAGCGCCCGCGTCAAGAGCGGGTCGGCATGATGCGACGCCTCGCGGCCGTGGTGGCTCTTCTGGCTGTCGCCGCCGCGGGTGCCGCCCTGGCGGCAGACGACCAATCGGGCGTGATCGTGGCCGTCGACCCATCGGCGCAGCTCATCACCGCGGGCGCCGCCCGCAAGGCCGGGGTCGGCGACGCGGTGCCCACGGGATCGGTGATCCAGACCGGGCCGACCGGCCGCGTGCAGGCCCGGTTTCCTGACGGAACCAAGATCGTGGTGGGGCCGAATTCCACCATGACCATCGACGATACGCTGTTCGCGCCGAACGGGGTCGCCCAGAGCTTCCAGGTTTCGGCGATCGGCGGGGCGTTCCGGTTCATCACCGGCGCGAGCCCGAAGAAGGTCTACAAGGTGTCGACCCCGCTGGCGACGATGGGGGTGCGAGGCACCGCCTTCGACTTTGCCGTCAGCGGCGGGACGGCGACGCATCTTCTGGTCTACGAAGGCAGCGTGAAGTTCTGTGCGCAATCCGACCGCTGCGCCATCGTGCCGGGCGGGTGCCACGCGGTTTCGGTCGACCGCAGGCAGGATTTCTCGCAGCCGACCTCGGTGGACGAAAAGCTGAGGCTGCTTGGCAGCGTCTTCCCGCTCGAGGCCGCCCAGCAGCGCCTGAACCCCGCATTCCGCACCGATGTCGGCGGCTGCGACAGCGCCGCGATGATCGCGCTGCCCCCCACGGCAAGCGAGGCGGCCAGAGACGCCGAACGCCCGGATCACGGCGGTTCCTCCGCAGGAGGCCGGTCGGGGAATCCGGCCGAATGATCGGCGCGGGCCAGATCTGCGCTGTCGGGATCCCGGGTGATCCGGCCCCGCGCCGCGCAACGGTCCGGACGAAGGTGCAGCCCGGCGGCGTCCGGTCTTGAGGCGCCGTCTTCTCGCCCTGTCGTTTGCCCTGCTTGCCGCGCTGGTCGTCCTGCGCATGGCCGACCCCTGGCCGGTCAAGGTGATGCGCGATACCTATTTCGATGCGCTCCAGCGTATCCTGCCGCGGGCCCATGTGCCCGAGCCCGTCCGGGTCGTGCTGATCGACGACGCCTCGCTGAAGGCTTTCGGGCAGTGGCCCTGGGCACGCAATCGGCTGGCGGAACTGAACGACCGGCTTGCCGAACTTGGCGCTGTCGCGGTGGTCTATGACATCCTGTTTTCCGAACCCGACCGCCTGTCACCGTCGCGGCTTCTCGAGGACCCGACCGTCCATGCCGCGCTCGGGTCTGCCTCGCTCGGGCGGCTTCAGAACCTGGACTACGACGCGGCCTTCGGGCAGGCGATGTCCGATGTTCCGACGGTGCTCAGCATTGCGGACGCAGGCGACGGAGGTGTGCCGCCGCCTGCACCCAAGGCGGGAATGGTCGCCGTGGGCAACGATCCGACCGGCGCGCTGTTCCCGCTGCGCTCGGCCACCCCTGTCTTGCCGGTCTTGGACGCGGCGGCGGCGGGGCGGGGCGCGGTGAATGTCGACCCGAATGGCGGCGGCGATGTGATCCGGGCCGTTCCCCTTCTGTGGCGCAGCGCTGCAGGCATCCAGCCCAGCCTGTCGCTCGAGGCGCTGCGGGTCGCGATGGGGCAGAAGACGGTCGTCCTGTTCGGCGCGAAGGATGGCACCGGCCTCAGTGCGGTGCGCGTGGGGCAGGTCATCGTCCCGACCACGCGCGAGGGCCTTGTCTACCTGCATTACCGCCAGTCCCGCCCCGATGACTTCATCTCGGCCCTGAAGGTCCTGAAGGGCGGCGCCGACCCGGGCCTGAAAGAGGCCATTCAGGGCAGCGTCGTGTTTGTCGGCGCTTCGGCATCGGGCCTGACCGACATCCGCACAACCGTTCTGGGCGAGCAGGTGCCGGGTGTCGCGATCCATGCGCAGATGCTGGAGCAGATGCTGACCGGCACGTTCCTTCGGCGCAGCGACACCATCGCCGGGATCGAAATCCTGGCTCTTGTCGCCGTGGGGGCGGTGGTGCTTTCGACGATGAGCATCGCGGGCCCGCTGGTTGCGCTGCTGGCCGCCGGGGCGGCCGGGGCCGTGACGCTGGGCGCAAGCTGGTATGCCTATGCGCGGCTTGGGCTGCTGTTCGATGCCAGCTTTCCCCTTCTGGGCGGGTTTGCAGCCTTTTCCGGCGTCGCGATGTTCCGCTTCGTGGTCACGGACCGCGAACGCCGGGCGATCCGCCGATCGTTTTCGCGCTATGTCTCGCCCGAGGTGCTGGGCGAACTTGACCGGCGCGGGCACAGGCTGGCACTCGGGGGCGAGGTGCGCGAGATCACCGTGATGTTCAGTGACATCCGCAACTTCACGCCACTCAGCGAGACGATGCCGGCACCCGCGCTGGTCGCGATGCTGAACACGCTCTTCACGGAACTGTCCGGGCAGATCCTCGGCCAGTCCGGCACCATCGACAAGTACATCGGCGACGAGATCATGGCCTTCTGGAACGCCCCACTTGCCACCGCGGGGCATGAGCGAAAGGCCTGCCTTGCCGCGCTGGGGATGCGCGCTGCGCTTGACCGGTTCAACCGTGATCGCGCGGCGCAGGGGCTGGCGCCGATCGAGATCGCGGTGGGGCTTGACGCGGGCGTGGCCTGCGTCGGCAACATCGGATCGAACGACCGCTTCAACTATACCGCCATCGGCGAGACGGTGAACGTCGCGGCGCGGACGCAGACCGCCTGTCGGCGTGTCGGTTGCGATATCCTGGTGACCGAGGCGGTCGCCCGCGCCGCCTCGGGCCTGGCCTTCCTGCCCGCGGGCCAGATCGCGCTGAAGGGGGTGTCAGACCGGATCGCGGTCTGCATCCTGCTGGGCGGCGAGGCGGTCGCCGCATCCCCCAGCTATGCCGAACTCGCCACCGCGCATCGCGGGCTTGTTGCCGACATCGCCACGGACCCACCGGACATGTCGCGGCTGGCCGCGGTAAGGCGGCTTGCCGTCGCGGTCGAGCCCCGGCTTGCTGCCGTCTATGACGCCCTTCCGGGCAGGCTTGCCGATTTTTCAGGGCAGGGTCAGACGCCCGCTGCGCCGTGAGAGGAGACGCGGTGGGGGGGGGCATCCTGCCGCGGCTGCGGGACGGGCCCGGGGGTAGGGCGGGTTTCAGGGGCCGCGCGTGATGCGGAAGTCGCAGGACGGGGCGCCGGGCTGGGCGCAGCAGGCGGTTTCGCGGCAGATGCAGTCGGACGCGACGAGTTCGGCGTAAAGCCGCTGGAACACCGCCGCGTGCCAGTGGCAGATCGGCCGGTCGCTCGTCTCGCCGCGCACCAGCGGGTTCGCCTGGATGCGGAAGTGCCAGGGACCGGCCGCGACGAACCGGCCCGACCCGGCAAAGGTCCAGGCATGGCGTGCGACGGCGCGGGCCAGAAGCGGCGCGGCCAGGGCCGGGGGTGCCAGCCGCAGAAGAGCCTGGACGGACCCGGGAATCCGGTGGGCCAGGATGTAGTCGGCCGTCCGCCGCCCGGCTTCGGCGGCCCAGTCGGGCGCCTCGGCGGGGCGGCAGGCGCGCAGCGCCTGGTGCAGGCCTGCGGCTTCGGCCTCGGGGATCATCGCGGCGCCATCGGGCAGATGGGGAAGCCCCGCACGGGCGATCAGCGCGTCGCGCTCTGCGCGCCCGGCGTGCCGCTCGACCACCGGAAGAAGTTGCAGGATCGCGTTGGGGCCGATCAGGCCCGCCCCCGCGGCCGTCTCAGGCATCGGGCATGCGGAACGCGCCGCCTCCGCAGGGCTTGACCGCGGCGGCGCCGAGCAGCCCTTCGGCCATCGCCCGGTCCGCCGCCCTTTCGGCCATCTGCCCCCGGACCGCGGCGCGCCGTTCGGCCGCGCGGGCGGCCCGGTCGGCGGCGGCGTCCCAGTCGTCGATCTGCGCCTCGGCCAGGGTGCGGGTTTCGTCGAAGTGGAAGTTCACCGACCTGGCCGATTGCGGCCCCCAGTACCCCGCCTTGCCAAGATCGTAGAAGGTCCGCGCGAAGCCCGCGCGCAGGAAGGCATAAAGGCAGCCCAGCAGGTAGCGGCGCCGGAACCCCGTGCCGCGCCACGGATAGTGGAAAAGCGCCTTCTTCATGTAGAAGCGGCGATAGTTCTTCATCACGCCGTTCAGCAGGGCGCCCCGGTCCATCGCCTTCGGCTTCATGATCGGCGTCACGAAGTTGTATTTCGAGAAGTCGAACACCTCGACCTGGTCGCGCAGTTCCTGGAACAGGGGCGTGAAGGGCCAGGGCGTGTACATCGACCAGTTCGCCAGATCGGGCTGCCAGTCCCAGGCCATGCGGTAGGTTTCTTCCAGCGTCTCCTCGGTCTCGTTGTCGAGCCCGACGATGAACTGCGCCTCGACGAAGATGTCGGCCTCGCGCAGCAGGCGGATCGCGGTCTTGTTCTCCTCGACCTTCGTTTCCTTGTTGAACTGGTCCAGCTTCAACTGCGCCGCGGCCTCGGTTCCCAGGCTGACATGCACAAGGCCCGCCGCGCGGTAGAAGCCCAGCAGCTCGCGGTCGCGATAGATGTCGGTCACCCGGGTATTGATGCCCCATTTGACCCGGTCGGGCAGGCCGCGGTCGATCAGCTCCTGGCAGAAGGCCACGAATCTCTTCTTGTTGATCGTGGGCTCCTCGTCGGCAAGGATGAAGAAGCCCACGCCATGATTGCGCACGAGGTCCTCGATCTCGTCCACCACGTCCTTGGGCTCGCGCACCCGGTAGTCGCGCCAGAATTTCCATTGCGAACAGAACGAGCAGGTGAAGGGGCAGCCGCGGGCGAGGTTGGGGATCGCGACGCGAGTGCCCAGCGGCAGGTAGACGTAGTTTTCCCATTGCAGGATCGACCAGTCGGGCTTGATCTTCGACAGGTCCTTGACCGTGCTGGCCGCAGGGGTGGCCCGGATCTCGTCGCCGTCGCGAAAGGCGATGCCCTTGATCGCCTCGCGCGCCGCAGGCCAGCGCCCGTCGCGGATCGCGGTCATCACGGCGGCGCAGATCTCCTCGCCCTCGCCGCGCACCACCACGTCGATCCAGGGCGCCTCGCTCAGGACCTGGGTGTACATGAAGGTCGCGTGCACCCCGCCGATCATGCGCACGGCGCGGGGGACGGCCTGTCGGGCAAGCCGAAGAACCTCTTCGGCGGCGTAGATCGACGGCGTGATCGCGGTGACGCCCACCACATCGGGGGCCAGCGCCGCCATCCGGGCGGCCAGCGCGTCAGGCGTGATGTCCTCGGTCATCGCGTCGATGAAGTGGATGTCGTCGAACCCGGCCTGGCGCAGGTGCCCGGTCAGATAGGCGACCCATGCGGGCGACCAGGTGCCGGCGATTTCCGCGCCGCCAGAGTGGTAGTTGGGATGAACGAAGAGAATACGCATGCCAGCCCCTTCCTGTTGTCAGGACAGGATGTCATCAAATTATGTCCATTGAGATTGACACAGATCAAATGCCGCCGGGAATCCCGGTGCCCCTTGCCCCCGTTCCCGCTGGCGGCGGCGGAGGTGCTGCCGTTGCCCCTTTTCCCCGCCCCGGCCGCAGGGCAAAGTGCGGGCATCTTGTGGAGGTAACGATGCAGACTGTGGCGGGCAGCTTTCGCGACGCGGACCGGAC
Organism: Pseudomonadota bacterium; assembly: GCA_021845805.1. Lineage (GTDB taxonomy): Bacteria > Pseudomonadota > Alphaproteobacteria > Rhodobacterales > Rhodobacteraceae > Solirhodobacter. Next base: position 5,290 of record JAJZVD010000047.1, on the reverse strand, counting down.
GGACGACATGCAGAGCCTGCTGCACTGTCTGGATTTCATGAACGATCTGCCGGTGTTCCGGGCCTACAAGGCGCGGTCCTGGGCGCTGATGGCGCCGCGGGACGGCGGGCACTACCTCGATCTGGCCTGCGGCACGGGGTTCGATGCCATCGCCATGGCCCGGCGCTGGCCGGGCGCGCGCTTTACCGGCGCCGATCACAGCGCGCGGTTCCTGGAGGTGGCGCGGGCGCGGGGCGAGGGGGTGGGGAACCTCGACATCGTGCCCGCCTCGGCCACGGCGCTGCCGTTCGCGGCGGGGCAATTCGACGGAGCACGGATCGACCGGGCGCTGCAACATATCGACGGGCCGCAGGCGGTGCTGGCCGGGATGGCGCGCTGCACCCGGGCCGGCGGCGTGGTCGTGGCCTGCGAGCCCGACTGGGGCAGTTTCCTGCTCGACAGCGGGCAGGCGGCGGTCGACCGGGCGCTGGCGGCACGCTGGGTCGGCCTGTTCCGCAACCCCTGGATCGGGGCGGAACTGCCCGCGCTGTTCCCCGCGGCCGGGATCGCGCCCGAGGTGGCAGAGATCACGCGGCTGGACCTGACCTCGCTGGCCGAGGCGGCGGTGGTCTTCGACCTGCCGCGGCTTCTGGCGGGATCGGTCGCCGCGGGGCTTCTGAGCGCCGCCGAAGCCGCCGCCTGGCAGGCGGGCGCCGAGGCCGCAAGCGCCGCAGGCCTGTTCCGCGCAGATCTTGCAATCCACACGCAGAGCGGGCGGGTCGGGTAGGGGGCCGCCCCGCGCCCGGCAACCGGCCTGCCCGCACCGCCGGGCCAGGCGCCGCCAGACCGGCAAAAGCCACCCGGGCGGGTGGCTTTTCGCGCTGAACATCAGGGTATTTTGGCTCCGGCGGTAGGGATCGAACCTACGACCAATTGATTAACAGTCAACTGCTCTACCGCTGAGCTACGCCGGAACACGGGGGGTCGTATAGCAATGGTGTTCGGGGGCGTCCAGAGGCAAAAGCGAAGTTTTTCGGGCGGCCTGCGAAAATCTCTCAGCTGCGGCGGAAGGTGGCGGCGGGCAGCGGGTCCGGGCTGGCGGCTACCTGCTTTCTGTCAACAAGATCAACAAGATGAGACAGGACGTTGCGGGCCGCGGCCGGGTGCAGGGCGGGGGCTGTGTCGGTGTAGATCCGGGCCGTCAGGCGCGCCAGATCGGCCGGGCCCCGGGCCAGTTCGGCCAGGATCGCGGCCTCGCGCGCGCGGCGGTGGCGGGCCAGGTCGGCGATGCGGGCGGCGGGGTCGGTGACGGGGGCGCCGTGGGCGGGGTAGAGCACGCGCGCGCCCCGCGCGGCCAGAAGATCAAGCGAGGCCATGTAGGCGCCCATGTCGCCATCCGGCGGCGAGACGACGCTCGACGACCACGCCATGACATGATCGCCGCAGAGAATGCGCCCTTCGGTTTCGAAGCAGAGGTGGTTGCCCATGTGGCCCGGCGTCCAGAGCGCGGTGACCTGCCAGCTTTCGCCTGCAACGGTGGCGCCATGGGCCAGCCGGATGTCGGGCGCGAAGGCCGTGTCGACCCCCTCGCCGCCGCCCAGCGCGCCCTGGGCGGCAAGGGCCGCCATCGCGGGGCTGCGGCCTGCGTCGCTTGGCCCGAAGGCCAGGACCGGCGCGCCGGTCGCCCGCGCCAGCGCAGGCGCCAGGCCCGAATGGTCAAGGTGGCTGTGGGTGACAAGGATATGGGTGATCCGCTCGCCGGGGTCGAGCGCGGCCAGCACCGCGGCCAGATGCGCGGGCAGGGCGGGCCCCGGGTCGATCACCGCCACGTCGCCCCGGCCCAGAAGGAAGGTGTTGGTGCCCTGCCACGTCATGGGCGAGGGGTTCGGCGCCAGCACGCGGCGCAGGTCGGGCGCCAGCCGGTCGGCGCGGCCCGGAACGGCTTCGGTCATGTTGCGCTTTCCTCCCCTGTCACCGGCCGCTAGGGTGGCGGCATGCGTTTCCTCGGCCTCAAACCGCTTCTGCCGCGCGGCCTTTACGGGCGCGCCGCCCTCATCCTGATCGTGCCGGTCGTCGCGATCCAGCTTGTCGTCTCGGTCGTCTTCATCCAGCGCCATTTCGAAGGCGTGACGCGGCAGATGACCGGGAACATCCTGATCGAAGTGGGCTATCTGCTGGACGAGGTCAACGGGGCACCGACGCTGGCCGCGGCGCAGGCGCAGGCGGCGGCGCTGACCGGGCCGCTGGAAATGCAGGTGCTGCTGCCCGCGCCGCCCGCGGCGGGCGACCGGCGGACCTGGATCGACCTGTCGGGGCGCGAGATGATCCGCACCCTGCGGACGGGGATGGCGCCGGTGACGGGGGTGGACCTGCTGGCCCAGCCCGACGCGGTGAACGTGACCATCGCGACCGACTGGGGGCCGATGCGGGTGACCTTCGACCGCAAGCGGGTTTCGGCGTCGAACCCGCATCAGCTTCTGGTGCTGATGCTGTTCACCAGCTTCCTGATGACGCTGATCGCCTACCAGTTCCTGCGCAACCAGCTTCGCCCGATCACCCGGCTGGCGGCGGCGGCCGAGGCCTTCGGCAAGGGCCGCTCGGTGCCCTACCGGCCGCGCGGGGCGCTGGAGGTGCGGGCGGCGGGGCTGTCGTTTCTCGAGATGCGGGCCCGGATCGAACGGCAGATCGAACAGCGCACGCTGATGCTGTCGGGCGTCAGCCACGATCTGCGCACGCCGCTGACCCGGCTGAAGCTGGGGCTGGCGATGCTGGAGGGGGTCGACGATGTGGCCGATCTGCAGCGCGACGTCGAGGACATGGAACGTCTGCTGGACGGCTTTCTGGCCTTCGCCCGAGGCGATGCGATGGAGGCGGCCGAGCCTGTCGATCCCTTCGATCTGGTGGCGCGCATCGTCGAGAACGCGCAGCGCGCGGGCCAGCCGGTGCGGCTGACGCGCGGGCAGGGCGATGGCGTGGCCACGCTGCGCCCGCAGGCGGTGACGCGGGCGGTCGAGAACCTGATCGGCAACGCGGTGCGCTATGGCAGCCGGGTCGAGGTGCAGGTGACGCAGACCGAACGCCAGTTGCGGATCACGGTCGAGGACAACGGCCCCGGCATCCCGGCCGAACGGCGCGACGAGGCGGTGCGCCCCTTCATCCGGCTCGATGCGGCGCGCGACCCCAACCGCGGCGGCGGGGTCGGGCTGGGCCTGTCGATCGCCGCGGATGTCGCGCGCAGCCACGGCGGGCAACTGCGGCTGGGCGAAAGCGACAGCCTGGGCGGGCTCCGGGCGGACCTGGTGCTGGCGCGCTGAGGGGAGGGAAGGAAGGGAAGGGGGCTGTCTGCCCCCTCCCGGCCTGCGGCCAATTCACCCCCGAGGATATTTGCGGACAGAAAATGGCGCAGGGGCGGCCGGGCCGGGGTCAGAGATCCTTCATCAGCCTGAGGGCATCATAGATCGCAGCATGGGTGTTGCGGGCGGCCACCGCATCGCCGATGCGGAAAAGCTGGAACCGCCCGGCGGGGTTGGTGGCGATGGTCTGCGCCCGCCCCTCGATCAGCGCGGCATAGTCGACCGCGCCGCCATTGACAGACAGCGGCCGGAGCGCGGTGTAAAGGTCGTCGAGCGGCTGGGTGCCGTGGTTCACCACCACCTGGTCAAAGCTGCGCCGCTCGGCCAGGGGTTTGTAATCCGATCCGATCACCGCCTCGAGCCGGTTGCCGCGCCGTTCCACCGCAGTCAGCCGGTAGGTGACGGTGAAGGTCACGTCCTGCCCCTGAAGGCTGCGCATGTAGGGCACCAGGTTCATTCCCATCACCTCGGGGGCGAAGGTGCGGTCGGGGGTCATCACCTCGACATGGGCGCCGGTGGCGGCGATGACCTCGGCCGCCTGCAGCGCGGCGTGGTCGCCCGCGTCGTCATAGACAAGCACGTTCTGCCCGGGCTTCACATCGCCCGACAGGATATCCCAGGCCGAGACCACCAGATCGTTGCCCGCCTCAAGCACCGCGGTGTCGGGCAGCCCGCCGGTCGCCACGATCACCACGTCGGGCGCTTCGGCCAGCACGTCCTCGGGTTCGGCCCAGGTGTCGAAGCGGAAGCGGACATCGCGGGCAGCGCATTGCGCCATGCGCCAGTCGATGATGCCGATCATCTCGCGCCGCCGCGCGCTGCGCGCGGTCAGGCGGACCTGGCCGCCGGGCTGGCTTGCGGCCTCGAACACGGTCACCCGGTGGCCGCGCTCGGCGGCGACGCGGGCGGCCTCGAGCCCGCCGGGGCCCGCGCCCACCACCACCACATGGCGCGGCGCCGGGGCGGGGGGGATCGCGTGGGGCATCGTCAGTTCGCGCCCGGTGGCGGCGTTGTGCATGCAGAGCGCCTCGCCGCCCTGATAGATCCGGTCCAGGCAGTAGGTGGCGCCGACGCAGGGGCGGATGTCGTCTTCGCGCCCCTCGATGATCTTGCGCACGATATGGGGATCGGCCATGTGGGCGCGCGTCATTCCCACCATGTCGAGCTGGCCGGTTGCCACCGCATGGCGCGCAGTTGCCACATCGGGGATGCGGGCGGCGTGGAAGGTGGGCAGGCCCACCTCGGCCCGGATCCGGCCCGCAAAGTCGAGGTGGGGGGCGGCGCGCATGCCCTGCACCGGGATCACCCCGGTCAGCGCCGCATCGGTGTGGATCTGGCCGCGGATGACGTTCAGGAAATCGACATGCCCCGAGGCCTTGAAGAGCTTGCCGATGGCGATGCCCTCGTCGGCGGTGATGCCGTTCTTCGCCTCTTCGTCGGCGGTGTAGCGCACGCCCACCAGAAAGTCGGGGCGGACCCGGTCGCGGATCGCCTTCAGCACCAGCATGGCAAAGCGGGTGCGGTTGTCGAAGCTGCCGCCCCAGGGGGCATCCATCTCGTTGGTGAAGGGCGACAGGAACTGGTCCATCAGATGGCCGTAGCATTCCAGCTCGATCCCATCGAGCCCGGCGGCCTGCATCCGTTCGGCCGCGTCGGCATAGTCTTGCAGGATGCGGTCGATGTCCCAATCCTCGATCACCTTGGGGAAGGCGCGGTGGGCAGGCTCGCGCGCGCGCCCGGCGGTCAGCACCGGCAGCCAGTCGCCCTTGTTCCAGTTCGTCCGGCGGCCGAGGTGGGTCAGCTGGATCATCACCGCGCAGCCGTGGCCATGCACCTCGTCGGCCAGCTTGCCCATCCAGCCCACCACGTCGTCGCGCCAGGCCAGCACGTTGTTGAAGGCGGGCGGGCTGTCGCGGCTGACCGAGGCAGAGCCCGCCGTCATCACCATCGCCACCCCG
>JAJZVD010000046.1 GCA_021845805.1 Pseudomonadota bacterium | reverse complement strand
CGCCTTCGAGAAGTTGCAGGCCCGCGCCGGGGCGGCATCGGAGGCCGCGGCCGCGGTCACGACGGGGGCCGAAAGCTTCAACGCGGCGCGCCGCTACACGGGCGGCACGGTCGGCGCGGGCAGGCCGGTCGCCGCTGCGCCACCGCAGGCCAAGCCCGCCGCCGCCCGCCGGTCGGACAGCCTGGGCGAGGCCTTCGCGAAAAGCTTCGTGCGCCAGCTTGGCTCGGCCGCCAGCCGCGAGATCATCCGGGGGGTGATGGGCGGGCTGTTTCGCGCGCGGTAAGGGGGCGCCGGTCTGGTGCGAGGCGCGGCGCCCGGCCGCGCCGTGCCGTGCCCCCACCACAGAGGGCCATCGCCCGACCGCGGTCGGGCGCTGATCCGGGGGCACCTTCGGTGCTGTTCCCCGGGCCGGGGGGAGGCGAGGCGCCTGTCCACCCTGTCTCCCGCAGACGATAGGGCCATCGCCGGCCCGCGCGGTCTTCCCCTACAGCGGCCGGATCCGCAGCTTCGTCAGCCGGTTGTCCCGCTTCTGCGCCACCTCGAAGCGGAAGCCGTGAAAGCTGAACACCTGCCCCTCGTTCGGGATCATCTGCGCCTCGTGGATGACAAGCCCCGCCACGGTATTGGCCTCGTCGTCGGGCAGCGTCCAGTCCATCGCGCGGTTGAGGTCGCGGATGGTCATGGCGCCGTCCACCAGATAGTCGCCGGCCTCGGTCGGCTTCAGCGCCTGGTCCGCGTCCAGATCGAACTCGTCGTTGATCTGCCCCACGATCTCTTCAAGGATGTCCTCCAGCGTGATCAGCCCGCGCAACGAGCCGTATTCGTCCACCACCAGCGCGAAATGGGTGCGCCGCCTCAGGAACTGGCGCATCTGTTCGTCAAGCGGCGTGGTCTCGGGCACGAAATAGGGCTTCATCGCCGCCGACATCGGGTCGAAGGTGGCCAGCGAGCCGGCCACCGCCTCGCCCTGGCGGATGAACTTGTCGACCGCGCGCAAAAGCTCCTTGGCGTGGATCACCCCCACGATGTTTTCCGGCGTCCCGCGATACAGCGGCAGCCGGGTGTGCGACGAGGCCAGCACCGCCGAGATGACCTTGCCCGGTTCGTCATCGGCGTCGATCATCTCGATCTGGCTGCGATGGCGCATGATCTCTTCCACCGTCCGGTCGCTGAGGTCCAGCGCACCCAGAAGGCGGTCGCGGTCTTCCTTTTCCACCGCGCCTTCGGAATGGCCCAGCGCGATGGCGCCCGCGATCTCTTCGCGCAGGGCGTGGATCTTGCTGTCAGGGTCGGTCTTGACCCCGAAGACCGCCAGCACCAGACGCACGATGGCGCGCACGGTCGTGACCAGCGGCGACAACAGCAGGATCACCAGCCGTACCAGCGGCGCAAGCCGGACCGAGGCCACCTCGGGATTGGTGATCGCGTAGGTCTTGGGCAGCACCTCGGCAAAGATCAGCACCAGCACCGTCATCACCAGCGTGGCCAGCGCCACGCCGGAATCGCCGAACATCCGCGTCAGAAGCGAGGTCGCAAGCGAGGCCGACAGGATGTTGGCCACGTTGTTGCCCAGGAGCAGCGCGCCGATCAGGCGTTCGTTGTCCTCGGTGATCTTCAGCGCGGTCGCCGCCCCGTGCGAGCCGCGGTCGGCCTGCCCGCGCAGCTTCCCGCGCGAGGCGGCGGTCAGCGCGGTTTCCGAGCCCGAAAAGAAGGCTGACAGCAAAAGCAGCGCAAGGATCGCTGCGGCGGTCAGCCAGAAGGCGGCGTCGAGCGAGGCAAATGCGGCAGAGATCGCGGCGATCATCGTTAAGCGGTCCAAAGGTTGTGGCAGAGGTTACGGGGAAGGTCGGGCCGGGCGCAAGACGGGCTCAGGGATCGCGGGCCAGCGGGTGATGTTCCAGCACCAGTTCGCGCAGGCGCTCGTCCAGCACATGAGTATAGATCTCGGTGGTGGAAATGTCGGCATGGCCCAGCAGCGTCTGGATCACCCGCAGATCGGCGCCGTTGGCCAGAAGATGGGTGGCGAAGGCGTGGCGCAGGGTGTGCGGCGTCACCGCGGCGGGGTTCAGCCCGGCATGGGCGGCCATCTGCTTGATCAGCAGGAAGAAATGCTGCCGCGTCAGGTGCCCCTCGGCACCCCGGCCGGGAAAGAGGTGGCGCGAGGGGGGCTGCGGCGCGCGGGCGGCCTCGGCCGCGTCGCGATGCGCCAGCCAGGCGCGCAGCGCCGCGCGCGCGGGCGGCGACAGCGGCACCATCCGTTCCTTGCCGCCCTTGCCGGTCACCAGGATCATGCGCGGGTCGCCCCGCGCCGCGGCCACCGGCAGGCCCACCAGTTCGCTCACCCGCAGGCCGGTGGCGTACAGCACCTCCATCAGGCAGGTGTTGCGCAGCCGGTCCTCGGGCCGCCCCATGTCGCGGGCGGCGGCCAGCAGCGCCTCGACCTCGGCCACGCTCAGGGTGCCGGGCAGGCGCGCAGCGCGGCCGGGGCCTGCGAGTTTCAGCGTGGGGTTGTCGTCGCGCCAGCCTTCCTCATGGGCAAACCGGTACAGCTGGCGGATCGCCGACAGGCGCCGGGCGCGGGTGGCCTTGGACAGGCCGCGCGCCTCGCAGGCGACAAGGTAGCCTTCCACCTCGTCGCGGCTGGCGCGGGCGAGGTCGCCGCCGTGCCCGGCCAGCCAGTCGGCCCAATCCGACAGGTCGCGCCCATAGGCCAGCCGCGTGTTGCGCGCGGCGTCCTGTTCGGCGGCCTGCGCCTCGAGAAAGGTGGAAATCCAGCGGCCTGCCGCAGGGGTCATGCTAGCCCGCCCGTGCCACCAGCATCAGCTGGATCGCGATCTTGCGCGCGGCCTCGTCAAGCCCCGCCGCGTGCAGCGTGGCGATCCCTTCGGTCACCCCGCGCAGATCGCCCTGCGCGCCATCCGCGATGCGGTTGATCGCATGCAGGATCGCCTCGCCGGTGCGATGCGCGTCCAGCATGGCCTGCACATCCTCGCTGGGCCGGGCGCCGGGGGCAAAGCCCGCCATGATCGCGGAACCCATGTCGTCGGGCGGCGTCAGGCCGGTGGTCTGGCCGCGCGCCAGCCCGATCAGGAAGGCCTCTGTCGGGTTCGCGGCCACCCGGTTTCCCGCCAGCGTCGCCGCATCGGGTGCCAGGAGCGCCAGACGGAAAGCGATCTCGGCCGCGTTGCCGCCCAGCTTCATCCCCGCCACGGCCTTGCCGTAAAGCCGCGCCAGCGTCACCTGCAACCCCGCGGCCGACATCGCCGTCCAGGCCGGGGGCAGGGCGCGCGACACCGCAGCGGCATCGCGCGCGGTCACCGCCCTGTCCAGCGCCTGCACCGCCGCGACCCGGTCCCACGGGTCGCCCGAGGCCGAGGGGCGGCCCTGGGAATAGACCCCGATCAACTGGTTCGCGGGGATCGCCCCGGCCCGCGCCAGCCGTTCCGCCGCGACCACCTGCGCCTTCCAGCCGGTGTTGGCGCGCAGGTCGGCCTGGGCGAAGGCCAGCGGCAGGGTGTTGGTGGGCAGCGGCTCGCCCACCGCCTCCATCATCCGCCAGACCAGCGGGGTGGGATGCGCAGGCGGCGGCAGCGGCGTGGCGCTGTCATCCCCGCCGGTATCCAGAAAGCGGGTCAGCACCGCCGCGTTTTCCGGCTGAAGCATCCCCAGCGCCTTGGCGCTTTGCAGCGTCAGCGCCGCGGCACCCCAGTCGCCGGTGCGCGCCAGGCAGAAGATGCGGGCGGGCAGGGTGGGGGCGATTTCCGGCGTCTCTGCCATCGACTTGCAGGCGGCCTGTTCCTGGCCCAGCAGCAGTTCCACATCGAACCAGCGCCGGAACAGCGCGGGCTGATGCACGCCCGCCTGCTGCAAGAGCGCCGCCGCGGGGTCGAGCGCGCCCTGTTCCAGAAGCCGGTCCACCCGCGCCAGCAGGAAGCCGCCGCTTGCACCGGAATCGGCGGGCGGGCGCGCCTCGACCAGCAGCAGCGTGTCCAGCAGGTCCTGCAAGGCGGGCAGAAGGTGCTGCGGTTCGGCTTGCAGAAGCTCCACCAGATCGCCGGTCCGGCTGGCCACCCAGAGGTCGGCGGGCAGCCCGCTGGCTTCCGCGGTGACAAGGCCGGTCGCGTCAAGCTGTTGCAGGCCCAGGGTCTGCACGTCGATGCCCTCGGCCGGGGGGATGCCGACCGGCGCGGCCACTTCGGGCACGCCAGGGGCCGCCATCACCGATTTCGACAGCCAGTCGATTGCCGACATCGGCGGGGTCGCCGCGGCGGGCCCCGCCAGCACGACCGCGGCGAGCGCAACGGGGATCAGGCGGCGTCGAGGCTCAGTCGACATTCAGCTTGACCGGCTGCGCGACCTGGCTTTGCACCGGATCGAGCTTGCCGAGATAGGCATAGCCCGCAAGCCCCGCCGCCCCCAGCACCACCAGCACCGCAACGATCCTGACAACGTACTTCATCCGCTCTGCCTCTTGTCTTCCGGCTCTTGTCTTCCGGGTCTCTTCCGGTCGTCCGGCCCCGTGGTTCGGGGCACGCGCATCTTCTATATGGCATGTCGCGGCAGATCATGCCATTCGGGGCGACAGGTTTTCCAGGGCGGGTGAAGCCGAGTGAACTGGCGGCTGAAGAAGACGATCGTGCTGGTGGGCATGATGGGGGCGGGCAAGACGGCCGTCGGCACCCAGCTTGCCCGCGTGCTGGGGGTGCCGTTTCTCGATTCCGACGAAGAGATCGTGAAGGCCGCCAACCGGACCATCGCCGAGATCTTCGAACGCGACGGCGAAGCCTTCTTCCGCGAGAAGGAGGCGCAGGTGATCGCGCGGCTCTTGCGCGGGCGGCCCGGCGTGCTGTCGACCGGCGGCGGCGCCTTCCTGCAAGAGCGCAACCGCCAGGCCATCGCCGCGCATGGCGTCTCGGTCTGGCTGAAGGCGGATCTGGAGCTGCTGTGGCAGCGGGTGCGGCACAAGTCGAGCCGCCCGCTGCTGCGCACGCCCGACCCCCGGGGCACGCTGGCCGCGCTGCTTGTGGCGCGCGAGCCGGTCTATGCGCTGGCCGACCTGATGGTGGAATCGCGCCCCGACACGTCGGTGGAACAGATGGCCGACCGGGTGGCGCAGGCGCTTCTGGCCCGCCCCGATGTGCTGGAAAGGAAATAGGATGACCGATCGCATCGACACCGTGCGCGTGGATCTGGGCGCGCGCAGCTATGACGTACGGATCGGCGCCGGGCTGCTGGCGCGGGCGGGGGCGGAAATCGCGCCGCTTCTGCGCCGCAAGCGGGTGGCGATCGTCACCGACGAAACGGTGGCCGGGCTGCACCTGCCCGCCTTGCAGGACGGGCTGGCCGCGGCGGGCATCGCGGCCTCGGCGCTGGCGCTGCCGCCGGGCGAGGCGACGAAGGGCTGGCCCGAGTTCACCCGGACGGTGGAATGGCTGCTGGCCGAAAAGGTGGAGCGCCGCGACGTGGTGGTGGCACTGGGCGGGGGCGTGATCGGCGATCTTGCGGGCTTTGCCGCGGCCGTGCTGCGGCGGGGCGTGCGCTTCGTGCAGATCCCCACCACGCTTCTTGCGCAGGTCGACAGTTCCGTGGGCGGCAAGACCGGCATCAATTCCACCCAGGGCAAGAACCTGATCGGCGCCTTCCACCAGCCCGCGCTGGTGCTGGCCGACATCGGCGCGCTGGGCACCCTTGCGCGGCGCGACTTCCTGGCCGGCTATGGCGAGGTGGTGAAATACGGCCTGCTGGGCGATGCGGGGTTCTTCGACTGGCTCGAGGTCGAGGGGCCGAAGCTGTCATCGAGCCCCGCGCTGGCGCAGGCCGCGGTGCGCCGCTCGGTCGAGATGAAGGCCGGGATCGTTGCCCGCGACGAGACCGAGGAGGGCGAGCGCGCGCTGCTGAACCTGGGCCACACCTTCGGCCATGCGCTGGAGGCCGCGACCGGCTATTCCGACCGGCTTCTGCATGGCGAGGGGGTGGCGATCGGCTGCGCGCTGGCGTTCGAGCTGTCGATGCGGCTGGGCCTGTGCAGCCAGGAGGCGCCCAGCCGGGTGCGGGCGCATCTGCGCGCCATGGGCATGAAGGTGGACCTGCGCGACATTCCGGGGGATCTGCCGGGGGCCGAAGGATTGCTGGGCCTGATGGCGCAGGACAAGAAGGTACAGGACGGCCGCCTGCGCTTCATCCTGGCGCACGGGATCGGCGATGCCTTCGTGGCCGACCAGGTGGATACCGGCGTGGTCAGGACCCTGCTCGAGGACGCGCTGCGGGGCTGACGCCCCGATGTTCCGGCGAAAAGTCGGTTCAGGTCTTCTGCGAGGATCTGATCTCGTTCAGGATGAAGACCCGGATCGCCGAGGCCAGGCCCACGTCGCCGCGGGCGGCGTCGATCTCGGCGGCAAGCGTGTTCAGCCCGGTGCCGCGGGCGGCGGCAATCTCGCGGAAGGCATCCCAGAACGCGTCTTCCAGCGAGACGCTGGTGCGGTGGCCGCTGAGCGTCAGCGAGTGCTTGACCGGCCGGCCGCTCATTCGTCCTCGCGCTTGTGGGCGTCCAGCACCCGTGCGGCGCGGGCGGTTTCCGCCGCCTCCTCGGCCTTCTCGGCCTTCGACCGGCCGAACCGGGCGGCGTTGGTCGCGGCCTCGGCGCGGGCCTTGGCCCGCGCCTGCGCCTTGCGCGCCGTCCGCAGGTTGACGACCTGCGCCATCAGCCCTTCGGCCCGATCATGTCTTCGGGCCGCACGATGCGGTCGAAGGTCTCGCCATCGACCAGCCCCAGCGCGATCGCTTCCTCGCGCAGGGTGGTGCCGTTCTTGTGCGCGGTCTTGGCGACCTTGGTGGCGTTGTCATAGCCGATGGTGGGCGCCAGCGCCGTCACCAGCATCAGCGATTCCTTCATCAGCTTGTCGATGCGGGCGGTGTTGGCCTGCGTGCCCACCACCATGTTGTCGGTGAAGCTGCCCGCCGCGTCGCCCAGAAGCTGCATGGATTGCAGCACGTTGTAGGACATCATCGGGTTGTAGACGTTCAGTTCGAAATGGCCCTGGCTGCCCGCGAAGCCCACCGCCGCGTCATTGCCCATCACATGCGCGCAGACCATGGTCAGCGCCTCGGCCTGGGTCGGGTTCACCTTGCCCGGCATGATCGAGCTGCCCGGCTCGTTTTCCGGCAGGATCAGCTCGCCCAGACCCGAGCGCGGGCCCGAGCCCAGCAGGCGCATGTCGTTGGCGATCTTGAACAGGCTGGCCGCCACGGTCTTGAGCGCGCCCGAGAACATGACCATCGCGTCATGGGCGGCCAGCGCCTCGAACTTGTTCGGGGCGGTCACGAAGGGCAGGCCGCTGATCTCGGCGATCCTCGCGGCCACGCGGGTATCCCAGCCGACGCGGGTGTTCAGCCCGGTTCCCACCGCCGTGCCGCCCTGCGCCAGTTCGTAGATGTCGGGCAGGCAGGACTTCACCCGCGCGATGCCCTTGTCGACCTGGGTCGCATAGCCCGAAAACTCCTGGCCCAGCGTCAGCGGCGTCGCATCCTGCGTATGGGTGCGCCCGATCTTGATGATGTCCTTGAACTCGGCCGACTTGGCCCAAAGCGCCTTCGACAGCTTTTCCAGCCCCGGCAGCAGCACGTCGCGCGCCTGCAACCCGATGGCCACATGCATCGCGGTGGGGAAGGTGTCGTTGGAGCTTTGCCCCATGTTCACATGGTCGTTCGGGTGGACCGGCTTCTTCGATCCCTTGACCCCGCCCAGCATCTCGATCGCGCGGTTCGAGATGACCTCGTTCGCGTTCATGTTCGACTGCGTGCCCGAGCCCGTCTGCCAGACCACCAGCGGGAAGTTGTCGTCGAACTTGCCGTCGATCACTTCCTGCGCCGCTGCGGCAATCGCGTTGCCGAGTTCCGGCGCGATGTCGCCCTGCGCGATGTTCACCAGCGCCGCGGCCTTCTTGATGATCCCCAGCGCGCGGATGATCTTGACCGGCTGGCGTTCCCAGCCGATCGGAAAGTTCATGATCGACCGCTGGGTCTGCGCGCCCCAGTACTTGTCGGCGGGAACCTCAAGCGGGCCAAAGCTGTCGGTTTCGGTGCGGGTTGCGGACATCGGGCAAGCCTCCTGATGGGTCGGCCCGGGTTTAGCCGCCCCGGCGCGCGAAATCAATCGGCATACCGTCGTATACGGACGCTTACTTGCGCCACTTGTCGAGGCTGACGACCTCGGCGTCCTTGCGGGGCGCGTCCTCTTCCTCGGCGTCCTCGACGATCTGCGCCTCTTCGTCCTCGTCCTCGTCGTCGTCCTCGTGGGTTTCGAACCGCAGGCCGAATTCGACAGAGGGGTCCACGAAGGTCCGGACCGCATCGAAGGGGATCACCATCGGCTCGGGCGAATTGCCGAAGTTCAGCGTGATGGTGAAGCCGTCGTCATCCACGTTCAGGTTCTCGTACCAGTGCTGGATCACCACGGTCATTTCGGCCGGATAGCGGTCTTTCAGCCACTTCGCCATCTGCACGCCGGGGTGGCGGGTGTCGAAGGTGATGAAGAAGTGATGCGCGCCGGGCAGGCCGTTGGCGGCCACGTCCGTCAGCACGTTCTGGATGAGGCCGCGCATCGCCCGATGCATCAGGTTGCCATAATCGATGGAACGGGACATCCGGGGGGCCTTTCGCAGTCGCAACAGCGGCAGCATAGAGGGGATTCGGGGCCGAAGGAAAGAGGCGCCGGGGGGAAATCTGAACCGCCGGTTGCAACCCGCCCGGTTCCGCCGCGCGCGCGGCGTGATGGCGCGATGACGGGGCGGCGCTGATGCAGGGGGAAGTGCAGGCTTCTGTTGCCAGGTGCCTGCGGACCCCGCCTTACGCGGCTAAGCGCAAGGGCTTTGGTTTCGGTTACCCGAGCTGCTTACGCAGCCAGAGCCACCGGAGCACGGTTGTCGTTGGCAACTGTACTTTTTGCACCGATAACGGTGGTAGCTCACCGGGACAAAGCAACTTCTTTAGACGTTCGTCGATCCTGTTTCGGCCCCGATCCCCCGCAACGCCGGGTGTCTGGTGGAGCCGCCGGGTACCGCCCCCGGGTCCGATCCGCGTATTACAAGCGCGTTTATGCCCATAGTCCGGGTTGCCCCGGACAGGATGGAATATAGGGGGCGCGGGCGGCGGGCTCAAGGGGGCAAACGGAAAGCGCCGCCTGCGGGGCAGGCGGCGCCTTTTCGTGCGGTGTCAGGCGATTAGAAGCCAGACTTGATCTTCTGGAACTCTTCCACCATGCGGTCGCGCAGCTTCTGGTCCAGCGGGGTCTGCGCCAGCAGCGTGCCCTTCACCGGGCTCAGGTTGTGCGCGACAAGCTGGTCGGCCGGGATCGTGGCTTCCGACTTGGTGTTGGTCGAGGAGTAGCCGAAGTCATCCAGCAGCGCCTGCGCGCCGGCCGGGCTGAGGAAGTCGTTGACGAACAGGTTCGCCCGGTCGGTCGCGTCGGGCGAGGCGTTCTTCATGTGGACCCAGCCGCAGAACCACGACGAGGCGCCTTCCTTGGGCTCGCGGTTGAACACCACGTTCATGCCCTTGTCCTTGAGCTGGGTGGCCGAGTCCGACCACGACCAGGCCACCGTTACCTGACCCGACGCCATCAGCTGGTTCAGGTCCGACGGGTCCGACCAGTAGGACACGACGTTCTTGTGCGCCTTGCGCAGCCAGTCGGCGGCGGCCTTGAACTGCGCGTCGGTCGTGGTGGTCCAGTCCGTCACGCCGGTGGCCAGCAGCGCCAGCGCCCAGACGTCATCCGAGTTGTCGGGCAGCGAGATCTTGCCCTTGTACTTCGGGTCGACGAAGACCTGCAGCGTCGAGGCATCGGCCGCGGGAACCTTGTCGGCGTTGTAGAGCGTGGCCGAATAGCCGAAGTCGGTCGGGATGTACCAGACGGTGCCGTTGTCGGTGAACACCTTCGAATTGGTGTAGCTTGCGGCGATGTCCTTGTAGTTCGGGATCTTCGAGACATCCCACGGCTGGATCAGCCCGGCGTCGCGGTACTTCTGGATCATCTGCGAGCAGGGGTGGGCGATGTCCACCTTGAAGCCCGAGCTGAGCTTCTGGAACGCCTCGTCATCGTCGCCGAAGAAGGCATAGGTCGGCTGGTCGCCGTATTTGGCGATGTACTCGGGGATCAGGTTCTTCTGGTCGAACCCGGCCCAGTCGAACACGGTCAGCTTGCTGTCGGCAGCCATGGCGCCGGTGGCCAGCGTCACGGCCGCGGCACTGGCGATGAGGAAGGAGCGAATGTTCATCCTGTTCCCTATTGGTGGAGTTGTTATTGCGCTTGAGGCTAGCGGAGCGTTTCGCCTCGCTCAAGCGTTTCTTCGCGCGCGGGCGCTGTCGCGCGGGCGGTTGCAAATAATTGTGGCAGCAGAGAAATCGTTGAGCGTCAGGCGTGCGTTCCGGGGCTGCGCGGCGTTCACGGCTGCGTGAGGGGGCGGCCCGGTGCCGGTTCCTGCGACAGGGCCTTGCCGGGCGGGGCGGGCTGCGCCAGAACCTGTGCAGGGGCACAGCCGAAGGAGGAGCGGATGTTCAACGCGCTGGTGGTCGAAAAGGACGCCGCGGGGCACACCCATGCCGCGGTGCAACGGCTGGACGACAGTCGGCTGCCCGAGGCCGAGGTGACCGTGGCGGTCGAGTATTCGACGCTGAACTACAAGGACGGGCTGTGTCTCGGGTCGGGCGGCGGGCTGGTGCGGCACTATCCCCATGTGCCGGGGATCGACTTCGCGGGCACGGTCGATGCCTCATCGGACCCGCGCTACGCGCCCGGCGACAAGGTGGTGCTGACCGGCTGGCGCGTGGGCGAGGCGCATTGGGGCGGCTATGCCCAGAAGGCGCGGGTGCGGGCCGACTGGCTGGTGCCGCTGCCTGCCGGGCTGACCACGCGGGCCGCGATGGCGGTGGGCACCGCGGGGTTCACCGCGATGCTGGCGGTCATGGCGCTCGAGGCGCACGGTCTGACACCTGCGCGCGGCGAGGTGCTGGTGACGGGCGCCGCGGGGGGCGTGGGGTCGGTCGCGGTGGCGATCCTGGCGCGGCTGGGCTACCGGGTGGCGGCCGTCACCGGGCGGCCCGAGACCGAGGGCTACCTGCGCGAGCTGGGGGCCGCGCGCATCGTGCCGCGCGCCGATCTGGCCGAGACGGTGAAGCGGCCGCTGGAAAGCGAGACCTGGGCGGGCTGCATCGACGCGGTGGGGGGCGCGATGCTGGCGCGGGTGCTGGGGCAGATGACCTACGGCAGTTCGGTCGCGGCGGTGGGGCTTGCGGGCGGCGCGGCGCTGCCTGCGTCGGTCGTCCCGTTCCTGTTGCGCGGGGTGAACCTGCTGGGCATCGATTCCGTTCTGCGGCCCTATGCCGATCGCGTCCGCGCCTGGGACCGGATCGCGCGCGACCTGCCGATGGCTGCGCTGGAGGCGATGGTGCGGCCCGCCACGCTGGCCGATCTGCCCGCGCTGGGCGAGGCGATCCTGAACGGGCAGGTGCAGGGCCGCGTCGTGGTGGATGTGAACGCCTGAGGGCGGGCGCGCGGCCGCAAGCCCGCCCCGGATGCCTTGGGACCGGAAATCCGGGGGTTGTGCAGGCGCGCCGTGGCCGTTACCATTTCGCCTGACCCTGTGCGGGGTCTGCCGGGGCAACCGCCCACGGCTCGGCTGGAAGACCTGCCACCCGGGGAAACCCCAGGGCGGGGGTTTGTTCGGGGAACGCAACCTGCCCCCGGATGTGCCATGACCGACCTTGACCTTTCCTACGTCCGCAGCCAGTTCCCGGCCTTTTCCGAACCCTCGCTGGCGGGCCAGGCCTTCTTCGAGAATGCCGGCGGCAGCTATCCCTGCCGCCCGGTGGTCGAACGGCTGGCGCGGTTCTACCGCGAGCGCAAGGTGCAGCCCTATGCGCCCTATGCGGCCTCGCAGGCGGGGGGTGCCGAGATGGACGAGGCCCGCGCCCGGCTGGCTGCGATTCTGGGGGTGGAGGTGGACGAGGTCTCGTTCGGCCCCTCGACCAGCGCCAATACCTATGTGCTGGCGCAGGCGTTCCGGCAGTGGCTGCCCAAGGGGGCGGCGATCGTGGTGACCGACCAGGACCACGAGGCCAACACCGGCGTCTGGCGGCGTCTGGCCGCCGAGGGGATCGAGGTGCGCGTCTGGGGCATCGACCGCGACACCGGCCATCTTGACCCCGCCGCGCTGCCGCCGCTTCTGGCCGACGGCAAGGTGAAGCTGGTGTGCTTCCCCCATTGCTCGAACGTGGTGGCCGAGATCAACCCGGTGGCCGAGATCGTGGCCACGGCCCATGCGGCGGGGGCGGTGACCTGTGTCGATGGCGTCAGCTACGCGCCCCACGGGCTGCCCGACGTGGGGGCGCTGGGAACCGACATCTACCTGTTTTCCGCCTACAAGACCTACGGGCCGCATCAGGGGATCATGGTCATCCGCCGCCCGCTGGGCGAGGCTTTGCCGAACCAGGGCCATCATTTCAACGGCGGCACGCTCTACAAGCGCTTCACCCCCGCGGGCCCGGATCACGCCCAGGTGGCGGCAAGCGCCGGGATGGCCGATTACCTCGAGGCGCTGGCCGACCATCACGGCGGGGCGGGCTTTTCCCCGCGGGGAAAGGGGACGCTGGCGCATGACCTGATGCGGGCGCATGAGGTGCGGGTGCTGCAACCGCTGCTGGACTATCTGGCCGCGCGCAATGACGTGCGGCTTCTGGGCCCGCGGCGGGCCGCGGACCGCGCGCCCACGGTCGCGGTGCTCTGCGACCGGCCGGGCGAGGATCTGGCCGCGGCGCTGGCCCCGCACGGCATCATGGCGGGGGGCGGCGATTTCTATGCGGTGCGCCCGCTCGCCGCGATGGGCGTTGATCCGGCGCATGGGGTGCTGCGTATGAGCTTTGTCCACTACACCAGCGCCGAAGAGGTGGGCCGGCTGATCGCCGCGCTGGACGAGGTTCTGTAGCCCCGCGGAGAAAGATGCCCGACGCCCCCCTGATCCTGTGGCTGCGCCGCGACCTGCGGCTGGCCGACAATCCGCTGTTGTCCGCCGCCGCCGCCACCGGGCGGCCGGTGATCGCGGTCGCGATCCTCGATCCGCTGGCCGAAGGCTGGGGGGCCGCGCCGAAATGGCGCTGGGGCGAGGCGCTGGCGGCCTTTGGCCGGGCGCTCGAGGCGGTGGGGGGGCGGCTTGTCCTGCGGCGGGGCGCGGCGCTTGCGGTGCTGGAACGGCTGGTGGCGGAAACCGGGGCCTCGGGCGTCTGGTGGAGCCGCCTTTACGACCCCGCGTCGAAGGCGCGCGACTCCGAGGTCAAGGCCGCGCTGAAGGCCCGCGGGATCGAGGCGCGCAGCTTTCCCGGCTTTCTGCTGCACGAGCCCTGGACGGTCGAGACGGGGCAGGGCGGCTTCTACCGGGTCTATACGCCCTACTGGAAGGCGGTGAAGGATCGCGTGGTGGACGCGCCGCTGCCCGCGGTCACGCGGCTTGCCGCTCCTGCGACCTGGCCCGCGGGCGACCGGTTGGCGGATTGGGCGCTGGGCGCCGCGATGCGGCGGGGGGCGGCGGTCGTCGCGGGCCATGCGGCGGTGGGCGAGGCGGCGGCGCAGGCGCGGCTGGCGGGCTTCATCGCAGCCAAGGTCGACCGCTACCGCGCGGCGCGGGATTTTCCGGGGGTCGAGGCCACCTCGCGCCTGTCGGAAAACCTGGCCGTGGGCGAGATCGGCCCGCGCCAGATCTGGCATGCGGGGATGCGCGCGCTGCAGGAAGGCGCGGCGGGGGCCGAGCATTTCCTGAAAGAGCTGGTCTGGCGCGAGTTCGCCTGGCACCTGATGCACCACACGCCGCAGATCGCCACCGCCAACTGGCGCCCCGAGTGGGATGCCTTCCCCTGGCGCGGTGACAATCCCGAGGCCGAACGCTGGCGCCGCGGGATGACGGGCGAGCCCTTCGTGGATGCCGCGCTGCGCGAGATGTATGTGACCGGCACGATGCACAACCGCGCCCGGATGATCGCGGCCAGCTATCTGACGAAACACCTGATGACCGACTGGCGCGTGGGCCTGCGCTGGTTCGAGGATTGCCTGATCGACTGGGACCCGGCCTCGAACGCGATGGGCTGGCAATGGGTGGCGGGCTCTGGCCCCGATGCGGCGCCCTATTTCCGCATCTTCAACCCCGCGACGCAGGCCGAGAAGTTCGACGCCGACGGGGCCTACCGGCGCCGGTTCATCGCCGAGATGTCGCGCGAGCCGCCCGAGACCGCGCACGACTATTTCCGCGCCGTGCCGCAGTCCTGGGCGCTTGACCCCGCGCGGCCCTATCCCGCGCCGCTGGTGGCGCTGGACGAGGGGCGCGAGCGGGCGCTGGCGGCCTACGCGCAACGAGGCTCTTGAGCCCCCGGCCCGCATCTGGAAAGGTGGGGGAAAACGCGAGGGGGCCGAAATGACAGTGCTGACCTCCGTGAAGGGCCAGGCCGGTCTGCCACGGTATTTCGCGCAGGTCTTCGAGATCGCGCAGGGGCTGGAGAACGGCCGCCTCGATTTCCGGCTGGACGACGGCCGCGTGTTCCGGGCCGAGGGGCGCAACCCCGGCCCGGTGGCGCTGATCGAGATCCACAACCGCGACCTGTTCGCGCGGCTGATCCGGGACGGCGATCTGGGCTTTCTGGAAGCCTACATGGACGGCTGGTGGACGACGCCCGACCTGCAGGCCTTCATGGATCTGGTGCATGCGCGCAACGACGCGATCTATGACGGCTTTCCCGGCATGGGTCTGGTGCGCGCCTTCGAGAACCTGCGGCACTGGCTGCGCGCGAATTCGCGGCGGCAGGCACGGCGCAACATCAGCCACCATTACGACCTGGGCAACGATTTCTACCGGCTCTGGCTGGATGACACGATGACCTATTCCTCGGCCCTGTTCCGCAGCGGGCAGGAATCGATGGAGCGGGCGCAGATCCAGAAATACGAAAGCATGGTGGACCAGATGGGCGCCAAGCCCGGCGATCATGTGCTGGAGATCGGCTGCGGCTGGGGCGGCTTTGCCGAATATGCCGCCAAGGTGCGCGGGCTTCGGGTGACGGGGCTGACCATCTCGAAGGAACAGCACGACTATGCGGTGGCGCGCATCAAGGCGGCGGGGCTGTCGGACCGGGTGGAAATCAAGATGCAGGACTATCGCGACGAACGCGGGATCTATGACGGCATCGCCAGCATCGAGATGTTCGAGGCGGTGGGCGAGCGATACTGGCCGACCTATTTCGCCACCGTCCGCGACCGCCTGAAGCCGGGCGGGAACGCGACGCTGCAGATCATCACGGTGCAGGACGCCCGGTTCGAGATCTATCGGAAAGGCGTTGACTTCATTCAGAAATACATCTTTCCCGGCGGGATGCTGCCATCCCCCGCGGTGCTGCGCGAGGAAGTGCGGCGGGCAGGGTTGCAGGTGCTGCGGTCGATCGAGTTCGGCGATGGCTACAGCCAGACGCTGCGGCGCTGGTACGACACGTTCAACGACCGCTGGGGCGAGATCCAGCGGCTTGGGTTCGACGACCGCTTCCGGCGGATGTGGAACCTGTATCTGACCTCCTGCGCGGGGGCCTTTGCCGGGGGGAATTGCGACGTGACCCAGATCACCATCACCCGGCCGGTGGCCTGATGCCCACGGCGGCACGCATTTTCGGGGCGCTCTGCTTTGCCGTGATCGGCTTTCTTGGCGCCGAGGCGGTGAAGCCGATGATGCCCGAGGGCACCCAGTTCGGCTATTTCTCGCTGGTGATGGCCGCGATCGGGGCGGCCTGCGGCTGGTCGGTGATGGGGGGGCTGGTCGGGCGCGGCTACGGGGTTGCAATCTCCTCGGGCTGGCGCACCTCGGCCACGCTTGTGTTCTTCGGGCTGCTGCTGTTTTCGGGGCGCGAGATGATCCTGCGCTCGATCCACCGCCGCTATCACGGGCCGGTCGAGGCGTTGCAGGGCATGGTGGCGCTGGCGACAGAGTACGGCAGGCTTCTGTTGAACACGCAGGATCTGGTGATCCTGATCGGCGGCGGGGCGCTGGCGGGCCTGCTGGTGGAATGGATCAGCAGGCGCTGGCGATAGGGCGGCATGGCAACCTTCTTCTTCTACGGCACGCTGTGCCACGCGCCGCTGCTGGCGGCCGTCCTTGGCCGCGAGGTGACGGCGGTCGAGGCGGTCCTGCCCGATCACGCGGTCAACTGGGTGGCGGGCCATGCCTTTCCGATGATCCGGCCCGCGCCGGGGGCCGTGGCGCGAGGCGTGGTGGTGCGCGGGCTGGATGCGACCGACGCTGCGCGGCTTGATTTCTACGAGGGCGGCTTCGATTACGACACGCGCGAGGTGCTGGCCGAGGCCGAGGACGCCCGGATCGCCGCGCGGGTCTATTTCGCCGCAACCGACCGGCTGCGCCCCGGCGCGCCCTGGGTGCTGGCCGACTGGGTGGCCCGTCATGGCGCGGTCGCCGTGCGGGCGGCGGGGCGGTTCATGGACGGCTTCGGGCGGGTGCCTGCGGGCGAGGCGTGGAAACGCTATCACGCCATCCTCGTCTCGGCCGCCGCGGCCGAACGCGCGGGACAGGGCGCGCCCACCACGCGGCGGCTGCGCGCGGGGGCGGGCGATGTCGAGCTGATCGCGCGGGCCGAACCCTATGCGGCGTTCTTCTCGGTCGAGGAATACGACCTGCGCCACCGGCGCTTCGCGGGCGGGATGAGCGCGCCCTTGCGCCGCGCGGTGTTCCTGTCGGGCGATGCCGCGACCGTCCTGCCCTACGACCCGCGGCGCGACCGGGTGATGCTGATCGAGCAGTTCCGCGCGGGCCCCTTTGGCCGGGGCGACGCGCAGCCCTGGATGCTGGAACCCATCGCGGGCCGCATCGACCCCGGCGAGACGCCGCAACAGGCGATCCGCCGCGAGGCGCAGGAGGAAGCGGGGCTGACGCTGGGCGCGCTGGAGACGGTGGGGGAATACTACCCATCGCCGGGGATGCTGGCGGAATACCTGTACTCTTACGTCGGGCTTGCCGATCTGCCCGACGCGGTGCCGCGCCTTGGCGGGCTGGTGGACGAGCATGAAGACATTCGCACCCATCTGATGCCGTTTTCCGAACTGATGGCGCTGATCGGCACCGGCGAGGTGCAGGTGGGCCCGCTCTTGCTCAGCGCCTGGTGGCTGGCGGCGAACCGTGAGCGGTTGCGCGCCGGTCACGAGCAGGCCTGAGCGCCCCCTGCGCTTGAGTTCCCCGCCCCCCGCGCCTATCAAGAGGCGACGGCAGAAAGGCACGGACCCATGCGCATTCAGAAGGACTTGGCCCATTCCATCGGGAACACCCCGCTGATCCGGCTTCGCAAGGCCAGCGAGATGACGGGCTGCGAGATCCTTGGCAAGGCGGAATTCCTGAACCCCGGCCAGTCGGTGAAGGACCGCGCCGCGCTTTACATCATCAAGGACGCGATGGCGAAGGGGCTGTTGCAGCCCGGCGGCACCATCGTCGAGGGCACCGCGGGCAATACCGGCATCGGGCTTGCGCTGGTGGGCGCCTCGATGGGGTTCAAGACCGTGATCGTGATCCCCGAGACGCAGAGCCAGGAAAAGAAGGACATGCTGCGGCTGGCAGGCGCCGAGCTGGTGCAGGTGCCCGCAGCACCCTATCGCAACCCCAACAACTATGTCCGCTATTCCGGCCGCCTGGCCGAGGCGCTGGCCCGCACCGAGCCCAGGGGCGCGATCTGGGCCAACCAGTTCGACAACGTCGCCAATCGGCAGGCTCATATCGAGACGACGGGGCCGGAGATCTGGGACCAGACCGGCGGCAAGGTGGACGGGTTCGTCTGCGCGGTGGGCTCGGGCGGGACGCTTGCGGGCATCGGCATGGCGTTGCAGCCCAAGGGCGTGAAGATCGGGCTGGCCGACCCGGAAGGGGCTGCGCTGTACAGCTATTACACCAGCGGCACCTTCGATGCGCCGGGCAACTCGATCACCGAAGGCATCGGGCAGGGCCGGATCACCGCCAATCTGGAAGGCTTCCGCCCCGACATGGCCTGGCGCATCCCCGACAGCGAGGCGCTGCCCATCGTCTTCGACCTGCTGTCGGAAGAGGGGCTCTGCGTCGGGGGATCGTCGGGGATCAACATCGCGGGCGCGATCCGCATGGCGCGCGAGATGGGGCCGGGGCACACCATCGTCACGATCCTGTGCGACTACGGCACGCGCTATCAGTCGAAACTGTTCAACCCCGCCTTCCTGAAGGAAAAGGGGCTGCCGGTTCCGGCCTGGCTGGATGCCATGCCGCGGGCCATTCCGAGCGTGTTCGAAGGCTGATGCCCCCTCGCGACATCCGTCCTGCCGCCCGCCTTGCCGGGTTCGTTCTGGGGTTGCTGCGCGCGGCCCTGCTGCTTCTTGTGCTGGCCGCGCCGGGCTTCGCGCAGGATCAGCCCGCGCCGCCCGACTATGCCGCCTGGGAGAAATTCGCCAACCGCGCCGAAACCGTCATTGCCGATGCGCATACGACCAGCCTGGCGCTGGACACGCTGCGCAAGACGGTAACGGACTGGCGCAGCCAGTTTCAGGCGGCCCAGAGCGCGAACAAGACCCGCATCGGCACGCTTCAGCAACAGATCGCCGCGCTGGGCCCGCCACCCGCCGAGGGGGCGACCGAGGCGCCCGAGATCGCGACCCGCCGCCAGCAACTGAACGACCAGCTTGCCAAGTTGCAGGCCCCCGGGCTTGCGGCGGACGAGGCCTACAGCCGCGCCGATGGCATCGTGCGCGAGATCGACGACACGCTGCGCGCCCGGCAGGCCGACGCGCTGATGCATCTGGCGCCGATGCCGGTCAACCCGGCCAACTGGCCTGCGGCCGTGACCTTCCTGACCGCGACCGGCAGTTCCATCGTGGGCGAGGTCGTCTCGTCCTGGGCGATCGACACGCGGCGGGCGGATCTGGGCAACAACGGGCCGCTGATCCTTGGCTATGTGGTCTTTGCCGTCGTGCTGCTGGCGCGCGGGCGGCGGTGGTTCGACCGCGGCATCCACTGGATCGTTGTCCGTCTGCCCGAAGGCGGTGCGCAGGCGCTGGCGCTGGTGGCCTCGCTGGGGCAGGTGGTGTTGCCGGTGCTGGGGGTCGCGCTGATCACCGAGGCGGTGAA
This sequence comes from Pseudomonadota bacterium, assembly GCA_021845805.1. Taxonomy (GTDB): domain Bacteria; phylum Pseudomonadota; class Alphaproteobacteria; order Rhodobacterales; family Rhodobacteraceae; genus Solirhodobacter. The sequence goes on along the minus strand of JAJZVD010000046.1, from coordinate 6,586 downwards.
CACCACGGGCTTTGCCGGGATCGTCGGGCAGACGGTGCTGGGCGTGCTGGTGCCGATGGCGGTGATGATCTTTGCCGCGCGCTGGCTTGGCCACCAGATCTTCCCGCGCGATGGCGAAGGCGAGATGCTGCCGGACCTGCCGCCCGAAACCCGGGCCGAGGCGCGGCTTCATGCGCAGCTTCTGGGTGTGCTGATCGCCGTCGACATCCTGCGGCGGGCGCTGTTCCGCGGCACCGGGGCGGATGACGAGGCGGCCAATGCCGTCATCACCTTCCCGATTCTGGCGCTGGCGGCGCTGTCGCTTTACCGCATCGGCCGGACGCTGCGGGGCGACCGGCGCACCGAGGAGCCGGCCGAGGAGCAGGGCTACTCCGCGCGTCTGGTGCGGGTGCTGGGCCGGGTGGTGATGCTGCTGGCGGCCGTGGCACCGCTCTTTGCCGCCGTGGGCTACATCGCCGCGGCGACCGGGGTGATCCTGCCGCTGGCGCTGTCGCTGGGGCTGATCGGCGTCCTTGTGCTGATCCAGCAGCTTGTGAACGACATCTACCGCTGGCTGACGCCGGCGCGCGAAGGCGACGACGGGCTGTTGCCGGTGCTGTTCGGCTTTGCGCTGTCGCTGGGCTCGCTGCCGGTCTTTGCGCTGGTCTGGGGCGCGCGCGCGGCCGATCTGGCCGAACTGTGGGGCAAGTTCGCGCAGGGCTTCTCGATCGGGGCCACGCGGATTTCGCCCACCAACTTCCTGACCTTCGCGATCCTTTTCGGCGCAGGCTATGCGCTGACCCGGCTGATCCAGGGGGCGCTGAAGACCACGGTGCTGCCCAAGACGCGGATCGACGTGGGCGGACAGAACGCCATCGCGGTGGGCGTGGGCTATCTTGGCATCGTCGTGTCGGCGCTGGTCGCGATCACCGGGGCGGGGATCGACCTGTCGGGGCTGGCCATCGTCGCGGGGGCGCTGTCGGTCGGCATCGGCTTCGGCCTGCAGAACATCGTGTCGAACTTCGTGTCGGGCGTCATCCTGCTGATCGAACGCCCGGTGAGCGAGGGCGACTGGATCGAGACGGGCGGGGTGCAGGGCACGGTGCGATCCATCTCTGTCCGCTCGACCCGGATCGAGACCTTCGACCGCGCCGACGTGATCGTGCCGAACTCGAACCTGATCACCGGCACGGTGACGAACATGACCAAGTTCAGCCGGGTCGGGCGGCTGATCGTGCAGGTGGGCGTGGCCTATGGCTCGGACACCCGCAAGGTGGACAAGGTGCTGCGCGAAATCGCCGAGGCGCATCCGCTGGTGGTCATGAACCCCAAGCCCAACGTCATCTTCACCGGCTTCGCCCCGGATTCGCTGAACTTCGAGATCCGGGTGATCCTGCGCGACGTGAACTTCTCGCTCGACGTGCGGTCCGAGGTGAACCACCAGATCGCCGAACGCTTTGCCGCCGAGGGGATCAAGATCCCCTTCGCGCAGCGCGACATCTGGCTGCGCAACCCCGAGACCCTGCGCCCCGCCCCGGGCGCGGGCGATACGGCGCCGCAACGCCTGCCCGGTGCCGCCGACACCCCCGTTCCGCCAAAGGATGCCGTCTGATGCCGACCGAGCTTCTGTTTCGTGCCGAACCCTATTTGCAGGAGGTCGGCGCCGTGGTGATCGGCCATACCGCCGAAGGTGGCGTGGTGCTGGACCGGACGCTGTTCTATCCGACCGGCGGCGGCCAGCCGGGTGACAGCGGCTGGCTCCTCTGGGACGACCAGCGCCTGCCCATCGCCACCGCGGTGAAGGGCGAGGCGGGGGCCGTGGTGCTGGTTCCGGCCGAACCCGCGGCGCTGCCGCCGGTGGGGGCGGCGGTGACGCAGGGTCTGGACTGGGCGCGGCGCCATGCGCACATGCGGGTGCACACCGCGCTGCACCTGCTGTCGGTCGCGATCCCTCTGCCGGTGACCGGCGGGCAGATCGGGACGGACAAGGGGCGGCTGGATTTCGACATGCCCGAGCCGCCCGCCGACGTGGCCGCCATCGAGGCCGCGGTGAACGCGCTGATCGCCCGCGACCTGCCGGTGACCGAGGACTGGATCACCGATGCAGAGCTGGAGGCGAACCCCGGGCTGGTCAAAACCATGTCTGTGCGCCCGCCGATGGGGCAGGGCCGGGTGCGCCTGATCCGCATCGGGCAGGGCGCCGATCAGGTCGATCTGCAACCCTGCGGCGGCACACATGTCGCACGCACGGGCGAGATTGGGCGCGTAACGCTTGGAAAAATAGAGAAAAAGGGCAAGCAGAACCGGCGTGTCACGGTGTTGCTGGAACCCTGACGGACCGTTTCCGTCGCGCATTCGCACTTGCAGCGTTCACGATTTTGCGCATAGTTCGCACCTCGGGCTGTCGAGTCGCAAGACGGTCTGCCATGGCGCCTGCTGACTGGGCGCGCAAGACGGAGCCGGAACGGTGCGCAGCCGCGCGACCTGCTGGAAAACCGAGCGCTGCCTGCCCCCGGCAGGTCGCCTCAGGAGCGAATCCATATGATCCAATCCCTTCGCGAAGTGCCCTTCGGCACCGACGTGGATGGCGTAGACGATACCGATCAGGAACACGGTCAGCACAAGGGCGGCGTTGCGGCGCTGACGATCGGTGCAATCGGCGTGGTCTATGGCGATATCGGCACCAGCCCCATCTATGCCGTGCGCGAATCCCTGCGCGTCGTCGCATCCGACGGCCTGAGCCGGAACGAGGTTCTGGGCGTGATCTCTGTCCTGGTCTGGACGCTGGTCATCATCGTCACGCTGAAATACGTCACCGTCCTGCTGCGCGCCGACAACCGGGGCGAAGGCGGGGTGCTGGCGCTTTACACGCTGGTGCGCCTGGCGCTCGGTCGGCGGTCGTTCTGGGTTCTGGGCCTCGGCATTGCCGGGGCCGCATTGTTTTTCGGCGATGCCATCATCACCCCGGCGATTTCCGTGCTGTCGGCGGTTGAGGGGGCCGAACTGATCCGGCCCGGGCTGTCGGAATATGTGGTGCCGATCACGGTGGCCATCCTGATCGCGCTGTTCATGGTGCAGAGCCGTGGCACGGCGGCGGTTTCGACCGCCTTCGGGCCGATCACCGCGATCTGGTTCCTGGTGCTGGCGGTGACGGGCGTGGTGCATATCGTGCGCGAGCCCGAAGTCCTGTTCGCGCTGGACCCGCGCCACGCGATCAGCTTCCTGGTCCATGCCGGGCCGATGGCCTTCGTCGTGCTGGGCGCGATCTTCCTGGCCGTCACCGGGGCCGAGGCGCTTTATGCCGACCTCGGCCACTTCGGGAAACGCCCGATCCGGCTGGCCTGGTTCGCGCTGGTGTTCCCCGCGCTGGTCCTGAACTACCTGGGGCAGGGCGCGCTGGTGCTGTCGCGGCCCGACGCGCTGGAAGACCCGTTCTTCCTGCTGGTCTCGCCGCATCTCTTGCCGTTCCTGGTGGGGCTGGCCACCATCGCGACCGTCATCGCCTCGCAGGCGGTGATTACCGGCGCCTATTCGATGACGCGGGGCGCGATCCAGCTTGGCTTCCTGCCGCGTCTGACCATCCGCCACACGTCCGAGCGGCAGAGCGGGCAGATCTACATCCCCTCGATCAACTGGCTGCTGTTCTTCGGGGTGATCGCGCTGGTGCTGTCGTTCCGGTCATCCTCGGCGCTGGCCTTCGCCTATGGCATCGCGGTGACCGGCACGATGATCGTCACCACGGTGCTGACCGTGGTGCTGGCGCTGAAGGGCTGGAACGCGAAGCCCTGGCTGGTGGGTGTGGTCGTGGCGCCGCTGCTGGCACTGGAACTGGCGTTCCTGGCCTCGAACCTGCTGAAGCTGCCCGATGGCGGCTATGTGCCGGTGACGCTGGCGGTGGTTCTGGGCACGGTGATGTGGACGTGGTGGCGCGGCGTGCAACTGACGCTGGCGCGCGAGGGCAAGGAAAAGGTGGACATGGACGGCTTTGCCCATTCCATCGCGGATTCGCAGCGTGTTCTGCGCGCGCGGGGCACGGCCTTCTTCTTCACCTCGGACCCCTCCGCGGTGCCGCAGGCGCTCCTGCACAACCTCAAGCACAACCAGGTCTTGCACGACAAGAACGTGATCCTGACTATCGAGACGCTGCGCATGCCCCATGCCGCGCCCGACGAGCGGGTGGAATACACCCCCATCGACGATCACTTCGCCCGGCTCCGGCTGCGGTTCGGCTTCATGGAAACGCCGAACCTCAGCCGCGCTCTGGGTCAGGCGCGCAGGCTGGGGCTGAAGTTCGACGTGATGAGTACCTCGTTCTTCCTCGGGCGCCGCAAGGTCATCATCGGCCAGCGGCACGGGTTGGGCCGCGTGCTCGACCGGCTGTTCATCGGCCTGTCGCGCTTTGCCGCCGACCCGAGCGAATTCTACTCGCTGCCGCGTGACCGGGTGGTGGAACTTGGCTCGCGCATAACGATCTGACGAGTGGGGCGAGGAAAGTTACCGCATGGCGCCGATCCGGCTTCGCGAAATCACCGACTCCTCTGACCTTCAGCAGGACGGCGACGAGCCCCCCCACGACGAAAGCGGCCAGCGCAAGGGCGGGCTTGCGATGCTGTCGCTGGGCGCGGTGGGCGTGGTCTATGGCGACATCGGCACAAGCCCGCTTTACGCCTTCCGGGAAGCGATGCGGCCGGTGGCCGACGAGGGGATGCTGCGCGCCGATGTCTTTGGCGTGCTGTCGCTGATCCTGTGGTCGCTGACGCTGGTGGTCACGGTGAAATACATTCTGTACCTGCTGCGCGCCGACAACCGCGGCGAAGGCGGGGTGCTGGCGCTTTACACGCTGTCGCGGCTGGCCATCGGGCGGCGGTCGCTGGGGATCCTGGCGCTGGGGATCGCGGGGGCGTCGCTCTTTCTGGGCGATGCGGTGATTACCCCCGCCATTTCCGTGCTGTCGGCGGTGGAGGGCATCGGCCTTGTGACGCCGGCGCTGGAAACCTATGTGGTTCCGCTGACGCTGGCGATCCTGATCGGGCTTTTCATGGTGCAGCGGCACGGCACCCATGCGATCTCGGTCGCCTTCGGGCCGATCACGGCCCTGTGGTTCCTGACGATGGCGATCAGCGGCGTCGTGCACCTGGTCAACGACCCCGAGGTGCTGCTGGCGATCAACCCGCTGCATGGCATCACCTTCGCGCTGGATCACGGGATGCTGGCCTTCATCGTGCTGGGCGCCGTCTTTCTGGCCGTCACGGGCGGCGAGGCGCTTTACGCCGATCTTGGCCACTTCGGCCGCCTGCCGATCCGGGTGGCGTGGTTCGCGCTGGTGTTTCCGGCGCTGGTGCTGAACTACCTCGGGCAGGGCGCCCTGGTGCTGAAACACCCCGAGGCGCTGGAAGACCCGTTCTTCCTGATGTTCCCCTCGTGGCTCCTGCCCATGGCGGTGGGGCTTGCGACACTGGCCACCGTCATCGCCGCGCAGGCCGTGATCAGCGGCGCCTATTCCATGACCCGCGCGGCCATCCAGCTGGGCCTCTTGCCGCGGATGTCCATCGTGCACACCTCGGAAAGCCAGAGCGGGCAGATCTACATCCCGCTGGTGAACTGGCTTCTGCTGCTGGGGGTGCTGACCTTCGTGCTGAGCTTCCGCTCGTCGTCGGCGCTGGCGGCGGCCTACGGGATCGCGGTCACGGGGGCGATGCTGGTCGATACCACGCTGGCGGTGATCTATTCGATCCGGGGCTGGAAGAAGCCGCTGTGGATGGTGGTGCCGATCGCCATCATCTTCGGCATCATCGAGGGCACGTTCTTCCTGTCGAACCTGACAAAGCTGCACGAGGGCGGCTACGCGCCTGTCATCCTGTCGGCGACGGTCGGGGTGGTGATGTGGGCCTGGTGGCGCGGCACGCAGCTGATCCTGGCACGCGAAAGCAAGCAGAAGGTCGACATGGACGGCTTTGCCCATTCCATCGCCGACTCTGCCAGCGTGACGCGGGTCGAGGGCACCGCGTTCTTCCTGACCTCGGACCCCTCGGCCGTGCCGGTGGCCCTGTTGCACAACCTCAAGCACAACCGCGTGCTGCACGAACGCAACGTGATCCTGACGGTGGAGATCCTGCGGGTGCCGACCGCATCCGAGGACGAGCGGGTGGAATACGCGCCCATCGACGAGCACTTCGCCCGCCTGAAGCTGCGCTTCGGCTTCATGGAGACGCCGAACCTCAGCCGCGCGCTTGGCCTTGCGCGGCGGGCGGGGCTCAAGTTCGACGTGATGAGCACCTCGTTCTTCCTCGGCCGCCGCAAGGTGCTGATCGGGCAGCGGGCGGGGTTCGGGCGCATCCTCGACAGGCTCTTCGTCTCGCTCAGCCGGTTTGCCGCCGATCCCAGCGAATTCTACCACCTGCCGCGCGACCGCGTGGTGGAACTGGGCGCGCGGATAACCGTCTGACAGCGCGGCTTTTCCCCTTGCCCCCCTTGCGCCTGTCCTGCCCCAGCCTGTAAAGAGGCGCGCACGGACAGTTGGCCGAGTGGTCGAAGGCGCACGCCTGGAAAGTGTGTAGGCGGGAAACCGTCTCGAGGGTTCGAATCCCTCACTGTCCGCCAATACCCT
>JAJZVD010000045.1 GCA_021845805.1 Pseudomonadota bacterium | reverse complement strand
GTGAAGCTGCCGCCCAGAAAGGGCCACATCACGCGGAAGGCGGTTTCCTCGTAGCTCAGCCCGGCAAGCGCCGCGATCTGCGCCGCCGTCATCTGCGGCACGGTCTGGGGCACATAAAGCCCGCCGTCCCGGGCAAGGCCGGTCAGCATCGCTTCGTCGAAGCTCAGCACGGGGGCCGCGCCCCGGGTGGAAATGTAGTGCATCATCCGTCGCCTAAACCTGTTTCCGCCTGATACGCCAGAGCAGCAGCCCTGTCATCCCCAGCCAGACCGCGGCCAGCGAGAACCATGTGATCGCATAGTTCAGGTGCTGGTTCCGGATGCCCGAGGTATCGACCGGGATAGGGGTGATTGCCGCACTGTCGCCCGGCAAGGTGCGCGCAACGATCAGCACCGGCTCGACCTTGAGCGACGCGGCCATCCGATTCACGTCGCGCGCGAACCATAGCCCCGCCGCAAGGTCGGGCGCCGGGGTGAAGGCATCGGTTTCGCGCGGCCAGTCGAGGTTTCCGGTCACCGTGGTGTCGAAGGCGGGCAGCGGGGCATCGGCCTGCGCCTGCGGGATGAAGCCGCGATCGACCATCACATGGCGGCCATCGGCAGTCGTAAAGGGCGAGATGAGGCGGTAGCCCGGCCCCTTTTCGGTCTCCGAGGTCAGCACCTTGATCGCGCCCGGGTCCACATGCCCCGCGGCGGTGACGGCAAGATACTGGTCGCGCTGCGGATCGGGGTGAGCGGGCAGCGCGACCGGGGCCTGCGCGATCTGCGCGTTGATCTGCGCCAGCAGCGCCTCTTTCCAGGCCAGCCGGTGAAGCTGCCAGTTGCCGAGGCTGACGAGGATGCCCGCCCCGACCAGGCCCAGGAGGATCGGAAAGATGTAGCGGCGGTTCATGGCAACCTCGGGAAAGGAAAAGCGCGCACCCGGCGGGTACGCGCTTTCTGTGTCAGGAGCCGGGCGGGGTCAATGCACCCCTTGCGGCCTCGGTCAGGCGTTGCCGCCCCAGATGTAGATCGCGGCGAAGAGGAACAGCCAGACCACGTCGACGAAGTGCCAGTACCAGGCGGCGGCTTCGAAGCCGACATGCTGTTCGGGCGTGAAGTCGCCCCGCAGCGCGCGGATCAGGCAGACGGCCAGGAAGATCGTGCCGATGATGACGTGGGCGCCGTGGAAGCCGGTCGCCATGAAGAAGCTGGCGCCGTAGATGTTGCCTGCGAAGCCGAAGGTGGCCTCGGAATACTCATAGGCCTGAAGGGCGGTGAAGCAGGCGCCGAGCACGATCGACAGGATCAGGCCGTTCACCAGATCCTTGCGGTTGTTCTCGTGCACCAGCGCGTGGTGCGCCCAGGTCACCGCGGCGCCCGAGCAGAGCAGGATCAGCGTGTTGATGATCGGCAGGTGCCAGGGGTCGAAGGTCTGGATGCCCACCGGCGGCCAGACGGCAAACTGCGAGGTCTCGCCGGTGCCGCCGGGATACATCGCATGCTTGAAGAACGTCCAGAACCAGGCCGAGAAGAACATCACCTCGGACATGATGAACATGATGAAGCCGTAGCGCAGGCTGATGCGCACGACCGGGGTGTATTCGCCGCTGTTGCCTTCGCGGATCGTGTCGGCCCACCAGCCGTACATGACGTAGATCACGACCAGGGCCCCGATGAGGAACATCCACGGCCCCATCTGGTGCATCAGCAGCACCGCCCCGAACAGCATGATGAAGGCCCCGATCGCGCCCAGGAAGGGCCAGATCGACGGCGGGAGAATTGCGTAATCGTGGTTCTTTTCATGCGCCATGGCGATCCCTCGTCGGCTCAGTTGACAGGTGCGGCCGGAGCGGTCGAAACCGCCGCCTGCCGTTCGGGCTGTTCAGCCTCGTGAAAGGTGTAGGAAAGCGTCAGATCGGTGATCCCGGCCAGCTTCGGATCGCGCGCGATGGCGGGATCGACGAAGAAGGTCACCGGCATCTCGACCTTCTCGTGCGGGCCAAGAGCCTGTGTGCTGGTGCAGAAACAGGCGATGCGCACGACATAGCGGTCAAGCGCGGCGGGCGTCACGGTGTATTGCGCCTGCCCGGTGATCGGCCGGTCGGTCGTGTTTTCGGCCTCGTAGAAGGCGATGCCGGTTTCACCCAGCCGCAGGCGCATGCTGGCCTGCATCGGCCGGAAGTGCCAGGGGTTGCCCGGCGACGGGTCGGCCGCGAAGGTGACGGTGACGGTCCGGTTCAGCGGATTGGGCGCCACAAGCCCGGTCATCGGGCCCAGCGTGGGCCAGGCCGCCCAGCCCAAGGCCCCCGCGCAGGCGACCAGGACCGCCAGGGGCAGGCCACCCCGGGCAAGGCCGCGCCAGATGCTCATGGCTGGGTACCCTGTGCCGGTGCCGCAACCGCGGGCTTGGCCGCCGCCGGATGCGGCTCGCGCGAGACCTTCACGATGGTCATGCCGAAGACGATGACCACGAAGGCCAGAAGCGACAGCCCGAGGCCAAGGTTGCGACCCAGCCGCCGCTTGTGCAGTTCATGCTCGGGAGGGAACGACATCACCAGGCCCCCAGTCCGTAGGCATGCAGGACAGCCTCGGCCAGCAGCGCACCGAAGTGCAGGAAGAGGTACAGCAGCGAGAACCGGAAGACCCGCTTTTCCACCGCGTATTTGTCGGCCTCGGCCTGCGCCTCGTCGCGCCGCCAGATGTCCCAGGCCCCTTTCAGGAAGATCGCGTTCAGCACGACCGAGCTGGCCAGGTAGACCGGCCCGCCGATCGAGGTGAACCCCGCCCCGAGCGCCACCGGGGCCAGCAGGACCGTGTAGATCAGGATATGCCGCCGCGTCGCCTTGCGGCCGTGCGTCACGGTCAGCATGGGCACGCCCGCGTTGGAATAGTCATCCTTCATGAACAGCGCCAGCGACCAGAAATGCGGCGGCGTCCACATGAAGATCAGCGCGAACATCAGCACGCTTTCGATGCTGATGCCGCCGGTGGCGCAGGCCCAGCCGATCATGGGCGGGAAGGCACCCGCCGCGCCGCCGATCACGATGTTCTGCGGCGTCGTGCGCTTCAGCCACATGGTGTAGATGACGACGTAGAAGAAGATGGTGAAGGCCAGAAGCCCGGCCGCGGCGAAGTTGGCCGACAGCCCCAGCATGGCGACCGAGATCACCGTCAGCCCGATGCCAAGCGCCAGCGCCTCGTCGGCGGCGACCGAGCCGGCGGGAACCGGGCGGCCGCGGGTGCGGCGCATCTTGGCGTCGATGTCGGCATCCCACCACATGTTCAGCGCCCCCGAGGCCCCGCCGCCCAGCGCGATGAAAAGGATGGAGGTGAAGGCGATGAAGGGGTGCACCGGCACGGGGGCCACCAGCAGGCCCACGAAGGCCGTGAACACCACAAGCGACATCACGCGCGGCTTCAGAAGCTGGACGTAGTCGCCGAAGCCCGCCTCGCCGCCCTGCTCGTAGACCCGGATGTCGCTCATGTCGTCCTCGTCCCGGAAAGGGCCGCGTCTGCCGCGGCCCGCCGTCAGATCAGTTGGAAGCAAGCTGGACCGGCGCCGCGGGCACATCGGCCGAGGCGAAGAGCTTCTTCGCCTGCGCCTGCCACTTGGCATAGTCTTCCTGCGACAGCACCTTCACCTCGATCGGCATGAAGGCGTGATCCTTGCCGCAAAGCTCCGAGCACTGGCCGAAGTAGATGCCCGGCTTGTCGGCCTTGAACCAGGTTTCCGCGACGCGGCCCGGCACGGCGTCCTGCATCACGCCGAAGGCAGGCACCTTCCACGAGTGGATCACGTCGTTGCCGGTCACCTGCACGACCACGGTCTTGCCGACCGGAACGACCAGCGGGTTGTCCACGGCCAGCTTGAACTCGTCGGGGCTGTAGCCCGCCTTGGCCAGCTTCGCCTTCATCGCGTCGTTCATGATGTAGGGCTGAACGCCGTCCTTCTGCTCGGCATCGGTCACGTTGGCCGGGCTGCCGATCATGTAGCTGTCAAAGCCGAACTGGTCGCTGGCGTCGACATAGTCATAGTGCCAGTACCACTGGTTGCCCGTGGCCTTGATCGTCAGGTCGGCGGTCGGGATTTCCTCTTCCTCGAAGAGCACCGGCAGCGAATAGGCGCCGATGACCACCAGGATCACGATCGGGATCAGCGTCCAGGCGATTTCCAGCGGCGTGTTGTGGGTGAACTTCGCCGCCTTGGGGTTCGACTTCGCGTTGAAGCGGATGATGACATAGGCCAGCAGCACCGTGACCAGCAGCACGATCGCGGTCATGATGTAGACCATCATGCCTTCCAGCCCGTGGATATGGCGGGCCACGATGGTCGCGGCCGGCTGGAAGCCCGTCGCCCCGTCCACCGGTTTGCCGATGGCGGGGAGTGTATCGTCCGCAACCGCGGCGGCCGCCGAAGCGATGAAGGCAATCCCGGCACCGACGCCCGATTTCAAGGTGGAGAGTCGCATCTTCTGTTCCCGTTGCTTCGCGGCTGGCTTGGCCGCTTTTCCGGTGACCGCGCTGGGGCGGTATCCCATTGTTTACGCACTGGGAGAAACCATATTACGACGGGATCGACAAGCGAAACGTGCGGCAACACGCCGCCCGTTGATCTGGATCAACGACGAATGAAAGGATGCCGCAATGCCGCAAGACAGCTTCCGCCCCTTCGAGACCCATCTGGACGAGGGGCGCGCGCTGGCGATCCTGCGGCAGGCGACGCAGGGGGCCGACGATGGCGAACTGTTCCTGGAACGCCGCCGGTCCGAGGCGCTGGTGCTGGATGACGGGCGGATCAAGACCGCAAGCTACGACGCATCCGAAGGCTTCGGGCTGCGCGCGGTCAAGGGGGACGTGGCGGGCTATGCGCATTCCACCCGCTTGACGGAACAGGCTTTGTTGCGCGCGGCGGAAACCGCGCGGCTGGCGGTGGGCGATGGCGGCGGCACGCTGGCCGAGGCCCCGCAGGGCACCAACCGGCGCCTTTACACCGATGCCGACCCGATCGCGGGCGCGCCCTTCGCGGTGAAGGTCGATACGCTGAAGGAAATCGACGCCTATGCCCGGGCCCTCGATTCCCGGGTGGTGCAAGTCTCGGCCACCGTCGCCGCCTCGCTGCAAGAGGTGGAAATCCTGCGGCCGGACGGGCTGCGGCTGCGCGACGTGCGGCCGATGGCGCGACTTAATGTCTCAGTCATCGTCGAACATGCGGGCCGGCGCGAAAGCGGCGGCGCGGGCGGCGGCGGGCGCACGGGGCTGGACGGGCTGATCGCGCGCGAGACCTGGCAGGCCCTGGCCCGCGAGGCGCTGCGGATCGCGCTGGTCAACCTCGAGTCGGTACCCGCCCCGGCAGGCGCGATGGATGTGGTTCTGGGGCCTGGCTGGCCCGGCGTGCTGTTGCACGAGGCGGTCGGCCACGGGCTGGAGGGCGACTTCAACCGCAAGGGCACCTCGGCTTTCGCCGGGCTGATGGGGCAGCGGGTGGCCGCCAGGGGCGTGACCGTGCTGGACGATGGCACCATCCCCGACCGCCGCGGCTCGATCACGGTGGATGACGAGGGAACGCCCTCGGGCAAGACCGTGCTGATCGAGGACGGGATTCTGGTGGGCTACATGCAGGACCGCCAGAATGCCCGGCTGATGGGCGTGGCCCCCACCGGCAACGGACGGCGCGAAAGCTACGCCCATATCCCCATGCCACGGATGACCAACACCTACATGCTGGGCGGCGATGCCAGCCCGGCCGACATCCTGGCCGGGTTGAAGGACGGCATCTATGCCGTGGGCTTCGGCGGCGGGCAGGTCGACATCACGAACGGCAAGTTCGTCTTTTCCTGCACCGAGGCCTACCGGGTGAAGGATGGCAAGATCGGCGCGCCGGTGAAGGGGGCCACCCTGATCGGCGACGGGCCGACCGCGATGCGGCAGGTGCGCGCCATCGGCAACGACCTGGCGCTGGACCCCGGCATCGGCAACTGCGGCAAGGCGGGCCAGTGGGTGCCGGTGGGGGTGGGCCAGCCCACGCTGTTGATCGGGGGGCTGACGGTGGGCGGCTCGGCCGCCTGAGGCGGTTTACCGGCTGTTAACCCCGTTCCGCCATGCTCGGAGTCGCGAATGAGGCGAGGCGAGTATGGCGGACGGACCGTTTTCAACTTCCACCCCCTGCACCCCACCCACACCGGAGGAAGACGGCCTTGCGCGGCTTCGCCTCATTCGTTCCCGCCGGGTCGGGCCCACCACGTTCTGGCGGCTGATCGACGAATACGGCAGCGCGGCCGCAGCGCTTGACGCGCTGCCCGAGGTGGCGCGCGCCGCCGGGGTGGAAGGCTACACCCCCTGCCCGCCCGAGGTCGCGCGGGCCGAGATTGCCGCCGCCCGCCGGATCGGGGCGCGCATGGTGATGCGCGGGATGCCCGGCTACCCGGCCGCGCTGCACGACCTGCCCGACGCGCCGCCGCTGTTCTGGACGCTGGGCGATCCCACCCTGCTGACCCGGCCGATGGTGGCGCTGGTGGGCGCCCGCAACGCCTCGAGCCTCGGGTTGCGGATGGCGGGCAAGATGGCGGCCGACCTGCGCGCGGCGGGCCTTGTCGTGGTCTCGGGCCTGGCCCGCGGGATCGACACCGCCGCGCATGAGGCAGCACTGCCCGGGGCCACGCTGGCCGTGCAGGCCGGCGGGCTTGACGTGATCTATCCGCGCGAAAACGCGGACCTCGCCCGCCGGATCGCCGAAACCGGCTGTCGGCTGTCGGAACAGCCGATGGGGCTGGAGCCGCAGGCGCGCCATTTTCCCGTGCGCAACCGGCTGATTTCCGGGCTGGTGCAGGCGGTCGTGGTGGTCGAGGCTGCGGCCCGGTCCGGCAGCCTCATCACCGCACGGACCGCGCTTGACCAGGGGCGCGACGTGCTGGCCGTGCCGGGCCACCCGTTCGACGCGCGGGCAGGCGGCTGCAACATGCTGATCCGCGACGGCGCGACGCTGGTCCGCGGGGCCGAGGACGTGATCGAGGCGCTGGCACCCCGCCCCGGCGACCAGCCCGCGCGGCTGCCCCCGCCCGCGCCGGTTCCCGGCGACCCGCCCGCCGCGGACCCGGTGCCGCCGCCCCGCACCCGGGGCCGCAGCCCGCGCGAGATCGCGGCGCTGCACCGCCAGATCCTCGACCGGCTCGGGCCCTCGCCGCTGGCCGAAGACCAGCTGATCCGCGACCTGGCGCTGCCCGCCGCCGATGTCGCCCCGGAACTGCTGGCGCTAGAACTCGAAGGCAAGCTTCAGCGCCAGCCGGGGGGGCTTGTGTCACGGCTGAATTGACCCTTCCTTGACAAGCCAGTGGCTTCGCCCACATGGTGCCGCGCCGCCGAATGGGTGGCACAAGAGGGTCCACATGCCAGTCGTCGTCGTCGAGTCCCCGGCCAAGGCCAAGACAATCAACAAATATCTGGGCTCCGACTATACGGTTCTGGCCTCTTACGGCCATGTGCGCGATCTGCCTGCCAAGGACGGCTCGGTCGACCCCGAGCATGAATTCGCCATGACCTGGGAGGTTGCGGCCGACAGCAAGAAGCACGTCCGCGCCATCGCCGAGGCGCTCAAGGGCGACAATGCGCTGATCCTTGCCACCGACCCCGACCGCGAGGGCGAGGCGATCTCCTGGCACCTGCAAGAGGCGCTGGCCAAGGCGATCAAGAAGGATACCAAGGTCAGCCGGGTGACCTTCAACGCGATCACCAAGGCCGCGGTGACCGAGGCGATGGCCCACCCCCGGGATGTCGATACCGCGCTGGTCGAGGCCTATCTGGCCCGCCGCGCTCTGGACTATCTGGTGGGCTTCAACCTGTCGCCCGTGCTCTGGCGCAAGCTGCCCGGCGCACGCTCGGCCGGCCGGGTGCAATCGGTCTGCCTGCGGCTGATCGTGGAACGCGAGATGGAGATCGAGGCGTTCCGCGCCCGCGAATACTGGACGGTGGCCGCCACGCTCGCCACCCCGCGCGGGCAGACCTTCGAGGCGCGGCTGACCGTTCTGGGCGGCAGGAAGCTCGACCGCTACGACATCCCCACCGCCGAGGCGGCGGAACTGGCGGTGCAGGCGGTGCAGACCCGCGCGCTTGCCGTCAAGTCGGTCGAGGCCAAGCCCGCCAGCCGCAACCCCTACCCGCCCTTCATGACCTCGACCCTGCAGCAGGAGGCCAGCCGCAAGTTCGGCATGGGCGCCAAGGCCTGCATGGCGGCGGCGCAACGGCTCTACGAGGCCGGGCACATCACCTACATGCGGACCGACGGCATCGACATGGCGCCCGAAGCGGTGATGGCCGCCCGCGCAGAGATCGGCCGCCGCTTCGGGGCGCAATACGTCCCCGACAGCCCGCGGATGTACAAGAACAAGGCCAAGAACGCGCAGGAAGCGCATGAATGCATCCGGCCCACCGACATGGCCGCGGCGCCCGACCGGCTGAAGATCACCGAAACCGACCAGCGCCGCCTCTACGACCTGATCTGGAAGCGCACGATCGCCAGCCAGATGGCGGCCGCGCGGCTGGAACGCACCACGGTCGACGTGGCCAGCGCCGATGGCCAGGTGGAACTGCGCGCGACCGGGCAGGTCGTGCTCTTCGACGGCTTCCTGGCCGTCTATGACGAGGGCCGCGACGACGACGAGGGCGACGACGGCGCCCGCCTGCCGCAGATCATGCAGGGCGAACCCGCGGAAAAGCGCCAGGTGACGCCCGAGCAGCACTTCACCCAGCCGCCGCCGCGCTACACCGAAGCGACGCTGGTCAAGCGGATGGAAGAGCTGGGGATCGGTCGCCCCTCGACCTATGCCTCGATCGTCACCACGATCCAGGACCGCGAATATGTCCGCAAGGACAAGAACCGCCTGATCCCCGAGGACAAGGGGCGGCTGGTGACGGCCTTCCTCAGCACCTATTTCCGCCGCTACGTCGAATACGACTTCACCGCCGACCTCGAGGAACAGCTTGACGACGTGTCGGCGGGCAGCCGCGACTACAAGGACGTGCTGGCCCGCTTCTGGCGCGACTTCACCGCCGCCATCGCCGAAACCGCCGACCTGCGGATCGGCGAGGTGCTGGAAAAGATCGACGAGGTGCTGGCCCCCCACCTCTATCCCCCGCGTCCCGACGGGGCGGACCCGCGCGTCTGCCCGACCTGCGGCAAGGGGCGGCTGCATCTGAAGACCGCGCGTTCGGGCGGGGCCTTCATCGGCTGCACCAACTACCCCGACTGCCGCTACACGCGCCCGATCTCCTCGCCCAATGGCGACGAGGGGGCGATGGAGGACAAGGTGCTGGGCGTCGACGAGGCCGGGCTTGCGATCAGCCTGCGCAACGGCCGCTTCGGGCCCTATGTCCAGCGCGGCGAGGCCACCGCCGAACAGCCCAAGCCCGGCCGCGCCAGCCTGCCCAAGGGCTGGGGGCCCGACACGCTGACGCTGGAGCGCGCGCTGGCCCTTCTTGCGCTGCCCCGGCTGGTGGGCAGCCACCCCGACGACGGCGCCCCGGTCGAGGCGGGGATCGGCCGCTACGGACCCTATGTCAAGCACAACAGCACCTACGCGAACCTCCCCGAGGCGGACGAGGTCTTCACCATCGGCATGAACCGCGCGGTCGAGGTTCTGGCCCAGAAGGCCAGCCGCGGCCGCGCCGCGACCAGTGCCTCGGCCCCCCTGCGCGAACTGGGCGAGCATCCCGACGGCGGGGCGATCCAGGTGATGTCGGGGCGCTACGGACCTTACGTCAAATGGGCCAGGGTGAACGCCACCCTGCCCAAGGGCACCGAGCCCGAGACGCTGACGCTCGACGCCGCGCTTGCGCTGATCGCCGCCAAGGCGGGCAAGGGCGGCAAGGCCAGGGCCGCGAAGCCGAAGGCCGCAGCAAAGCCCAAGGCCGCGGCCAAGCCCAAGGCGGCAGCCAAACCGAAGGCGGCAGCCAAGCCCAAGGCCCCGCGCGCACGGAAAGCCGCCGAATAGCCCGGCCTTCATTTTCTGTCTGCAAATATCCCACGGGGGTGCGGGGGTGTGAAACCCCCGCCCGGTCCCGGTGTCGCGGGGCGCGCGCGCGCGCCCGGGCGGATGCCCCCCTGCGCCGCGGCGCGGCGATTGACACCCCCGCGCCCGCGGGTCACAAATCGCCGCAGGGATTCAAGGGAGAGCCTCATGAAAAAGGTCTATGCCGACGCGGGTGCCGCGCTCGACGGCCTCTTGTTCGACGGGATGCTGATCGCCGCTGGCGGCTTCGGTCTGTGCGGCATCCCCGAGCTGCTGATCGCGGCGATCCGCGATGCGGGCACCAGAGGTATCACGGTTGCCTCGAACAACGCGGGGGTCGACGACTTCGGGCTGGGCATCCTGCTGCAGACCCGCCAGATCAAGAAGATGATCTCGTCCTATGTGGGCGAGAACGCCGAGTTCATGCGCCAATACCTGTCGGGCGAGCTGGAGCTGGAGTTCAACCCGCAGGGCACGCTGGCCGAGCGGATGCGGGCGGGCGGCGCGGGCATTCCGGGCTTCTACACCCGCACCGGCGTGGGCACGGTGATCGCCGAAGGCAAGGAACACAAGGACTTCGACGGCAGGACCTACATCCTTGAACGGGCGATCGTGGCCGATGTCTCGATCGTGAAGGCGTGGAAGGCCGACCCCTCGGGCAACCTCGTCTTCCGCAAGACCGCGCGCAACTTCAACGTGCCGGCCGCGACCTGCGGCAAGGTCTGCGTGGCCGAGGTGGAAGAGATCGTGCCGCTGGGCAGCCTTGACCCCGACACGATCCACCTGCCCGGCATCTACGTCCACCGCATCGTCCAGGGCCTGCACGAAAAGCGGATCGAGAACCGCACCACCCGCAAGAAGGAGACCGTCTGATGGCCGGTGACGCGAAAGGCTGGGACCGCAACCAGATGGCGGCCCGCGCGGCGCAGGAATTGCGCGACGGGATGTATGTGAACCTCGGGATCGGCATTCCGACGCTGGTGGCGAACTACATTCCCGAGGGCGTGAACGTCACGCTGCAATCGGAAAACGGGATGCTGGGCATGGGCCCCTTCCCGGTCGAGGGCGAGGAAGACGCGGACCTGATCAACGCGGGCAAGCAGACCATCACCGAACTGCCGCAGACCGCCTATTTCGACAGCGCCACCAGCTTTGCGATGATCCGCGGCGGCAAGATCGCGATGGCGATCCTGGGCGCGATGGAGGTCAGCGAAGACGGCGATCTGGCGAACTGGATGATCCCCGGCAAGCTCGTCAAGGGCATGGGCGGCGCGATGGACCTGGTGGCCGGCGTGGGCCGCGTGGTGGTGGTGATGGACCATACCAGCAAGCATGGCGAATCGAAGGTGCTGAAGGCCTGCACGCTGCCGCTGACCGGCAAGGGCGTGGTCGACCGCATCATCACCAACCTTGGCGTGCTGGACGTGGGCCACAAGGGCCTGCACATCGTCGAACTGGCGCCCGGCGTGACCGAGGCAGAGTTGCGCGCGGCGACCGAGGCGACCCTTGTCGGCTGATGGCATCCTGCGCGAGGACAGCGGCTCGAAGGGCCGCTTCGTCCTGCGTCGCGGCGCGGAAGAGGCCGAACTGACCTTCTCCGTCGCCTCGCCGACGCTGATCATCGCCGACCACACCTCGGTTCCCGACAGCTTCCGCGGCACGGGGGCCGGGCGCGCGCTGGTGGAGCATCTGGTGGCCGAGGCGCGGGCCAAGGGGTTCAAGGTGGTCCCGCTTTGCCCCTTCGTGAACGGCCTGCGCCAGCGCCATCCCGAATGGGCCGACGTGTTCACCAACTGACGGACGGGCGGCTCAGTTCGCGGCGGCGGTGCGGAACACGCAGCCGTCGCTGACCAGTTCGGGCGGGGTCATGCAGAGCCCCTGCGCCACCGTCCAAGCGGCCAGCACCTTCGGGACATAGTCGCGCGTCTCGGCGTAGGGCGGCACCCCGCCTGCGCCGGTGACCGCGTTCTCGCCCGCATTATAGGCCGCAAGCACCATCAGCGGATCGCCGTCGAACCGCTTCATCAACCAGTCCAGATAGGCGACGCCGCCCTTGATGTTCTGCATCGGGTCGAAGACATCGCCCACCTTGAACCGGCTGGCGGTGGCGGGCACCAGTTGCATCAGCCCCTGCGCGCCGGTCCGGCTGACGGCCTTGGGATTGCCGTTCGATTCAACCCCGATCACCGCCAGCGCCAGCGCGGGCGAGACCTGGGTGCCGATGGTGGCCTGCAGGATGTCGGTGCCGTAGCTCTGGGCGATCGACTGCAGGTCGGCCAGCCGCGGGGCGGCCACGTTCTGGCCGTCCGGGCCCAGAGTCAGCGCCGCGAGCGCCCGGGCAAAGCGGCCCGAGCGGTCGCCCAGCGCGGGCGAGACCGCATCCCAGAACCAGCCATAGCGCGACGAGCCCTGCGGGACCGGCGGCACGTCGGGCGCCGACGGGGGCGCCAGGTTCACCGGCGGCGCGGGCTCTGGCGGCGGGGCGAGGCGTGCAGCCTGCGCGATGGGGTCGATCTGCACCGTGATCAGCTTGCGGGTGCCGGGGGCGGGCGGCTTGACCATGTGAAACGTGAAATCGCCGCCCGCAGGCGCAGAATCGCCCCGGGCCCCCACCGGCGCCCAAAGGGCCGCCAGACTGAACAGAAGCGCCGCCCGCCGCATGTCGTGAACCTGCTCGGCCCCTTTTTTCGGGTTCTTGGGCCGAGTGTCGCAGAAAACGGCCTGCGATTCCACCGTTTCAGAAAGGGTTTGCGACGAGACGAATCGCGACCCCGACCCGCCTGCCAAGGGCGGCGCACAGTTTCGAGATTTCGCCGATTATTATCGTTTTATCAGATGTTTAACTAGAAGATCAGAAAAACGTGATGCCAATTTTGACGTGTTAATGGTCCGAAAATGTACGAGGCCCGCCCAAGTCCCGCCACGATTCGACGGCTATATCAGGACATGCCGAAACGGAAAGCGACCGAACAAGACGGCGGTGCGAAAGACCGAGGCGGCCAGCATCGAAACGACCAGCAACCTTGAAAGGGACACCGATATGAAACTGTTCAACCTCGTGAAGAATTTCCGCAACGACGAAGATGGCGCCGTGACCGTTGACTGGGTCGTTCTGACCGCCGCCATCGTGGGCCTGGGCATCGTGGTGATGAACACCGTCGGTTCGGGCCTGAGCACCACCGCTTCGACCCTGTCGAGCTCGGTGTCGACCGCCGTGGGTTCGCAGACGAACACCTCGATCAGCTACTGATCGACCAAGCTAGCATAACGCTAGCCCTTACGAGGCCGCGCCTCCCCGAGGGCGCGGCCTTTCGAACAAGAGTACCCGGCCACATCATCGCCAGTTGCCGGTTCACACACGGTAATCGCCACCGGGCCTGCGCCCGCGGCACAGGTCGAGAGTCTGCCCATGTTCAGCAACTGGCAACATTTCCTGACCGACGAAGAAGGCGCGGTGACCGTCGACTGGGTCGTTCTGACCGCGGCCATCGTTGCGATCACGGTGCTTTTCCTGTCGGACTTTACCAGTCGGATCGACGGCAATGCGGCAGGGCTTAAGGATAGCGTGATGCCTGTGCTTCAGGCGATCTCCACCTTCAGCTTCTGACACGTTCCTGGGTCCGGTCCCGTACCGGGCCTTTTGCCTTCCATCCTTTCGCCCCATTTCGGTGGCAGCACCGTCCGGCCGAAAGGTGGAGGCCCATTGGGCCCAACCCCTTCGCCACGATCGAGAGAGGCAGTATCATGCGTATGGTATTCAGTCTGGTCCTGGTCCTGGGCCTCGCCCTTGCGGGGTTTGCGGTCTACATGGCGCGCGGCATCCTGAGCCAGAATGCGGCCGCGCTTCAGGATGCGCAGGCCAAGACCAAGGAAACCGTGCCTGTGTTCATCATGAACAAGGCGATGAAATACGGCGACGTTCTCAAGAAAGAGGACGTGGCGACGATTTCCTGGCCCAAGGCGGCCATTCCGGAAACCGCGTTCACCGATTTCAACAAGCTCTTTCCGGCCGATGGCCAACTGCGCATCGCGACCCGCGATATCGGCAAGTTCGAACCGGTGCTGACCAGCAACGTGACCGAGCCGGGCGGCGACGCGGGAATCACGACGCGGCTGACGCCGGGGATGCGCGCCTTCGCGGTGAAGGTCGATGTGGCCTCGGGCGTGTCGGGCTTCCTGAAGCCGGGCGACCGTGTCGATGTCTACTGGACGGGAACCAGCATCCAGGACCACAGCGACGTGACGCGGCTGATCGAGCAGGGTGTCGACGTGGTGGCGGTGGACCAGATTTCCAACGCCGACCAGTCTGCCAAGGCGATCATCGCCCGCACCATCACCGTGCAGGCCACGCCGCAGCAGGTCGCGGTGCTGGCGCAGGCCCAGGCCACCGGCAAGCTGGCACTTTCGCTTGTGGGGGCACAGGACAAGTCGGTGGCGACGGCTGTCGAGGTCGACTCGAACCGCCTTCTTGGCATCCAGGCGCAGGCGCCGGTGGCGGCCCCCGAAAAGCCGAAGGTCTGCACCATCAAGCAGCGCAGCGGCAGCGACGTGGTGGAAGTTCCGATCCCCTGCACCGACTGACCCTGCCCCGCACCTGCCGCACGGCCGCCCCCGGTTTTCGATGGGGCGGCCGCGTCGATTCCGGGGGTGCCGGTTCTGTTGCGGGTTATCCACAGTCACTTCGCCCCCCAACGGTTTGATTCTTGCAAAAAAAGGCCAGTTGAGGCACGATGGTTGGCAAATGGGGCGCAAGACCCCTTTGTGGACGTGATCGGAGAGGCAGGTCACATGAGCTTTCGCAGTGTCGTTCAGGCAGGCCTCTTCGGGGTTGCGCTGGCAGTTGCCGTGGCGCCGACGGCGCGTGCCGAAACACTCCGCCTGCAGGCGGGTGCGCCATCGACCGCGCTCAGCGTGCCGATGAACCGCGCGGTGGTGGTGCAGAGCGATACGGTCTTCTCGCAGGTGTCGATCGCCAATCCGGGCATCGCCGACATCTCGACCCTCTCTGACAAGTCGATCTATGTGCTGGGCAAGGCGCCGGGGCGCACGACGCTGACGCTGCTGGGCGCCGACGGCTCGCTGATCACCAATGTCGAAGTGCAGGTCACGCCCGACATTTCGGAGCTGAAAGAGCGCCTGAAGCAGATCCTGCCGACCGAGAGCATCGACGTGCGCACCGCGAATGACGGCATCGTGCTGTCGGGCACCGTCTCGAGTTCGGCCAAGCTGGACCGGGCGCTGGAGCTGGCGCAACGCTATGCGCCGGGCCGGGTGTCGAACCTGATGAGCGTGGGCGGCACGCAGCAGGTGATGCTTCAGGTGCGCTTCACCGAGATGCAGCGTTCGGTTGAAAAGAGCCTGAGTTCCAGCCTGGCGATCAATGGCGGCACGGGCGGCGGCGTCGGGCTGAAGGGCGGCACCAACGCGCTGAAGAACGGCACAGCCATCGACAACATCTTCAACGGCGGGAACGCCACGATCCAGAACAGCACCCAGGGCCAGATCACGCTTGGCTTCTCGGCCGGCAGCCTGCAATTCGCCGTGCTGCTCGAGGCGCTGGAATCGAAGGGCGCCGTGCGGACCCTGGCCGAGCCGAACCTGACCGCGCTGTCGGGCCAGCAGGCCAAGTTCTTGGCGGGTGGCGAATATCCGATCCCGGTGCAGGACGGCAACGGCAACATCACCGTGCAGTACAAGCCCTTCGGCGTCGGGCTGAATTTCACCCCCACCGTGGTCGACGGCAACCTGATCAACCTGCAGATCGACGCCGAGGTCTCGGCGGTCGACACAACGGTCAGCTACAACAACAACGGCTTTGCCATCAACGCCTTCAAGACCCGCAAGACCTCGACCACGGTCGAGATGCATGATGGCGAAAGCTTCGCGATCGCCGGTCTCTTGCAGGACAACTTCAGCGACCTTGCCAACCAGGTCCCCTGGCTGGGCGATGTGCCGATCCTTGGCGCGCTGTTCCGCAGCGCGGACTTCCAGCGCAACCAGAGCGAGCTGGTCATCATCGTGACCCCGCATCTGGTGTCGCCGGTGCGTGGCAACGCGCTGGCCCTGCCGACCGATCGGCTGGTGCCGCCCAGCGAAAAGGGCCTGTTCCTGTATGGCAATGTCACCGGCAAGGGCCGGGCGGGCGAAGTGGCCAAGCAGGATTTCAGCGGCCCCTACGGCTATGTGATGAACTGAGGTGCGGGCTTTGGCGATGCGGCATGGACGGATGGTTCTGGCAGGCGCCTGCCTGATGGCGTTGGGTGCCTGCACCGGGCAGGTCGGGGCGCCGCTGAAGGGCTTTGGCGAAGCCAGCGCGATGAACCTGGGGATGGAAACCGGGCAGATGGATTACGCCATCGACCTGTCGCGCCGCTTCGCGGCCGAGGTGCCCGATACCGTCAACTTCGAATTCGACAGCGCGGCGCTGGACGATCAGGCCCGGGCGATCCTGATGAAACAGGCCGACTGGATCCGCCAGTTCCCCGAGGTCCGCTTCCGCGTGTTCGGCTATACCGACGAGGTCGGCACCGAAGCCTACAACAAGGGGCTCGGGCTGCGGCGGGCGCAGGCTGTGGTGGCCTTCCTGACCACCCAGGGCATCTCGCGCAGCCGGCTGGAGGCCGTCGTCTCCTATGGCAAGACGCGCCCGCTGATCAACGTGCCGACGCCCGAACGCCGCAACCGGCGCGCCCTGACCGATGTGTCGGGCTTCGTGCAGACATCGAAGATGGTGCTGGACGGGAAATACGCCGACATCATCTATCGCAGCTATGTGGCTTCGGCCGCGCCCAGCCCCGACTCGGCCAGCAAGGACTCTGGCAACGGAATGACGGGCGCCCCGGCCAGCAGCGCGCCCGCGACGAAGTAGCCGCGGCTGTTTCCCGCCCGGCGCGAATGCGTTCACCACCGCCCGCGTGATCCCTCGAAAAGGCCGGATAATACCGGATTTTCAGCCCCAATGTTGCCAACATTGCCAACCATCGTCCCCGGAAGGAAGGCGCGATTCCAGTGTCGCGCACGGGCTGGACGGGGTGGTCGCGGTCGCATGAGACCGTAAATCGGCAAGCCGCCGACCCCGCGTCCTGAACCGACAAGGAAGGACGTGAGGCATGACGACTGTGGCAGCGTTGAAGCAGGACCCCGCCCCGATCCGGGCGTGCACGATTTCGCGCGATGTGCAGAACTTCGATCTGCTCATCGAAGACATGGAAGCCGAACTGGGCGAAAGCTGGGGCGATCTCAGCTTTACCGACGCGACCCTGTTCCTGACCCAACCCGACGCCGACGCACTGGAGTTCGTGGCCATCGCCCTTGACGACAAGGACGAAGGCGACCTGGGCCGCATCAGCGACCTGATCAAGCAGTGCAAGGCCAAGGGCATCAAGGTGATCCTGATCGCCGAAGAGGTGAGCCCGATCGTGCTGCACCAGATGCTGCGGCTTGGGGCGGATGACTTCGTGCCCTACCCGCTGCCCGAGGGCGCGCTGCACGAGGCGATCATGCGGATGGCCACGCCCGCCCCGGTGCCCGAAGCGCCCGAACCCGCGGCCGAGCACGCGCAAGCCGCGGCGCCAAGCTTCAAGGCCAAGGGCGACCGTGACGGGGTGGTGCTGCCAGTGCAGGGCCTCGTGGGCGGCGCCGGGGCCACCACCTTCGCGGTGAACCTTGCCTGGGAACTGGCCAATGTGGCGAAGAAGGACGGCCCCCGCGTCTGCCTGCTGGATTTCGATTTCCAGACCGGCTCGGTCGCGACCTATCTGGACATGCCGCGCCGCGAAGCCATCCTCGACATCCTGTCGGACGTGAGCGCGGTGGACAGCGACGCCTTCATCCAGTCGTTGCAGACCTTCAACGACCGGCTGCATGTCTTTACCGCGCCGTCGGAAATGCTGCCGCTGGACATGCTGTCGCCGGAAGATGTCGACAAGCTGGTGACGATGGCGCGGGTGAACTTCGACTTCGTCGTGATCGACATGCCGAAGACGGTGGTGCCCTGGACCGAATCGGTCCTGCATCAGGCCCACATCTACTTTGCCCTGCTGGAACTGGACATGCGGTCCGCCCAGAATGCGCTGCGCCTGATCCGGGCGCTGAAGGCCGAGGAACTGCCGTTCGAAAAGCTGCGCTTCGTGTTGAACCGCGGGCCGAAGTTCACCGACCTGACCGGCAAGTCGCGCGCCAAGCGGATGGCGGAAAGCCTGGACATCGACATCGAGTTGCAGTTGCCCGACGGCACGCGGCAGGTGACGCAGGCCAACGACCACGGCCTGCCACTGGCAGAGACCGCCGCGAAGAACCCGTTGCGCAAGGAAATGCAGAAGCTCGCGAAGTCGCTCTATGACCTGAACAAGGCCGCCGAGGCAGGCAAGTCGTAAGAGGTAGTCCAGATGGCCATGTTCTCGCGTTTCAAGAAGACCGATGATGACGGTGGCGCCGCCCGGCCGGTTGCCATGGCCAAGGTGACACAGGCGATGGCCGCGCCGCTCGCCAAGGCGGAACCGTCGATGGCCCAGCCGAAGGCGCGCATGCAGCCGCCCGTGGCGCCCAAGCCTGCCGCGCAGGCCGTGGCACAGGACAAGGAGCGCAAGCGGCGCGAGCGGCTGGGCGAGATCAAGCTCGAACTGCACAAGCGGCTGCTGGACAACCTGAACCTTGCCGCGCTGGAGACCGCGACCGAAGCGAACCTGCGCGCCGAAATCGCCGCCATCGCGGGCGAGGCGCTGGAAGAGATGTCGATCGTCCTGAACAAGGAGGATCGCACGACGATCAACCAGGAGCTTTACGACGAGGTGATGGGCCTTGGCCCGCTGGAGCCCCTGCTGAAGGACGAGACGGTCAACGACATCCTGGTGAACGGCCCGCAGCGCATCTTCGTGGAGCGGTCGGGCAAGCTGGAACTGACCGAGATCACCTTCAAGGACGAACGCCATCTGCTGCGCATCATCGACAAGATCGTGTCGGCGGTGGGTCGGCGCGTCGATGAATCGAACCCCTATGTCGACGCGCGCCTGGCCGACGGCAGCCGCTTCAACGCGATGGTTCCGCCGGTTGCGGTGGATGGCAGCCTTGTGTCGATCCGGAAGTTCAAGAAGGAAAAGCTGGGCATCCCCGACCTCGTGCGCTTCGGCGCCTTCACCGAGGAGATGGCGGCCTACCTTCAGGCGGCCGTGGCGACCCGGCTGAACGTGATCGTGTCGGGCGGCACGGGCTCGGGGAAGACGACGACGCTGAACGCGCTGTCGTCCTTCATCGACAACCGCGAACGCATCCTGACGATCGAGGACACGGCGGAACTGCAATTGCAGCAGATCCACGTCGGCCGGATGGAAAGCCGCCCCGCCAACGTCGAAGGCAAGGGCGCGGTGACCCAGCGCGACTGTCTGCGCAACGCGCTGCGGATGCGCCCCGACCGGATCATCGTGGGCGAAACCCGCGGCGAGGAAGTGATCGACATGCTGCAGGCCATGAACACCGGCCACGACGGCTCGATGACCACGATCCACGCCAACTCGGCCCGCGACGGGATCAGCCGCCTGGAAAACATGGTGGCGATGGCCGGGATCGAGATGCCGATCAAGGCGGTGCGCGCCCAGATCGCCAGCGCCGTGAACCTGATCGTACAGGCCAGCCGCCTGCAGGACGGCAGCCGCCGCATGGTGTCCATCACCGAGATCACCGGGATGGAAGGCGAGGTGATCTCGATGCAGGAGATCTTCCGCTACGAGCGGCTGGGGATGGAGCCCAACGGCAAGATCATCGGCCGCTTCAATGCCACCGGCGTCCGTTCGCACTATTCCGAACGGTTCAAGCAATGGGGCTACAACCTGCCGCCCGAAATCTTCGACCCGATCCCGTGAGGACCAGCAGATGCAAATCGCCACCGCTCCCCTGATCTACGGCGCAATCTTCTTTGGCGTGCTGCTGCTGGTCGAGGGGATCTACCTGACCGTGTTCGGCAAGTCGATCAGCCTGAACAACCGCGTCAACCGCCGCCTTGCCCTTATGGAAAAGGGCGGCCGCCGGGAAGAGGTGCTGGAACAGCTTCGCAAGGAGATGAGCCAGCACATCAACGCCACCGGCATCCCGCTGTACTCGATCCTGGCCAACAAGGCGCAGAAGGCCAACATCGCCTTCACCCCGAAGGCGCTGATCGGGATCATGGCGCTGTTGTCGGTCTTTGCCTATGTCGGCCTGACCATCGGCACCGGTGCCTCGCCCATGATCCGCGCGGCGGTCGCCGTGGCGATGGGCGTGGGCGGGGTCTACCTGTGGGTTGCGGGCAAGGCCAAGAAACGGCTTGCCGCGATCGAGGAACAGCTTCCCGATGCGGTCGAGCTGATGGTGCGCAGCCTGCGGGTGGGCCACCCGTTCTCGTCGGCAGTGGGGATCGTGGCCAAGGAAGTGCCCGATCCGCTGGGGAGCGAATTCGGCATCATCTCGGACGAGGCCGCCTACGGCCGCGACATCTCGGATAGCCTGAAGGCGCTGGCCGAGCGGATGGACATGCAGGATCTGCGCTTTCTTGCGGTGGCCGTGTCGATCCAGGCGCAATCGGGCGGCAACCTGGCCGAGATCCTGGAGGGCCTGTCCAAGGTGATCCGCGCGCGCTTCAAGCTGTTCCGCCGGGTGAAGGCGATCACCGCCGAGGCGAAATGGTCGGGCATGTTCCTGTCTGCCTTCCCCATCGGCGCGATCATCATGATCAACGTCCTTCAGCCGCACTACTACGACGCGGTCAAGGACACCCCCGCCTTCATTCCCGCCTGCCTGATCGTGGCCGCGTTGCTTGTGTGCAACGTGCTGTTCATGCGGCACATGGTCAACATCAAGGTCTGAGGAGCCGCAGCGATGGATGTCCTGACTTCGCTCAACCAGGTGCTCGTGCACAGCATGGGCCCGCTCGGCCCGCTGATGGCGGTGGGCGGGCTTGGCTTCTTCCTGATCCTGCTGACGCTTCCGGCGATGATGAAGAAAAAGCCGGACCCGATGGAAAAGCTTCAGCGCGAGCTGAAGGCGGAAGCGCAGGCGCGCAAGTCGGCCGGCAAGGGCCAGGCCCTGCGCACCGTCGACCGGACCGACAAGCTGAAGAAGTTCGCGACCTTCCTCGAGCCGCAGGACGAAACCGAGATGACGGCGGCGCGGCTTCAGATGCTGCGCGCGGGCTACCGGTCGAAGAATGCGGTGCGCACCTTCCACGCGATCCAGTTCATCCTGGGTGTGGGGATGCTGGGGCTCGGGGTGATCTACACGATCATCCTCAGCCAGACGCGCCCGCTCGATACGACCTCGATGATCCTCTACACGCTACTGCCCGGGGCCGTGGGGTATTTCCTGCCCAAACGCTATGTCGGCAGCCGCGTGACCAAGCGGCAGACCGAGATCCTGAACGGCTTTCCCGACTCGCTTGACATGATGCTTGTCTGTGTCGAGGCGGGGCAGTCGATGGACCAGTCGATCATCCGGGTGTCGAAGGAAATCCGGGCGGGCTATCCGGCGCTGGCGGACGAATACGAGATGGTCTCGCATGAGGTGAAGGCCGGCAAGGACCGGGTGCAGGTGCTGCGCGACATGTCGGAACGCTGCGGCGTGCCGGACGTGGCCTCGTTCGTCACGGTGCTGATCCAGTCGGCGACCTTCGGCACCTCGATCGCCGAGGCGCTGCGTGTCTTCTCGGCCGAAATGCGCGACAAACGCGTGATGCGGGCCGAGGAAAAGGCCAACAAGCTGCCGACGAAGTTGACACTCGGCACGATGATGTTCACGGTGCCCCCGTTGATGATCATCCTGATCGGCCCCGCCGTGCACGGCATCGCGACCACGCTCGGGGGCGGCCAGATCGGGCACTTCTGAGGGGCGGGCACTGGACAGGCGCGGACGGATCGCAGCGGTTCTCGCTTCGCTTGTCGTTCTTGCGGCGTGCCAGCCCGACAGCGCGCGTCTGACGCCGGAACGGGTGGGCCCCCCGCCCCCGCCGGGCACCCCGCAGGTGACAGAGGCGGTCGACGGGCTGATCGTCGGCCACCGTCTGATGGCCGCGGGGGAATACGAGCTTGCCTTGCAGGCCTATTACCGCGCCGCCGCCGAACACGGGCTGAATGCCGACATCCTCTCGGCGCTGGGGTCGGCCAATCTCAAGCTCGGCCGCCTGGGCCAGGCCGAACAGACCTTGCGCGCCGCGCTGAAACTCGACCCCGCCTTCGTGCCCGCGATGAACAACCTTGGCGTCGTCCTGATGAACGAGGGCAAGTTCGGCGAGGCGAAGGAAGTCTTTCAGAACGCCTTCGCGCTGGACAGTGGCCAATCGGACGTGATCCGGGAAAATCTGACCCGCGCTCTCGCCTTGCTGAAGGAATCCAGCTATTCTGGCCCTGAAGATACGTCGGCTTTCGAACTGGTCAGGCGGGGGAACGGGCGTTACCTCCTCCTGAACACGAAGTAAGGCAGAGCAGTCAAAAGGACGCGAAATGCGCCACCCGGGAGTGTTTGGCCTGTGCCTTCTGGGTGCAGCCGTTCTTGCAGGTTGCGGCCAGCAGCAGCAGCGCGCGGCCATCGAGAAGGAAGTCAACAGCATCAGCGAGACCGACAAGGCAAGCCTTGACGCGATCGAACTGACCGTGGCCGACCCGAACGAAGCCGTCGCCTATTTCAGCAAGGCCGTGCAGAAGTTCCCCGAACGGACCGACCAGAAACGCTATCTGGCGATGTCGCTGATGCGGGCAAGCCGACCGGCCGAGGCTGCGAAGATGTGGCAGGAAGTGACCTCTGCCGCCGATTCCAAACCCGCCGACAGCGTCAACTATGCCGACGCGCTGATCCAGTCGGGCAACTGGAAGCTGGCCGAGACCGTGCTGAACGGGGTGAACCCGACCTATGAAACCTTCGACCGCTACCGGCTGGAAGCGATGATCGCCGACAGCAAGAAAGAGTGGAAGAAGGCCGACAGCTTCTATGAAACAGCCGTCGGCCTGACCACGACGCCCGCCGGCATCTACAACAACTGGGGTTTTTCGAAGCTGACGCGCCGCGATTACGCGGGGGCCGAACAGCTTTTCGACCAGGCGCTGACCTATGACCCCAACCTGTTCATCGCCAAGAACAACCTGATCCTGGCCCGGGCGGGCCAGCACAAGTATGACATGCCGGTGATCCAGATGACCCAGCGCGAGAAGGCGCAACTGCTCTACACGCTGGCGCTGGCGGCGGTGAAGCAGGGCGACATCGAGATCGGCAAGAGCCTTCTGCATGAGGCGATCGACACCAATCCCGAGTATTTCGAGGCCGCCCAGCGCAGCCTGAGCGCGCTGGAAGCGACGGGGACGCACTGAGATGGGGTTTCCGTCCCTCGCCGCGCAGGTCTTCCTGCCCTTCGCCATCCTGATCGGCATCTGGGTCGCCTGGAGCGACATGAAGTTCATGCGCATTCCCAACAAGGCGGTCGTCGCGCTGACGGTGGTCTTCGTGGTGCTGGGCCCCGTCGTTCTGCCGTTCAAGGTCTATCTGTGGCAACTCTCGCATCTGCCCATCGTGCTGGTGGCGGGGTTCCTGTTCAACCAGACTGGGGCGATCGGGGCGGGCGATGCAAAGTTCGTGGCGGCCATGGCGCCCTTCTTCGCGCTGCACGACCTGCCGGTGATCGTGGGGCTTGCCTCGGCCACGCTGCTGGCCGCCTTCGCCACCCACCGCGGTCTTGGCCTGCTGCCCGCGCTGCGCCGCGCCACCGGCGACTGGGAAAGCTGGAGGCGCCGCGATTTTCCGATGGGCCTCGCACTGGCCGGAATTCTGATCTTTTACCTTATTCTTGCCACCCATTTCGGCCAGGCTGGCTGAGCGCCTTAACCGGCGCGCAACCGCACCCTGTGAGACTGCCGGACTGCGCGAGAGCCACGCGCGCCCCCCAGATGAGCCCAGCCATGAACATTCAGGCCACGAAAGTCCTTTCCCCCGCCGCGCCGCGCACCATGGCCGAAACCGGCCTTTCCATGGTGATGATGCGCGACATTCTCCTGAAATCCATGTTCCGCATGAACCTGACGTTGCCCAGCGACATCGCGCAGGTGCTGTGCGTGCCGCTGGGAATCGCGCAGGAACTGGTGGACCTGGCCCGCAGCCAGCGCCTGTGCGAGGCGATGGGGACGCTGCACGCGACTTCGGGCAACGAGATGGCCTATCAGTTGACCGATGCGGGGAAGTCGCGCGCGCTCGATGCGCTCAGCCAGTCGGAATATTACGGCGCCCTGCCGGTTCCGCTGGAGATGTACAAGGAACAGGTCAAGCGCCAGTCGATCCGCGACATCGCGCTGACGCGCGACCAGCTGACCGCGGCGATGGGCCACCTGATCCTGCCGACGGGGCTTCTGGACAATCTGGGGCCTGCGGTGAATTCGGGCCGGTCGGTCCTGCTTTACGGCCCGCCCGGCAACGGAAAATCCTCGATCTCGAACGGCATCCGCGACGCGCTGGGCGACAAGATCTTCGTGCCGCGGGCGCTGGAGTATTCCGGCCAGGTCATCACCGTCTACGATCCGATCGTGCATTCCGAAGCACAGATGGCGGTCGACGACCCGAACTCGCTGCGGCGCAATGCCAACCGGTTCGACAACCGCTATGTGCTGTGCGACCGCCCCGCCGTCATCACCGGGGGCGAGTTGACGCTGGACATGCTGAACCTGACCTACAACCCCACCGCGCGCACCTATCAGGCGCCGCTGCAACTGAAGGCGACGGGGGGCATCTTCATCATCGACGACCTTGGCCGCCAGAAAGAGCCGCCGCAAAGCCTCATCAACCGCTGGATCGTGCCGCTGGAAGAAAACCGCGACATCCTGGCGCTGCAATCGGGTGAAAAGTTCACCGTGCCCTTCGACACGCTGGTGATCTTTTCCACCAACTTCCACCCCAACGAGATATTCGACGGCGCGGCGCTTCGCCGGATCTTCTTCAAGATCAAGATCGACGGGCCGGATCAGGAAAACTTCCTGAAGATCTTCGCCATGGTGGCGCGCAAGCGGAAGATGCCGCTGGACGAGGCAGCGCTGCTGCATCTGCTGAAGGTGAAGTATCCGACGATCGGCAATGTCTATGCCAATTACCAGCCGGTGTTCCTGATCGACCAGATGATCTCGATCTGTGAATTCGAGGGCACGCCCTACCAGATGACCCCCGAGCTGATCGACCGGGCCTGGGCGAACATGTTCGTCCGGCAGGAAACCATCGCGAAATAGGGCCGCGACCTGCGGATTTTCCGCCCGCGGGCCGCGCCTGCCCTTGCCTCTGCCGGGGCGGCGCCCAAGGTTAGCGGCATGACCGCGCTGCCCCCTGCCCTTGCCCACTGGTTTGCCGCCCGCGGCTGGGGCCTGCATCCGCATCAGCAGCAGATGCTGGATCAGGCGGCAGCGCCTGCGCTTCTGCTGATCGCGCCCACGGGGGGTGGCAAGACGCTGGCGGGGTTCCTGCCCACGCTGGCCGAACTTGCAGAGGGCGGGCACCGGGGGCTGCACACGCTTTACATCTCGCCGCTGAAGGCGCTGACGGCTGACATCCGCCGCAACCTGACCCGGCCCGTGGAAGAGGCGGGCCTGCCCATTCGCATCGAGGACCGGACCGGCGACACCGGCGCGACCCAGCGCCGCCGCCAGCGCGCCGATCCGCCCCATATCCTGCTGACGACGCCGGAAAGCCTGGCGCTGCTGCTCAGCTACCCCGACGCGCCACGGATCTTCGCGGGCCTCGCACGCGTGATCGTTGACGAGATCCACGCGCTGGCGGAATCGAAGCGGGGCGACCAGTTGATGCTGTGCCTTGCCCGGCTGCAACGCCTTGCGCCCGGGCTGCGCCGCGTGGGGCTGTCGGCCACGGTCGATGATCCCGCAGCCGTCGCGGGGTTGCTGGCCCCCCCTCCCGCGCCCTGCACGATCCTGACCGCCGACCCGGGGCCCGATCCCGACATCGCCATGCTGGAGACCGCCGCCGCCCCTCCCTGGGCCGGGGGGGGCGGGCGCTAT
>JAJZVD010000106.1 GCA_021845805.1 Pseudomonadota bacterium | reverse complement strand
CTTGCGCAGGTTGGCACGGTTCGCCTCGGTCCCGTCGGACACGGGCAGGGCATAACCGTCGATCGCGCCGGGCAGCAGACTGTCCTTGTAGGGGGCAAGGTCGGCCAGGACCTGACCGGTGGCCGGCCCCGGTTGCATCCCCAGTTCCGAGTTCGAGAAGTACGAGGCGATCCGCGGCAGGCGGCTGCCGTTCAGGGTCTGGTTGATGAATTCGAAGTTGAACGCCTCGATCATCGCCTGCCGCACCCGCCAGTCGGCGAAAATCGGGCGGCGGGTGTTCATGACGAAGCCGGTCATCCCCGAGGGGCGCTGGCTGGGGATCTCGGCCTTCACCACCTGGCCGCTGGCGACGGCCGGGAAGCCGTATTCGGTCGCCCATTTGGCGGGGTTCGATTCGCGGTAGACGTCGATCAGCCCGGCCTTGAACGCCTCGAACAGCACGTTGCCATCGGCGAAGTATTCGTCGGTGATGGTGTCGAAGTTCCACTGGCCGCGGTTGAAAGGCAGATCCTTGCCCCACCAGTCGGGGTTGCGGCGGAAGCTGATCGAGCGGCCGCGGTCGACTTTGTCGACCACATAGGGGCCCGAGCCCACCGGGATCTGCTGCGCGGTGTCGGCGAAGTCCTTGCCGTCGAAGGGCGCCTTCTCGAACACCGGGCGCAGCGCGAGGATCAGCGGCAATTCGCGGTCGGGGGCGGAAAACGTGAAGCGGACCGATTGCGGCCCGGACTGTTCGGCCTTGGCCACCTTCTTCCAGGCCACGCTGTAGCGCGGATCGCCCTTGGTGCCCAGCGTCTCGAAGGACCACAGCACATCGGCGGGGGTGACGGGCTGGCCATCCGAGAATCGGGCGTTGGGATTGATGTGGAATTCCACCCAGGACCGGTCCGGCGGGGTTTCCATCGAATCAGCCAGAAGGCCGTAGAGCGTGAAGGGCTCGGCGTAGCTGCGCCCCATCAGCGTCTCGACCGTCAGCGGCCCGAGCCAGTAGGGCGGCCGCCCCTTGTTGATCGGAACATAGGGGTTGAGCGAGTCGAAGCCGCCCAGATCGCCCATCGTCAGGCTGCCGCCCTTGGGCGCATCGGGGTTGGCATAGGGCAGCGACACAAAGTCCTGTGGCAGGGCGGGCGCGCCGTACATAGCCATGCCGTAGGTCGGTTCCGCCCGCGCAACCCCTGCGCCGATCAAAACGAGAGCCGCCGCCGTCACGATTCGGCGAACGAGGCGGGTTTCGGCCGGCCGGGGACGGAAAATCTGCGGTCTCGGCATGGCGACAATCTCCTCGGGCCTTGTTTTGCTGGACTCCTGCCTAACCGGGCTTCGCTGGAAATTCAAACTTCTAGCTTCCATTGCGCGGCAACTGGGCGTATAAACATCTCACTGCTCGATAGGTTTCTTGCCTGTATGAAACCTGCCTCAACGACTGAACGCCGGCTTCGCGCCGGCGTTTTTTTTCGTGTCTTTGTGTCGCATCCCGCGGCGGTTCGGGCGCCCTAGATCCTGTCGCGTACGATGTGGACCAGTGAGGCAGAGATGAAGCACGCCCGTTTCGACATGACAGAGACCGGATCGGCCCTGACCGGCCACCACAGCCCCGCAACCCTGGGCGACCGGATCGCCTTGAGGATCGTGAAGGGGATGCGCGTCTTTGCCGATGCCTTCTTCGCGCGGCGCTACGGCCATCGTGCGGTGGTGCTGGAAACGGTCGCGGCGGTGCCGGGCATGGTGGGCGGTCTCTTGCAGCACCTCAAGGCGCTGCGCCACATCCGCGACGATCAGGGCTGGATCCGCGAGTTGCTGGACGAGGCCGACAACGAGCGCATGCATCTGATGACCTTCATCCAGATCGCGCAGCCCAGCCGGCTTGAACGGGGCATCATCATGCTGGCGCAGGCGGTCTTCTACAACGTCTACTTCTTCCTGTATCTGCTGGCGCCCAAGACCGCGCACCGCATCGTGGGCTATCTCGAGGAAGAGGCGGTCATCAGCTACAGCCACTATCTGGAGATGCTCGACGCGGGCGAGGTCGAGAATGTCGCCGCGCCGGCCATCGCGATCGGCTACTGGAAGCTGGCGCCCGAGGCCCGGCTGCGGGATGTGGTTCTGGCGGTGCGCGCGGACGAGGCGCGCCACCGTGACGTGAACCACGGCTTTGCCGACCAGATCGGCGCGGGCCAACACCCCTGACCTCTCGCCGCGGGCACGACTGGGTGATGTCGGCCGGGGCAGGGTGGTCTTCCACGGTCGGTCCTGTAAGCTGGCCGCCAATCAAACTGGAGGACACGGGCCATGAGCCTTGCGGGAAAGACGGCGATCATCACGGGGTCGAATTCGGGGATCGGGCTTGGCGTGGCGCATGAACTGGCCCGGGCGGGGGCCAATATCGTGCTGAATTCCTTCACCGACCGCGCCGAGGATCACGCGCTGGCCGAAAAGCTGGGCCGCGAACACGGCGTCACGGCGCGCTACATCGCCGCCGACATGTCGAAGGGCGACGACTGCCGCGCGCTGGTCGAGAAGGCCGGCGGCTGCGACATCCTGGTGAACAACGCAGGCATCCAGCACGTCGCCCCGATCGAGAGCTTCCCGGTGGACAAGTGGAACGCGATCATCGCGATCAACCTGACATCGGCCTTCCACACCACCGCGGCCGCCCTGCCGGGAATGCGCAAGGCGGGCTGGGGGCGGATCGTCAACATCGCCTCGGCGCACGGGCTGCGCGCCTCGCCGTTCAAGTCGGCCTATGTGGCGGCCAAGCACGGCATCGTCGGGCTGACCAAGACGGCGGCGCTGGAAACCGCGGGGCAGGGGATCACGGTCAACGCGATCTGCCCGGGCTATGTGCTGACCCCGCTGGTCGAGGCGCAGATCCCCGACCAGATGAAGGCGCACAACATGGACCGCGAGACGGTGATCCGCGAGGTGATGCTGGACCGCCAGCCGTCGCGGCAGTTCGCCACCGTGGAACAGATCGGGGGGACCACGGTCTACCTGTGTTCGGCCGCGGCCGACCAGGTGACGGGCACCACGATCAGCGTGGATGGCGGCTGGACCGCGATGTGAGGGCGGGGGGCTGCGCGCCCCCCGCACCCCCGCACCCGGGGGGTTTTCCACCCCCCGGCCCCCCCCGAGGATATTTGCGGACAGAAAATGCCGGGGGGTCAGATCAGGGCGCGCACGAGGCTTGCCGCGATCGTCCACATGGTCAGGCCGATCAGCGCATCGAGCACCCGCCAGGCGGTGCGGCTTTGCATCACCGGGGCCAGCAGCCGGGCGCCGAAGCCCAGGCTGAAGAAGAACAGGAACGAGGCCGAGATCGCGCCCGCGCCGAAGGCCATCTTTGTGGGCAGCGGGCCGAAGCGGGTCGAGACCGCCCCCACCAGCGCCAGCGTATCGAGATAGACATGCGGGTTCAGCCAGGTGAAGGCCGCGCCGGTGGCCAGCGTGGGCCAGAGCCCGCGGTCGGTCCCGGCCAGATCGGCGACCGCCTCGCCCTGCCAGGCGGCCCTGAGCCGGAGCGCGCCATAGACGGCAAGAAAGGCCGCGCCGAGCGCCGAGAAGACCGCGGGCAGCGCGGGCACCGCCTGGACCGCCGCGCCGAAGCCCGCCACCCCGGCGGCGATCAGCACCGCGTCCGACACGGCGCAGAGCAGCACCAGCGGCAGGACATGCGCCCGCAGAAGCCCCTGGCGCAGCACGAAGGCATTCTGCGCCCCGATCGCCACGATCAGCGAAAGCCCGGTGGCCAGGCCCGTGGCCCAGGCGGACAGCATCAGGCGGCGTCCTTCGGCGTGGGATAGACGAGCCCGGCCGAGATGATGAGCTTGGCCGCGTCTTCCACCGACATGTCGAGCAGGATGACGTCGGAGGCGGGGACATAGAGCAGGAAGCCCGAGGTCGGGTTGGGGGTGGTCGGGACGAAGACGCTGAGCACCGTGTCCTCGCAGGGCGCCCGGATGGCGATTTCGCCCTTGGCCGCGGTCGACACGAAGCCCAGCCCCCACATGCCTTTCCGCGGGTATTCCACGAGGCAGGCGTGCTGGAAGCTTTTCTCGGACTGGGCAAAGACGGTTTCCGCGATCTGCTTCAGCCCGGTGTAGAGCGACCGCACGACCGGCATCCGGTCGACCACGCGTTCGGCCCGGCGGATCACGGTGCGCCCGATCAGCCCCTTGGCGAGCCAGCCCACGATGATGGTGAAGACCAGGAAGACGATCACGCCCAGCCCGCGGATCGGCACCGGCGCGCCGTGGCGCAGGGCTTCGCCCAGCATCACGTCGGGGCGCCAGCCCGCCGGGATGAAGGGCAGCACCCAGCTGTCGATCCAGCCGATGGCCGACCAGATCAGATAGACCGTCAGACCGATCGGAAGGATCACGATCAGGCCGGTCAGGAAGTTTGCCCTGAGCCCGGCCAGCAGGCCGCGCTTGTGGGGGTGGGGGGCGTCTTCGGTCATGGCGGTCCCTCTCGGGCGGGGCGGATGGCGGGGGCGGCGCGGCGGCCTCAGGGGCGGGTCTGCCGGGCGATTTCGGTGGCGATGGCGGCGGCGAGGCGGGCGTTGTTCAGCACCAGCGCGATGTTGGCCTCGAGAGAGCGGCCCCCGGTCAGCTCGAAGATGCGTTGCAGAAGGAAAGGGGTGACTGCCTTGGCGGCGATGCCCTGCGCCTCGGCCTCGGCCAGCGCCTGTTCGATCACCGGGGTGATGACGGCGCGCGGGATCTCGGCCTCGGCCGGGATCGGGTTGGCCACAAGCTGGCCGCCCGGCAGGCCCAAGGCGGCGCGCATCCGGTGGGTCGCGGCGATCCGGGCCGCGCTGTCCATCCGCAGCGGCGCGGGCAGGCCCGAGTCGCGCGACCAGAAGGCGGGGAACACGTCCTGTCCGTAGGCGATGACCGGCACGCCCAGGGTTTCCAGCACCTCGAGCGTCTTGGGCAGGTCGAGGATCGCCTTGGCGCCGGCCGCGACCACCGTC
>JAJZVD010000004.1 GCA_021845805.1 Pseudomonadota bacterium | reverse complement strand
GGCATCGTGGCGCCGGGGCAGCTTGCCTCTCATTACGCGCCGGGGGCGGCGGTGCGGCTGAATGTCACGGCGCCGGGGCCGGGCGAGCTGTGGATCGGGTTCGGGCCGGACACGGCGGCGGCAGAGCTGAGCCTTTCCCCCACGGGCGATCTGGTCGAGGCGGCGGCGAACCTGTTCCATATCCTGCGCGCGGCCGACGCGCAGGCGGCAGGGCGCTCCATCGCGGTGGCGCCGGTGCCGATGCAGGGGCTGGGCCTTGCGATCAACGACAGGCTGGCACGGGCGTCGGCCCCGCGCCCCTGATCAGGCCCGCCCCGCGGTAGCCGACAGCGTCAGCGCATCGACCCCCAGTGTCTTCAGCGCGCGTTCCCATTTGCCCGACGCATCGCGGGAAAACACGATCTCGGTGCGGGCATCGCAGCTGAGCCAGCCGTTCTGGCCGATCTCGGATTCCAGCTGGCCCGGGCCCCAGCCGGAATACCCAAGGGCCAGCAAGGCCTCATCCGGCCCGGTTCCGTTCGCCATATCCTCCAGAACCTGGAGCGTTGCGGTCATGCCGAAGCGTTCGGCGATCGCCAGCGTGCCGTCCTCGGCCGCGTAATCGGGCGAATGCAGCACGAAGCCGCGGCCGCCCTCGACCGGGCCGCCGAACATCACCGGCACGCTGGCGCAGGCGGGGCCGGGGGTGATGCCCAGCTGTTCCAGCAGGCGGGGAAAGCCCGGCTCGCGCATCGGCTTGTTCACGATCAGCCCCATCGCGCCGTCGGCGGAATGGGCACAGACGAGGATCAGCGCCTTTTCAAAGCGCGGGTCGCCCATGCCGGGCATGGCGATCAGGAACTTGCCTGTCAGGTTCATGGATTCGGCGGAACGGCTCATGGCGCAAGGATGGGTGGCGCCAGACCCCGGCGCAAGGGGCGCGCAAGAGCGGCCCGGCGATGTTTCGCCACATCGTGACTTCCTGTTGCAACGCGGATCCCTATGCTGCGCGGATGATGACCCGTCCGATCCTTGCCGCCGCCCTGGCCACGCTGCTTCTGGCCCCGCTTGGCGCCGCCGCGGCGCCGCTTTCGCCTGACGAGGTGGTGCAGGCCGAGGTGCTGCCCGGCTGGCAGACGCCCGAGGGCACCCGGATGGCCGCGCTGCATCTGCACCTCGCGGACCACTGGAAGACCTACTGGCGGTCGCCGGGGGATGCGGGCGTTCCGCCGGCCTTCGACTGGTCGGGGTCGCAGAACCTGGAAAAGGTTGCCTTCCACTGGCCGCGGCCGACCGTGTTCGACGTGAACGGGATGGAAAGCGTGGGCTACATGCACGACCTCGTGCTGCCCATCGAGTTCACGCCCAGGGCACCGGGCCAGCCGGTGACGGTGAAGGCCACGGTGGATATCGGGGTCTGCAACGACATCTGCATGCCCGTGCGACTGACGCTGAGCGCGGTGCTGGATGGGGCCGGGGCGCCGAACCCGGTGATCCAGACGGCGCTGGCCGAGGTGCCGGCCCCGGCCGGGAAGGCGGGGGTGACGGGGTTCACCTGCAGCGTCAGCCCGATCAAGGACGGGGTTCACCTGACCGCGCGGATCGCCCTGCCGCCGCAGGGGGGGCAGGAAACCGCGCTGTTCGAAACCGCCGATCCGGCGATCTGGGTCGGGGCCACCGGCACCACCCGCGAAGGCAGCGATCTGGTGGCGGGGGCGGATCTTGTTCCCGCCGAGGCGGCGCCCTTCGTGCTCGACCGCTCGAAGCTGACGATCACTGTGCTGGGGCAGGATCGCGCGGTGGAACTGCACGGCTGTCCGGCCGGGTAAGGCGTGCCGGGCTGGGCCGCCGCGCTACTTCCGCCGCAGGTGTTCGTCCAGCCGGGGCATGATCTCCACGAAATTGCAGGGCCGGTGGCGGTAGTCCAGCTGCCATTTCAGGATCTCGTCCCAGGCATCCCGGCAGGCGCCGGGGCTTCCGGGCAGGGCGAAAAGATAGGTGCCCCCCGCCACGCCCCCCGTGGCGCGCGACTGCACCGCGCTGGTGCCGATCTTCTGCATGGACACCATGGTGAAGACGGTGGCGAAGGCCTCGATCTCTTTCTCGTAGACGTCGCGATGGGCCTCGACCGTCACGTCGCGCCCGGTCAGGCCGGTGCCGCCGGTCGACAGGATCACATCCACCCCCGGATCGGCGACCCATCCGCGCAGGCGCGCGGCGATGGCGGCGCGGTCGTCCTGTTCGATGGCGCGGGCGGCCAGCGTGTGGCCCGCGGCGGTCAGCCGTTCCACCAGCGTGTCGCCCGAGCGGTCATCGGCGGGCGTACGGGTGTCCGACACGGTGAGCACCGCGATGCGACTGGGCAGGAAGGGGCGGGTTTCGTCGATGCGGCTCATGTCAGGCTCCGAAGTTTGGCCTGCAGTTCCAGCAGGTCGGCCCAGGCCTCGCGCTTGGCGGCCGGGTTGCGCAGAAGATAGGCCGGGTGGGCCATCGGCAGCACGGGCAACCCCTGCGCCTGCGTCCACTGGCCGCGCAGCCGCAGGATGCCGCGGCGGCCCAGCAGCGCCCCGCAGGGCGTGTTGCCCATCAGCACGAGGACCTGGGGGCGCACCAGTTCGATGTGGCGCAGGGTGAAGGGCAGCACCATCGCCAGTTCCTCGGGCGTCGGCTCGCGGTTGCCGGGGGGGCGCCAGAACATGACGTTCGAGATATAGGCCGCGGTCTCGCTGTCGGGCGAGCGGCGCGACAGGCCGATGGCCGCCAGCATCCGGTCCAGCAACTGCCCGGCCCGGCCGACGAAGGGCAGACCCTCCATGTCCTCGTCGCGGCCCGGCGCCTCGCCCAGGATCATCACGCGGGCGGCCGGGTTGCCATCGGCAAAGACGGTGGTTCGGGCCCCCTTCTTCAGATCGCACAGATCGAATTCCGCCACCGCCGCGCGCAGGTCGTCGAGCGTGCGGGCAACGGCTGCGGCGGCGCGGGCCACGTCGGCGGGGTCAACCTTCGGCGCGGCGGGCGGCGGCGGGGGCGCGGCCGGGCGGGCACGGGGCGCCTCGGCCGCGGGGGCAGCCGCGGCGGCCGCCTCGGCCTCGGCCAGCGCGAAGCGGTCCACCGGCGCATCGCCGATGGCCTCGTCGGCGCCAAGCTCGATCTGCCAGGCGAGGGCGGCTAGGGCGGCGTGCGAGTCGAGGGCGGTCTGCATGGCGCAAGGTTAGGCGCTCGGGCCCGGAAAGGAAACGGGGGGCAGCCTGGTCTTGCCCGGCGGGCGCGGCCTTCCTATAAGCGCCCAAACATCGGAGGGGCCCATGACGTTCCGCGCGCGACACCTTCTTGGCATCGAGCATCTGGCCCCCGACGAGATTCGCACCCTGCTCGATCTGGCGGACACCTATGTCGAGCTGAACCGCCGCACCATCAAGCGCACCGATGCGCTGGCGGGGATGACCCAGATCAACATGTTCTTCGAAAACTCGACCCGTACGCAGGCCAGTTTCGAACTGGCGGGCAAGCGGCTGGGGGCCGATGTGATGAACATGGCGGTGTCGCAGTCGTCGGTGAAGAAGGGCGAGACCCTGATCGACACCGCGCTGACGCTGAATGCCATGCACCCCGATCTGCTGGTGGTCCGGCACCCGCACTCTGGCGCGGTGAACCTGCTGGCCCAGAAGGTGAATTGCGCGGTGCTGAACGCGGGCGACGGCAAGCACGAACACCCGACGCAGGCGCTCCTGGACGCGCTGACGATCCGCCGGCGCAAGGGGCGGCTGCAACGGCTGGTGGTGGCGATCTGCGGTGACATCGCGCACAGCCGGGTGGCGCGGTCGAACCTGCTCTTGCTGGGCAAGATGGAAAACCGGCTGCGGCTGATCGGGCCGCCCACGCTGATGCCCGCGGGCGTGGGGGAACTGGGCGTCGAGGTCTATGACGACATGAAGGCGGGGCTGGAAGGCGCCGACGTGGTGATGATGCTGCGCCTTCAGAAGGAACGGATGGATGGCGGCTTCATCCCCTCGGAACGCGAATATTACCACCGCTATGGGCTGGACGCGGAAAAGCTGGCCTATGCCAAGCCCGACGCCATCGTGATGCACCCGGGCCCGATGAACCGCGGGGTGGAGATCGACGGCGAGATCGCCGACGACATCAACCGCAGCGTCATTCAGGAACAGGTGGAAATGGGCGTGGCCGTGCGCATGGCGGCGATGGACCTGCTGGCGCGCAACCTGAAGGCCGAACGCGGGCGGCAGGCAGCCGGGGTGATGGCGTGATGGATGGCTGGCAGGGCTATCTTGAACCCGGCGAGCGGGTGGTCTGGCAGGGGCGGCCCGATCCGGGGTTGCGCTTCGACGGGTTCGCGCCGGGCACCACGGTCTTCGGGCTGGCGGTGGCGGGGTTTGCGCTGTTCTTTACCTGGCAGGGGCTGGGGGCGGTGGCCTCGGGGCCGCTGGGCATCCTCTTTCCGGTGGCCGGACTCGCCTTTCTGGGGCTCGGGTTGAACCTGGCCGGGGGGCGGTTCTTTCTGGATGCGTGGGTGCGGCGGCACACGACCTACAGCCTGACCAACCGGCGGGCCTTCATCGCCACGGCGGCCTTCGGGCGGCGGCGGCTGCGGGCCTTTCCGATCGACGCCTCGACCGTGGTCGATCTGGTGGACGGGCCGCTGCAAAGCGTGGGGTTTCGCGGCTCGCGCACGGCGCTGAACGCCCCGCGGGCCAGCTTTGACGGGCTGGCCGACGGGCAGGCGGTGCTGGCGCTGATGGAACGGGTGAAGGCGGGGACGGCATGAGCGATACAATCACGTTCACCAACGCGCGGCTGATCGACCCCGAGGGGCTGACCGAGACGACGGGAAGCCTGCGGGTGACGGGCGGCAGGATCGCGGCGCTGGGCGATGTGGCCCCCGAAGGCCGCGTCATCGACTGCGCCGGC
The DNA here is from genome assembly GCA_021845805.1 of Pseudomonadota bacterium. Taxonomy (GTDB): domain Bacteria; phylum Pseudomonadota; class Alphaproteobacteria; order Rhodobacterales; family Rhodobacteraceae; genus Solirhodobacter. The sequence goes on along the minus strand of JAJZVD010000004.1, from coordinate 103,816 downwards.
AAGGTGCTGGCACCCGGGATCGTGGATCTGGGCGTCAAGGTGGGCGAGCCGGGCGAGCGGCACAAGGAAAGCTTCCGCTCTGCTGGCCTCGCAGCCGCGGCGGGCGGGGTGACCACCATCATCACCCGGCCGGATACCGAGCCCCCGATCGACAGCCCCGAAACGCTGGAATTCGTCACCCGCCGGGCGGCCGAGGCAAGCCCGGTGCGCATCCGCCACATGGCCGCCCTGACCAAGGGCCGCGCGGGCCGCGAGATGACCGAGATCGGCTTCCTGCTGGATGCGGGGGCCGTGGCCTTCACCGACTGCGACCGGGTGGTCAGCGATACCAAGGTGCTGTCGCGCTGCCTCAGCTATGCCAGAAGCCTCGGCGCGCTGGTGATCGGGCATCCGCAGGACCCCGGTCTGTCAAAGGGCGCCGCGGTGACAAGCGGCAAGTTTGCCAGCCTCAAGGGCCTGCCCGGCGTCTCGGCCATGGCCGAGCGGATGGGCTTTGACCGCGACATGGCGCTGGTCGAGATGACGGGCGCGCGCTACCACGCCGACCAGATCACCTGCGCGCGCACCTTGCCTGCGCTGGAACGGGCCAAGGCCAACGGGCTGGACGTGACGGCGGGGGTGTCGATCCACCATGTCACGCTGAACGAATTCGACGTGGGCGACTATCGCACCTTCTTCAAGCTGACGCCGCCCCTGCGCAGCGAGGATGACCGGATCGCGGTGGCGCAGGCGCTGGCCAGCGGGCTGATCGACATCCTCTGTTCCATGCACACGCCGCAGGACGAGGAATCGAAGCGCCTGCCCTATGAAGAGGCCGCGGCCGGGGCGGTCGCCTTGCAGACCCTTCTGCCCGCCGCGATGCGGCTTTACCACGATGGCACCATGACCCTGCCGCAGCTTTTCCGGGCGATGAGCCTGAACCCCGCGCGGCGGCTGGGCTTGCCCGCGGGGCGGCTGTCGGTGGGGGCGGCGGCGGATCTCGTGCTCTTCGACCCCGATGCGCCCTTCGTGCTCGACCGCTTCACGATGCTGGCGTCGAAGTCGAAGAACACCCCGTTTGACGGGGCGAAGATGGAAGGTAAGGTGCTGGCGACCTTCGTGGGCGGCAGGCAGGTGTACGGGGAGCAGGGCTAGATGCCGGAAATCGCGCATGGCTGGGGCGTGCTGGGGCTGGTGGCCGTCATGGGCTACCTGCTGGGGTCGATCCCCTTCGGACTGGTGATCACCCGGGCGCTGGGGCTGGGAGATGTGCGCAAGATCGGCTCCGGGAACATCGGGGCCACCAATGTGCTGCGCACCGGCAACAGGGGCGCTGCGGCGGCCACGCTGATCCTCGATGCCGCCAAGGGGGCGGTGGCGGTGCTGATCGGCCGCGCCGCGCTGGGCGAGGATGCGGCGCAACTGGCGGGGCTGTTCGCCTTTCTCGGCCATATCTTCCCGGTCTATCTGGGGTTCAAGGGCGGCAAGGGGGTGGCGACCTTCCTCGGCATCCTGCTGGCGCTGAGCTGGCCCGTGGGGCTGGCCGCCTGCGCGACCTGGCTGGTGGTGGCGGTGCTGCTGCGGATTTCCTCGGTCGCCGCGCTCATGTCGGCGGCGCTCAGCAGCCTGTGGCTGCTGCCGGCCGGGCAGGGGCACATGTTCTTCCTGGTGGTCGTGCTGACGGTGCTGATCTACCTGCGGCACTGGCCGAACATCATGCGCCTGAAGGCCGGGACAGAGCCGAAGATCGGGCAGAAGAAGGCCTGACGCGACCATAGACAGGCGGGGTGGGCAGGTTCATCCTTCGGGGCATTGCAGCCCGGAGGGGACCATGGATTTCCAGACCGCCGTCAAGACCTGCCTGTCAAACTACGCCACCTTCAGCGGCCGCGCCGCGCGGCCGGAATTCTGGTGGTTCGTGCTGTTCGGGATCATCGCGCATGTCCTGGCGAACACGATGGACCATATCCTGTTCGGGGGCACGGCCGTGCACACCTATGCCCGGGGCATGTCGATGTCGATGTACTACCACCCGCGGTTTCTGGGCTCGATCGTCTGGCTGGCGCTGCTGCTGCCGAACCTGGCGGTGGCGTCGCGTCGGCTGCACGACACAGGCAAGACCGCCTGGCTGCTGCTTCTGGCGCTGGTGCCGGTGCTGGGCTGGCTGGTGCTGCTCTATTTCGCCGCCCAGCCGGGGGATGCGGGGGCGAACGCCTTCGGGCCGCCCCCGGCCGCCTGATCAGTAGCTGCAGGCGTCGTAAAGGCGGTTCAGGTCGCCCGCCCAGTCGCCCTGCCAGAGCGCCAGCAGGTCATCGGCCGGAACCCGGCCGCGGGCGATGCTGTCGTGCAGGACGGCAAGATAGCCCGCCTCGTCCGCCTGGCCTGCGCCAGCGCGGGCGCGGGCCTTCAGCCCGGCTTCCGACAGCGCCACGACCTCGCGCGCCAGATCGCGCATCTTCACGCCGCCCGCCTCGGCCGCCAGCGCGCTGACCGAGGCCGCAACGCGCAGGCCCTCGCGGGTTTCCGCGCTCCAGCCCTTGACCAGATCCCAGGCCGCATCCAGCGCGCCTTGATCGTACATCAGCCCGACCCAGAAGGCGGGCAGCGCCGTCAGATGTGCCGCATCGCCCGCGTCGGCGCCGCGCATCTCGATGTATTTCTTCACCCGCGCCTCGGGGAAGACGGTCGTCATATGGTCGGCCCAGTCAGAGAGCGTGGGCTTTTCCCCCGGCAGGGCCGGCAATTCGCCCTTCAGGAAATCGCGGAAGCTCTGGCCCAGCGCGTTGATGTAGGTGCCGTTGCGATAGACGAAGTACATCGGCACATCCAGCACCCAGTCGACGTAGCGCTGGAAGCCCATGCCGTCGTCGAACACCCAGGGCAGCATCCCGGTGCGGCTGTCGTCGAGCCCGCGCCAGATCCGGCTGCGCCAGCTGCGGTGGCCGTTGGGTTTGCCGTCGAAGAAGGGCGACGAGGCGAAGAGCGCGGTGGCGACCGGTTGCAGCGCAAGCGACACGCGCAGCTTCTTCACCATGTCGGCTTCGCTGGCATAGTCGAGGTTCACCTGCACCGTGCAGGTGCGGTACATCATCTGGGTGCCGTGGGTGCCGACGCGGCCCATGTAATCGGTCATCAGGCGGTAGCGGCCCTTGGGCATCACCGGCATCTGCTCATGGGACCAGACCGGGGCGGCGCCCACGCCCATGAAGCGGATGCACATGCGGTCGGCCACGGTGCGCACCTCGGCCAGGTGCTGGTGCAACTCGGCGCAGGTGTCGTGCAGGGTGTCGACCGCGGCGCCCGAAAGCTCGAACTGGCCGCCGGGTTCCAGGCTGATGTTGGCGCCGTCACGGGTCAGCCCGATCAGCGAGTCGCGTTCGTAGACCGGGGTCCAGCCGAAGCCGTCGCGCAGCCCTTCCATCAGGGCGCGGATGCTGCGCGGGCCGTCATAGGGGACCGGCAGAAGGCTGTCGGTCAGGTAGCCGAACTTCTCGTGTTCGGTTCCGATGCGCCACTGATCGGTCGGCTTGCAGCCGGATTCCATGTATTCGGCCAGCTGGCCCATGTGCTCGATCGGGCCGCCGCCGGATTGAGGGATCGACATCTGGTGGCTCCGTCTCGCTCTGCAACTGTCCGGCGCCAGAGGTGTAGCGGCGGGGCGGCCGAGTCAAGGCCGCTTGCGCAGCCGGGCTTCGGCGCGGCGGCGCCAGACGATGCGCGGCAGATCGGGCGGGCCATCCAGCGCGGCCAGCAGCATTCCGCTGTCAAGCCCGGGCAGTTCGGCGAAGGCATCGAAGAGCGCCGCGGTGCCCGAAGCCGCGGTGGGAATGTAAAGCGTGTCGCCCTCGGCCTGCGACAGCCGCCAGACGCGGGCGCCGCCGCGGGTCAGAAGCGCGATCTCGTCGATCGTCGAGAGGCCCGCGAACCCGCCCTCGGACGGGCCGAAATAGGTGATCTGGCCCTCGACCACCTGAACGATTCCGGGATCGCCGCCATCGCGGGCAAAGCGCATCCGGCGCAGCCCGACGATGCCGAGGCCAAGGCCCAGCGCCGCGATCAGCCCGCCCACGACCGGCAGCAAGAGCCCGCCGCGGGTGCCGACCCAGAGGCCACCCGTGGCGATGACGGCAGCCACCATCACCTCGTGCCAGCGGGCCAGCGTCGCGGCGGCCTCGGGGCGGATCAGCGCCATCGCTCAGCCCGCCCAGTCGCCAAGGCTGGCCTGCCAGAGCGTTAGCGCGGCCACGGCGGCGGTATCGGCGCGCAGGATGCGGGGGCCCAGGCTGACCGGGGTAACGAAGGGCAGCGCGCGCAGGCGGGTGCGCTCGGGCTCGGAAAAGCCGCCCTCGGGGCCGATCAGGATGGCCCAGGGGCCGCGTGGCAAGGGGGCCAGCGTCTGGGCCGGGCCGACCCGCGCCTCGTCCGCCCAGAGCAGGCGGCGGCCTTCGGGCCAGGCGGCCAGCAGGCGCGACAGCGGCTGAAGCGCGGCCACCTCGGGCACAGAGGTGCCGCCGCATTGCTCGGCCGCCTCGATGGCATGGGCCTGCAAGCGGTCGCGGGCGATGCGTTCGCTGTTGGTGAAGTCGGTCTGGACCGGCAGGATGCGGGCGGCGCCCAGTTCGGCGGCCTTTTCCACAATGAAATCGGTGCGCGCCTTCTTGATCGGCGCGAACAGCAGCCACAGGTCAGGCGGCGGCAGCAGCGGGCGGGTCTGGTCGCGGCAGGTCAGCGTGCCACCGCGCTTGCCCGCCGCGGCCACCTCGGCGCGCCATTCGCCATCGCGGCCGTTGAACAGCGCGACGCCCGCGCCCGGGCCAAGCCGCATCACACCAAAGAGATAATGCGCCTGATCCGCGTTCAGCGGAACCGATTGCCCCGGCCCCAGCGGGTGCTCTACAAAGAGCCTGATCTTCGTTCCCGACATGAGGCGGACCTTATGCCCGAGCCCCAGCGAATTCCAGAGCCGGCGGGACAGGTCGCCGATGCGGTGCGGGGCAACTGGGTGGATACGCTGGCGCCCGACTGGGCGCGGCCCTACCTGCGGCTCAGCCGGGCGGACCGGCCGATCGGCACCTGGCTTCTGTTGCTGCCCTGCTGGTGGGGCGTGGGGCTGGCCGCCGCCGCCGATCCGGCGCGGGCGGGCTGGCGCGACCTGTGGATCGCGGTGGCCTGCGCCGCCGGCGCCTGGCTGATGCGGGGGGCGGGCTGCACCTGGAACGACATCACCGACCGCGACTTTGACGCCGCCGTGGCGCGCACCCGGTCGCGGCCGATCCCCTCGGGGCAGGTCACGGTGAAACAGGCCGCGGGCTGGATGCTGGCGCAGGCGGTGCTGGCCTTCGTTCTGCTGCTGACGCTGAACGGGGCGGCGATCGGTCTGGGGGTCGGATCGCTTCTGCTGGTGGCGGTCTACCCCTTTGCCAAGCGGTTCACCTGGTGGCCGCAGGTGTTTCTGGGGCTGGCGTTCAACTGGGGCGCGCTGTTGGCCTGGGCGGCGCATACCGGCCATGTCGGCGGGCCGTCGCTGCTGCTCTACGTCGCGGGCATTTCCTGGACGCTGTTCTACGACACGATCTATGCGCATCAGGACAAGGAAGACGATGCGCTGATCGGCGTGAAATCCACCGCGCGTCTCTTTGGGGCCGATACGGTGCACTGGCTCAGGGCCTTTGCGGTGGTCACCGTGCTGGTGATGAGCCTTGCGATCATCACCGCCCTGACGCCGCGGGTGTCGGCGCTGGCCATGGCGCTGTCGCTGGGCGGGGCCTGGGGGCTGGGCTGGCACCTGACCTGGCAGTTGGCGCGGCTGGACATCGACAACCCGGCGGGCTGCCTGACGCTGTTCCGCGCCAACCGCGAGGCGGGGCTGATCCCCGCGATCCTCTTCGCGCTGGCGGCGCTGGTCTGATCGGCGTGGGCTGTTTCTTGCCGCCTGCCGGAAGGTTGGTTGAACGGCCCACCCATGCCGCTTAAGCAATGGGAACGACTGCCGGAGACTCAGAAAGGCCCATGCGCTTTCCCAAGACCCTGATCGCGCTTGGCGCCTTCGCCGTTGCCGGTATCCTCAGCTCTGCGGGGGCCGTCTGGATGGCGGATGGGGTCGAGCGTCGGACCCGGCAGATCGTGTCGCACGAACTGTCGCTGGACGGCTACGACTGGGTTCAGGTGCACACCGACGGGCTGAGGATCGAGCTGTCGGGCACGGCGCCGAACGAGGCGGCGCGGTTCCGGGTGCTGTCGATCGTGGAAGCGGCGGTGGATGCGACCCGCGTGCATGACATGATGCAGACGCAGCCCGCGCAGGACATCCCGCCGCCGCGCTTCTCGGTAGAACTCTTGCGCAACGATGACGGGATCTCGCTGATCGGGCTGGTGCCGGGGGCGGCCGCCCGCGACGACATCGCCAAGCGCGCGGGCGACCTGACGAAGCCGGGCGGGGTGGCGGATCTTCTGGAAACCGCCGATTCCCCGGCGCCCGAGGGCTGGGCGCGGGCGGTCGATTTCGGGCTCGCCGCGCTGAAGGAACTGCCGCACTCCAAGATCTCGATCTCTGCCGACCGGGTACGGGTGACCGGCATCGCCGACAGCGAGACCCAGCAGCACCGGTACGAGACCGATCTTTCGCGGGCCGCGCCGAACGGGCTGACGGTCGAGGTTGCGATTTCCGCGCCACGGCCGGTGATCACACCCTTCACCCTGCGCTTCGTGATCGACGATGGCGGCGCGCGGTTCGATGCCTGCTCGGCCGATACCGAGAAGGCGCGCGACCAGATCATCGCGGCGGGTGTCGCGGCGGGGGTGCAGGGCAAGGTCAGTTGCACTGTTGGCATGGGGGTTCCGACCCCGCACTGGGCCGATGCGGCGGTGCTGGGGATCGCGGCGCTGAAAGAGATGGGCAAGGGCTCGATCACCTTCTCGGATGCCGATGTCTCGCTGATCGCCGCGGACGGGACGCCCCAGGCGACCTATGACAAGGTGGCGGGCGAACTGGGTGCGCGGCTGCCCGACGTGTTCTCGCTGTCGGCCACGCTGACGCATCCGCCGAAGGCGCAGACCGCCGAAGGCCCGGTGGAATTCACCGCGGCCTTGGGGGGCGACGGGCAGGTGACGCTGCGCGGGCGGCTCAGCGACGACCGGATGCGTGCGGCGGTCGACAGCTTTGCCCGCGCCCGCTTCGGCGCCGACAAGGTGCTGACCGCCACGCGCACCGATGGGCAACTGCCCGATGGCTGGCCCGTCCGGGTTCTGGCGGGGCTCGAGGCGCTGTCGGTGCTGCATGACGGCACGCTGCTGGTGCAGCCGGATCTGGTGACGATCACCGGCACCACCGGCGCGCCGGATGCGCAGGACCAGATCTCGCGCATCCTGTCGGGGCGGCTGGGGCAGGGGCAACAGTTCGCGATCAAGGTCACCTACGACAAGAAATACGACCCCAAGGCCGGGATGCCCACCCCGCAAGAGTGCGTGGCGCAGGTGCAGGCGGCCCTGGCGGCGCACAAGATCAGCTTCCAGCCGGGGTCCGATGCGTTCACGCCGGATTCGGGCCAGACGCTTGACGCGGTGTCCGACATCCTGCGCAAGTGCCCCGATGCGAAGATGGAAATCGCGGGCTACACCGACAGCCAGGGCCGGGCCGAGATGAACCTCACGCTCAGCCAGGCGCGCGCGCAGGCGGTGTTGCAGGCGCTGGCCGACCGGCGGGTGCTGGTGTCGAACCTTATGGCACGCGGCTATGGCGAGGCCCATCCGATCGCAGACAACACCACCGACGCCGGGCGCGAGGCGAACCGGCGGATCGAGATCACGCTGCAGTCAGCCTCGCCGGATGCGGGGCAGGCCCCGGCCGCGGCACCCGATGCGGCGGCCCCCGGCGATGCGCCGCCCGACCAGGCGACGGGCGCCCAGCCGGATGATCCGGGGGCGCAGACCGATGCGAACGGGCCGACCGACGCCGGCGATGCCCCCGCGGCCGATCCCAATGGGGCAGGCGATTCCGATCCGGGCCCGACCGACGCACCGACGGTGGAACCAAAGCCGCGGCCAGCCGGCCACTGAGGGGGAGATGCGATGAACCGGACCGAATTCATAGCCGTGACGGCCACGCTTCTGTTCGTGGCCTTCGCGCTGGGCTGGTTCGCCTACTGGCTTCTGCACCGTCTGACCCGCGTCAGCCAGGCGGACATGGGTGAACTGGACCGGATGGCCCAGGCCCTGCACGATGCCGAAGAGACCCGCGACCAGGCGCTGATCTACATCCAGGATCGCGAGGCCGAACTGACCAACCAGGTGCACCAGACCGAAGCCGAACTGCGCGCGGCGATGGACGGCCTCCGCGATGCCCGGCGCGAAGCCGACGACCTGCGCGGCTACATCGAGCGGATGAACGAGGAACGCTGAACAGGGGGCTGCCTGCCCGGCAGCGGCGGATCGGGATCGCCTCGGCACCGGCCCATCCCAGAGGCCGGTTCCGGGGCCAGCCGGGTCAATGGGCGGTGACGGTCTTCAGATAGGCAAGGATGTCTGCGGCCTGCGCATCGGTGATCTTTCCCCGCCAGCGCGGCATGATCTTGGCCAGGTCCTCGCCATCCTCGTCCTTGCCGTCCAGCATGGCACGCAGGATCAGCGCATCGGTTTCCTTGTACTGGCTTTCCAGCTCGGGGGCCTGCAAGTCGGCCGAGGTGGCATCGCCCAGTTTCACGCCACCCGAGGCGTCGGCCTTGTGGCAGACGGCGCAGTGGCTGCGGAAGAGCTGTTGGCCCATCACCGGATCGGCCGTGCCGGGGGTGCCCGCGGCAAACGCTGCGCCCGCCATCAGGGCGAGTGCGCCGGAGGCCAGCGCAGCGCGGCGCAGCAGGGGGAACATCAGGGACATGGTGGTTTCCTTTCCTTCGCCCGCGCCGATCTGGCGCGGTGAGGAGAGGGATGCGCCGGGCAGCGGCGCGCGACCTTGATTTATATCATCGAGCCCTTCTCATCACGCTTAGTTGATAAGGGGCCCCGCGCGGGAACCGCGCCTTCAGTCCTGCCAGCGGCCGAGCGCGTCTTCATCGGCCTCCTTGGCGGCGACCCAGGCCGCGCCGCTGCCGGTCACCTCGCGCTTCCAGAAGGGGGCGCGGGATTTCAGATAGTCCATCAGGAATTCCGCTGCCGCGAACGCATCGCCCCGATGCGGCGCGGCGGTGGCCACCATCATGATCGGCGCCCCCGGTGCGAGCGCCCCGAAGCGATGGATCACCAGGCTGTCATGCAGGTTCCAGCGGGCGACGGCCTCGGCCTCGATCGCCGCGATGGCGCGTTCTGTCATGCCGGGATAATGCTCGATCTCCAGCCGCCGCAGCCCGCCGTCGTCGCGCACGATGCCGGTAAAGGTCACGATGGCGCCGATGTCGGTGCGCCCGCGGGCGAAGGCCGAAAGCTCGGCGCCCGGGTCGAAGGCGGCGGCCTCGACGCGCACCGCCATCTCAGCCCCCCGTCATGGGCGGGAAGAAGGCAACCTCGCGCGCGCCGGCCAGGGGAGCGTCGAAGGTGGTCAGTTGCTGGTCCACCGCCACCCGCAGCGCCGAGAGATCGGCAAAGGCAGCCTCGTACCGCTCTTCGCGGGCGCGCAACTCGCTGACCAGATCGGCGACGGTGGCGGCGCCGGTGTCCAGCCGTTCCTTCGGCAACCCGATGCGTTCGCGCACCCAGGCGAAATACAGCACGTCGATCATTTCTTCACCTCGCTGCGCAGGAAGGGCAGCGCCTTGAGAAAGTAATCGAGCCCGGTCGCAAAGGTCAGAACCGCCGCGATCCAGATCAGGACCAGCCCGACCTGGGTTGCCGAGGTGGCCGACCAGTGTTTGGCCTGCAACCCGCGATCCTCGACATAGCCCAGCCCGGTGCCGAGAAAAAGCTCGGCGATGGCCAGCATCTGCGCGGTGGTCTTCCACTTTGCCAGCTTCGTCACCTTCAGAAGCCCGGCCTTGTGCCCCAGAAACTCGCGCAGGCCCGAGACGAACACCTCGCGGAACAGGATGATCGTGACCGGCAGGATCAGCCAGGGGTTCATCCCCGAATAGCCGGTGATGACCACCAGCGCGATGATGACCATCGCCTTGTCCGCGATCGGGTCCAGCATGGCGCCGAACTTCGATTCCTGCCCCCAGAGCCGGGCCAGGTAGCCGTCGATCCAGTCCGTCAGCGAGGCAATGACGAAGAGCCCCAGCGCGAACCAGTCCGCCGCCGGGCGATGGAAGTACAGGAACATGACCGGCACAAGCGGGGCTGCAAGCAGCCGCAGGACGGTCAGCGTATTGGGGATCCACCATCTCATGCGGGCAGGTCTACCGCATACCGGGGGCCTCGGAAAAGCGGTTTCGCCGTAGCTGCGCGCATGACGCGGGGATGTGAAGCGGGCCCCGCCGCGAGGCGCCGCGAGGCCGTCGGATCATTGCCCCAGCTTTTCCGGCGGGGCGCTGAGGTGCAGCAGGTAGTTGCTGCCGTTGGCCTGGGTGTCGGGCGCGGCCTCGACCACACCGGTCACGCGGAAGCGGTCGAAATAGTTCAGCCGCTGGGTCTGCGGGCCGGTCAGCATCACCGTGTCGGCCTCGACCACGCCGGAATTGGTCGCGCCCAGCATGGCGCGCCCGGCGGCCCGGTCGATCAGATAGCCTTCGGTGACGACATGCTTGCCCACATAGTCGGCGGGATGCCCGGCAAGCGTGGCGACCGGAATGGTCAGCGCATTGCCAGAGGCGAAGGCGGCAGCCGGGGCGACCAGCAGCGCCAGGACAGGCAGGAAACGGCTCATGATGCTCTCCTCATCGGGCGCCGCTGCGGCGCAAAACAGGGTTGCGCCGCGAATATGCGCCGGCCGACCGGGCGGCGGAAGTCCGCCGGGCCCGGGTTCGCGCAGGCGTGAAAAGCTCAGCCCCGGTCGTGAAAATAGTCGTAGATCGTCTGCGCCATCGTTTCCGAGATCCCGTCCACCGCCTTCAGGTCGGCCAGCCCCGCGCGGCTGACCGCCTTGGCGCTGCCGAAATGGGCCAGAAGCGCGCGTTTGCGGGTGGCGCCCACGCCGGGGATGTCGTCAAGCGGCGTGGCGCTGACGGCCTTTGCCCGCTTCTGCCGGTGCGCGCCGATCGCCCAGCGGTGCGCCTCGTCCCGCAGGCGCTGGATGAAGTAGAGCACGGGTGAATTGTGCGGCAGCGCGAAGGGGCGCTCGCCGATCCGGTGGAATTCCTCTTTCCCCAGATCGCGGTCCACCCCCTTGGCCACGCCGACCATGGGCACGTCTTCCACGCCGAGGCCCGCAAGGATTTCGTGCACCGCCGACACCTGCCCCGCGCCGCCGTCGATCAGCAGCAGGTCCGGCCAGGCTTCGGACGTGCGGTCGGGGTCTTCCTTCAGCAGACGCTCGAAGCGGCGGGTCAGCACCTCTTTCATCATGCCGAAGTCGTCGCCGGGGGTGATCTCTGTCCCCTTGATGTTGAACTTGCGGTACTGGCTCTTGATGAAGCCGTCGGGGCCCGCAACGATCATGCCGCCCACCGCGTTGGTGCCCATGATGTGGCTGTTGTCGTAGACCTCGATCCGCTTCGGCGTCCCCGGCAGGTCGAACGCCTCGGCCAGCCCGTCCAGCAGCCGCGACTGCGTGGCGCTTTCGGCCATCTTGCGGGCCAGGCTTTCGCGCGCGTTGCGCAGCGCGTTTTCCACCAGTTCGGCCTTTTCGCCCCGCTGCGGCACGGCCAGTTCCACCCGGCGCCCCGCCCGCTCGGCCAGCAGGTCCAGCGTCAGATCCTCGTCCTCGATCCCGTGCGACAGCAGGATCAGCCGCGGCGGCACCTTGTCATCGTAGAACTGGGCCAGGAAGGCTTCGATGATTTCCGCCTCTTCGGCGCCCGCGCCGGTGCGCGGATAGAAATCGCGGTTGCCCCAGCTTTGATGGCCGCGGATGAAGAAGACCTGCACGCAGGCCTGCCCGCCCTCGACGTGCACGGCGATCACGTCGGCCTCTTCCACCCCGCGCGGGTTGATGCCCTGCGCGCTTTGCACCTGGGTCAGGGCCTTGATCCGGTCGCGCAGGGCCGCGGCGCGCTCGAATTCCAGCGCCGCGGAGGCCTGCGCCATCTCTTCGGCCAGATGGGTTTGCACGGCGGTGGACTTGCCTTCCAGGAACCGCTGCGCGTCCTCGATCAGGGCATCGTAGTCGGGTTCGCTGATGTAGCCCACGCAGGGGGCGCTGCACCGCTTGATCTGGAACAGAAGGCACGGCCGGGTGCGGCTTTCGAATGTCGAATCGGTGCAGGTGCGCAGCAGGAACACCCGCTGCAACTGGTTCAGCGTGCGGTTCACCGCGCCGGCGCTGGCGAAGGGGCCGTAATAACTGCCCTTCTCGCTGCGCTTGCCGCGGTGCTTCTTGATCTGGGGGAAGCGGTGTTCGCGCGAGAGCAGGATGTTGGGGAAGCTCTTGTCGTCGCGCAGAAGCACGTTGTAGCGCGGCTTGAGCTGCTTGATGAGGTTCTGCTCCAGCAGCAGCGCCTCGGTCTCGGTCCGCACCGTCAGGAACATCATGCTGGCGGTTTCCCGGATCATCCGGGCGATCCGCCCGGAATGCCCCGAGGGGCGGGCATAGTTCGACACCCGCGCCTTCAGGTTGCGCGCCTTGCCGACGTAAAGCACCTCGTTCGCGGTGTTCAGCATCCGGTAGACGCCGGGCGAGGAATCGAGCGTTTTCAGATAGCTCTGGATCAGCGCATACCCCGTAAGGCCGGGGGAGGCGGGCTCGGAAAGGGGGCTGTCTGTGGGCATGGGCAGGGCGTCTGATTCCCGGTCGGTTGCTGCAATCTTAACGGGACTGAGGCAAGAGGGAACATGTCCACCAAATCTGTGGATAAGTCTGGTGGAAACTTTGCCGCAACGGCGAATTTGCCTTGCTTTCTTGGACCTTCATTGTCTTGCCTGCTTTTTAGGCGGTTTTGCAACCTATTGAAACAAAAGGAAAGATTTTGCGCGCCGCGGCAACCGTCTGAAAGGATTAGCAGATTCGTAACGGTTCCGTGACGCTGGCGGCGAGGGTGGACAAGTCAAGAGGGCAGATGCGCCGCGAGGGTCCGCGTCAGCTTTCCAGGCCCAGCACATCGGGCGTCTGCCAGCCCAGATGCTGCCCCCCGTCGACGCAGATCAACTGGCCCGTGACCGACCCTGCATCCAGCAGATAGCCAAGCGCCGCGGTGATCTCTTCGGGATTGGCGCCGCGTTTCAGGATGGTGGCGGCGCGCTGGCGGGCGAAATGGCTTTCGCTTTGCCGGGCGCCCTTCAGGGTGGGGCCGGGGCCGATGGCATTCACCCGCACCCGCGGCGCCAGCGCCTGTGCAGCGGTCTGGGTCAGCGCCCAGAGACCCATCTTGGCGATCGTGTAGCTCATGAACTCGGGCGTCAGCTTGCGCACCCGCTGATCCAGCATGTTCACCACCAGCGCCTGCGCCACGGGTTCGCCCTGCGCATCGGTCGCGGGCTGGGGCGCCTGTGCGGCCAGCGCCTGGATCAGCACGAACGGCGCGCGCAGGTTGGATTCCATGTGGCGGTCCCAGCTTTGCCGGGTCGCGGTGGCAAGATTGTCGTATTCGAAGATCGAGGCGTTGTTCACCAGTACGCTCAGCGGGCCGCCCAGCGCCTTGGCCGCGCGGGGCAGAAGGCCGGTGGTTTCCGCCTCGACCAGAAGATCGGCGTGCAAGGCCACGGCGCGGCGGCCCATCGCCCGGATCTCGGCCACCACCGCATCCGCCGCCTCGCGCGAACTGGCGTAGTGCACCGCCACGTCATGCCCGCGCCGGGCAAGATAAAGGGCCATGGCGCGGCCCAGCCGCTGGCCTGCCCCGGTGACGATGGCGCGGTGCTGCATGGCGGTCTCCTATCGCGGTTTGCCGTGGCCGCAGGGGCAGGGGCCCGGGCCGATGCGGTAGCGCCCGCAGGCGGGGCATTTGCGGGCCCCCTTGCGGGCCGCCTTGGGCCCGCCCACGCGCAGCCGACCGAACATGGCCAGCACCAGAAGCGCGATCAGGCCCAGAAGCGCGGCCTTGATCACGGCAGGATCCCGAAGCGCGCGAAGGCCGCGCGTTCCTCGACCCCGGCCAGCGCGTCGGCGGCCATCGCGCCACCGAACCGGCGCAAAAAGCCGCGGCGCGGCGCATGGGTCAGCAGCCGCACCTTGTCGCCGAAGATCTCTTGCATCTTCGGCACCAGATGCGCCACGCCGTCGGCCAGTCCGACCTCGATCGCCTGTCGGCCCACCCAGACCTCGCCCGTGTAAAGGTCGCGCGGGGCCAGCCGCGCGCCGCGGCGCGCCTTCACATGGGCGATGAAGGCGGCGTGGATCGGTTCCTGCAGCGTCTTGAGGCGGGCGACATCTTCGGGCTTTTCCGGCTGGAACGGGTCCATGAAGCTTTTCGCGGTGCCCGCGGTATGCACCCGCCGCTCGATCCCGTAGCGCGCGATCAGATCGGGAAAGCCGAAGCCCGCCGAGATGACGCCGATCGACCCCACCACCGAGCTTTCGTCGACCCAGATCCGGTCGGCGGCGGTCGCCAGCCAGTAGCCGCCCGAGGCCGCGAGATCCTCGACGAAGGCATGCACCTCGATCTTCTTCTCGTCGGCCAGTCGGCGGATGCGCGCGGCGATCAGCGCGCTTTGCACCGGCGAGCCGCCGGGCGAGTTGATGGCCAGCGAGACCGCCCGGGGGCGACCCTTGCGGAAGGCGCGCTCGATCACGGGGGCAAGGCTGGCATCGCTCAGCCCGCGCCCGGCCGCGATCATCCCCTGCAGGCGGATCACGGCGACGGTGGGCGGGTGGTTGAGGAAAGGAACTTTCATGCTGACCGACATAGAGCGGCCCCGGGTGCGGAACAAGCGCCCGCTGTGCCCTGCCTTGCAAAACAGGCGCGCCTGCGGCTTGAGCCCCGCCGGAGGCCATGCCAGAAGGGCACCGGAGCGTGAGGGAGAACCAGATGGCCAATGTGCTTCATGATGCGCTGTTCGCGCCGCTGACGGGCAGTGCCCGGCGGTTCCTGATCCTGCCCGACGGGCAGGAGATGACGGGCGGTGCCTTCGCCGCGCTGGCGGCGCGGATGGCGCATGCGCTGCTGGCGGCGGGCGTTCGCCCCGGCGACCGGGTGGCGGTGCAGGTGGCGAAATCGGCCGAGGCGCTGGCCGTCTATGCCGCGACGGTGGCCGCGGGGGGCATCTTCCTGCCGCTGAACACGGCCTATACCGCCGAAGAGATCGCCTACTTCCTGAACAACGCGATCCCGCGCCTGTTCCTGTGCGACGCCGCGAAGGCCGCGACGCTGACGCCCGTGGCCGATGCGGCGGGCGCGCGGCTGATGACGCTGAACGCCGATGGCACCGGCAGCCTGGCCGAGGCGGCGGCCGGGCAGCCTGCGACCTTTGCGGCGGTGGCGCGCGGGCCCGAGGATCTTGCGGCCTTCCTTTATACCTCGGGCACCACGGGCCGGTCGAAGGGGGCGATGCTGACCCATGCGAACCTCTTGTCGAATGCCGAGGTGCTGGCGCGCGAATGGCGGTTTACCGCCGATGACCTGCTGCTGCATGCCCTGCCGATCTTCCACACCCACGGGCTTTTCGTCGCCTCGAACGTCAGCCTGCTGACCGGGGGGGCGATGATCTTCCTGCCGGGGTTCGACCGCGATCAGGTGATCCGCTGGCTGCCGCGGGCGACCAGCATGATGGGGGTGCCGACCTTCTACACCCGGCTTCTGGACGACCCGCGGTTCGACCGCGCGCTGGTGGCGCACATGCGGCTGTTCACCTCGGGCTCGGCGCCGCTGCTGGCCGAGACGCATGTCGCCTTCGAGGAGCGCACGGGGCACCGGATCCTGGAACGCTACGGCATGACCGAGACGAACATGAACACCTCGAACCCCTATGCGGGCGAACGGCGGGCGGGGACGGTGGGCTTTCCGCTGCCGGGGGTGGAACTGAAGATCACCGACCCCGCCACCGGCGCGACCCTTCCGCAGGGCGAGGCGGGGATGATCGAGGTGCGCGGCCCGAACGTCTTCAAGGGCTACTGGCAGATGACCGAGAAGACGCGCGAGGAACTGCGCGACGACGGCTTCTTCATCACCGGCGACATCGGCGTTGTCGATGCGGATGGCTATGTCAGCATCGTCGGGCGGGCGAAGGATCTGATCATCACCGGCGGCTACAACGTCTACCCGAAAGAGGTGGAACTGCTGCTGGATGAACAGCCGGGGGTGCTGGAATCCGCGGTGATCGGCGTGCCGCATCCGGATTTCGGCGAGGCGGTCTTCGGTGTGCTGGTGGCGCAGAAGGGAGCCGCGCTGGACCCCGCGGCGGTGCAGGCGGCGCTGGCGGGGCGGCTGGCGAAGTTCAAGCAGCCCAAGGGCCTGGCCGTGGTGGACGAACTGCCCCGCAACACCATGGGCAAGGTACAGAAGAACCTGCTGCGCGAGCAGTTCAAGGGGCGGTTTGCGGGGTGAGGGCGCCGGGGCCGCGGTCCTGCGACAGGGCCCCGGATTGTCTCAGTCGAAGATCCCCGTCACCCGCCCGAACAGCATGAAGGCACGCGCGGTGCGGGTTTCGGCCAGTTCGGCGACCTCGGCGTCAGAGGCGTTCTTCTCGAAGTCCTGAAAGGTCTTGTCGAACTGCCGCAGGAAGTGATGGGCGGCGTCGCGGAACACCGGGTCGCTGCGCATCCGCCCCGAGGTCAGCGCCAGGCTCGAACGGTCGCGCACCCCGCCCAGGCCGGAAATGGCGCGGCCGCGCTCGCCCTGGGCGAAGCGGCGCCACAGTTCGGGGCGCGCGCGCTCGGGGCGCAGGTCGTCCATGAAGATCCCGTCTTGCGCCAGCAGCGTCAGCACGTCCTGTGCGGCGCGCACAAGGCGGGTGACCGTGCGATCCTCCAGCGCGGCGCGCAGCGCGCGGAAGCCGTCGCGGTCTTCGGCGCTGTCGGGGAAGTTCATCGCGCGGATGAAGTCGCCGATGGAAATCGGGGGGCGGTCGTCCTCGGGCGCGCCAAGGGCAAGGGCGGGCTCGTCCTCCGGGGGGCGCGGCCTTGCCCGCGCGGCGACGGCCGGCTTCGGCGCGGGCGCCGGGGTGGGTTCCGGCTCTGGCAGGGTTTCGGCCAGATCGCGCCGCGAGGCGAAGACAGCCAGCGTCGCCTCGGCCTGGCGGGTGGCGGCGGCGGCAATCTCGGCCAGCTTCCGTTCGACGGCGGGGTCGATGCCGGGCGGGGTCGCCTGCGGACGCAGCGCTTCGCGGCGGATCGCTTCGACGCTGTCATGCAGCCGCGCGGTTTCGGCCCGCAGCGCCTGCAGGGTGCGCGCGGTCGTCACGGCGCCCCAGATCAGCGCAAGCGGCAGGAAGACGGCAAGGAAGGTCATCAGGCCGGACCCGAGCGTCGCGGCGCCAGTGCCACCCCACAACAGATAGCCGCCAACCCCCACCAGCCAGACAAGGCTGAGGGCAATGCCGATCCGGTCGGCAGCCGCGGGGCGGGGCTCGGGGCCTTGGCGGTGGTGGTCCGGGGGCGCGTCGGTCACGGCGGGGGCCTTGGTCAGACGTAGCGGATGCTCAGAACCTCGTAGGTGCGTTCGCCGCCCGGGGTCTTGACGTCGACGCTGTCGCCCTCGTCCTTGCCGATCAGGGCACGGGCCAGCGGCGACTTGATGTTCAGCAGGCCGCGCTCGATGTCGGCCTCGGCCTCGCCGACGATCTGGTAGGTCTTTTCCTCGTCGGTGTCCTCGTCCACCAGCGTCACGGTGGCGCCGAACTTGATCGGGCCGGACAGCTTGGCGGTGTCGATCACGTCTGCCAGCGAGAGCATGGCCTCGAGCTGGGTGATGCGGCCCTCGATGAAGCTCTGCTTTTCGCGGGCGGCGTGGTATTCCGCGTTTTCGGACAGGTCACCATGCTCGCGCGCCTCGGCGATGGCGCGGATCACGGCGGGGCGTTCCACCGACTTGAGGCTTTTCAGTTCTTCGTCGAGCGCGGTGAAACCCGCCCGGGTCATCGGAATCTTTTCCATCGGTCCCTGATTCATGACAGGTGCCCGGCCCCCCGCTTGGGGGAGCCCGGCGCCATCCTTCCGTCCACATCCGCACCTGACCCCAGCAGGGCGCAGATTGCAAGGGGGCAGCGGGCGGGCGGCGGCGTGGTCGGAAAACCGCTGCCGATGCTGCAAATGCGACATGTGATGCCGCGTTAAGATTGACCCCCGGGGCGCAGGCAAGCTAACGCTCCGGTGACGCAGACAGCAGTGGCCGGGCCCTGGCCCCACCCCGGCCGGGAGAGACACATGACCGAGATCGTCCGGGAATCGATGGAATATGACGTGGTGATCGTCGGCGCGGGGCCTGCGGGCCTGTCGGCCGCGATCCGGCTGAAGCAGCTGGATGCCGATCTGTCGGTCGTGGTTCTGGAGAAGGGCTCCGAGGTCGGCGCCCACATCCTGTCGGGCGCGGTGCTGGACCCGGTGGGGCTGAACGCGCTGATCCCGGACTGGAAGGAAAAGGGCGCCCCGATCCGGACAGAGGTGGTCGAGGACAATTTCTACATCCTGGGCGAAGCCGGGCAGATGCGCATCCCGAACTGGCCGATGCCGCCGCTGATGTCGAACCACGGCAATTACATCGTCTCGATGGCGAATGTCTGCCGCTGGATGGCGACGCAGGCCGAGGCGCTTGGGGTCGAGATCTTCCCCGGCATGTCCTGCAGCGAGATCGTCTGGGAGGGCGACCGGGTGGCAGGCGTCGTGGCGGGCGAATTCGGAAAAGAGGCCGACGGCACCCCCGGTCCGGGCTACGAGCCGGGGATGGAACTGCGCGGGAAGTACGTGTTCCTCGCCGAAGGCGTGCGCGGGTCGCTGACCAAGCAGGTCATGGCGAAGTTCGATCTGTCGGCCGGGCACTGCCCGCAGAAGTTCGGCATCGGCATGAAGGAAATCTGGGAGATCGACCCCGCCAAGCACCACGAAGGCCGGGTGACGCATACGATGGGCTGGCCGCTGGGTAGCAACGCGGGCGGCGGCAGCTTCATCTATCACCTTGAAAAAAATCAGGTCTATGTGGGTTTTGTGGTTCACCTGAACTACCAGAACCCCCATCTGTACCCCTATATGGAGTTCCAGCGGTTCAAGCATCATCCGATGGTGGCCGAACTGCTGAAGGGCGGCAAGCGCGTGGCCTATGGCGCACGGGCCATCTCGGAAGGGGGCTGGCAGTCGATCCCCAAGGTGGTGGCGCCGGGCGTGGCGATCCTGGGATGCTCGGCGGGCCTTGTGAACGTGCCGCGCATCAAGGGCAACCATAACGCCATGCTGTCGGGCAAGGCCGCGGCCGAGGCGGCCCATGCCGCGATCCTGGCCGGGCGGCAGGGCGACGAGCTGGCCGATTACGAGGCCGAACTGCGGGGCGGCCCGATCGGGCGCGACCTGAAGAAGGTGCGCAACGTCAAGCCGATGTGGTCGAAGTGGGGCCTTGCCGCAAGCCTCGCCTTCGGCGGGCTCGACATGTGGACGAACAGCCTTTTCGGCGTCAGCCTGTTCGGCACGCTCAAGCACGGCAAGACCGATGCCGCCGCCACGGGGCTGGCCAGGGACTTCAGGCCCATCGACTATCCCAAGCCCGACGGGGTGCTGAGCTTCGACCGGCTGACCAACGTGGCCTTCAGCTTCACCAACCACGAGGAAAGCCAGCCGCCGCATCTGCGGCTGAAGGACGAATCGGTTCCGATCGCGGTGAACCTGGCCAAGTATGACGAGCCCGCGCAGCGCTACTGCCCGGCGGGTGTCTACGAGGTGGTGGGCCAGGAGCAGGGCACGCCGCGGTTCCAGATCAACTTCCAGAACTGCGTCCACTGCAAGACCTGCGATATCAAGGACCCCAGCCAGAACATCGTCTGGACCACGCCGCAGGGCGGGGATGGCCCGAACTATCCCAACATGTGAAAATCGCGTGATCGGCGGATTGCCGCAGGGGTGCGGAGAGGCGCGCCGATTGCGTCGGACGCATTGCCGCTTTAGCCTTGGTGCAAACCCCTTGCGCCGAGGCATCCCCCCGTGACCGTCCTTCGTTCCCTTCGCCTGGCCACCGCACTGGCCACCGTTCTTGCCGGCTCACCGGCGCTGGCCGACGGGGTTGCCGGACCCTATCTGGCGGCGCAGGCGGCCAGCCAGCGGTCGAACTACGCGGCGGCGTCAACCTACTACACGCAGGCGCTGGCGCATGACCCGGGCAACCCGGTGCTGATGGAAGGGGCCGAGATCTCCGACGTGGCGCTGGGCGATGTCGCCGCGGCCCTGCCCCTGGCGCAGGAGCTTGCCGCGCGGGACGCCAAAAGCCAGACCTCGGACCTGATCCTGATGGCCGACATGCTCCAGCGTGGCGCCTATGCCGATGCGTTGGCCGCCATCGCTGGCGGGCATGGCGTGGGCCCGCTGGTGGACGGGCTGGTCACCGGCTGGTCGCTGGTGGGCGAAGGCAAGATGCAGGAAGCGCTGGCCGCCTTCGACAAGCTGGGCTCCGCGCCGGGCCTGAGCGGCTTTGCCGCCTATCACAAGGCGCTGGCCATGGCCTCGGTCGGCGATTTCGAGGGCGCGCAGAAGATCTTTTCCGGCGATGGCGGCGGGCCGAAGCTGCAACTCGCGCGGCGCGGCACGATCGCCTATGCCGAGGTGCTGAGCCAGCTTGACCGCAACCCCGAGGCGCTGACGCTGCTGAACACGGCCTTCGGCCCGGGGGGAGACCCGGCCATAGACCCGCTGCGCCAGCGGTTGAAGGCGGGGCAGACGCTGCCGTTCGACGCGATCCACGATGCGCGCGACGGACTGTCCGAAGTGTTCTATTCGGTCGCCGCGGCGCTGCGCGGCGAGGCCGCCGACAGTTTCACCCTGGTCTATGCCCGGATCGCGCAATACCTGCGGCCCACCAATGCCGATGCGATCATGCTGTCGGGCGGGCTGCTGGAATCGCAGGGGCAGCACGCGCTGGCCATTGCCGCCTACGAACAGGTCTCGCGCGATGATCCCGCCTATGCGGCGGCGCAGATCGGGCGGGCGCAGGCGATGTACGCCGCCGGAAAGGTCGATGCCGGGATCGATGCGATGAAGCAGGTGGTGGCCGCGCATCCCGAGATGATCGACGCGCAGATCGGCCTGGGTGACCTGCTCCGGCGGCAGGAGCGCTATGGCGAGGCGGTGCCCGTCTATGACGCGGCCGTGGCGCTGCTGGGTACGCCGAAGCCGGATGACTGGTCGCTGTTCTATGTCCGCGGCATCTGCGAAGAGCGGATGGGCGCCTGGGACAAGGCCGAAGCCGATTTCCGCACCTCGCTCGGGCTCAAGCCGGACCAGCCCGAGGTGCTGAACTATCTGGGCTATGCGCTTGTCGAACGGAACGAGAAGCTGCCCGAGGCGATGGACATGATCAAGCGCGCCGCGCTGGCGCGGCCGGATGACGGCTACATCATCGACAGCCTTGCCTGGGTTCTCTATCGCACCGGGCAGTATGACAAGGCGCTTCCGGTGGCGGAACATGCATCGCAACTGATGCCGCTCGACCCGGTGGTGACGGACCATCTGGGCGATGTCTACTGGGCCGTGGGCCGCAAGCTCGAGGCCGAGTTCCAGTGGCACCGTGCGCTGGGCGACAACCCGGACCCCAAGGACGCGGCGCGCATCCGGCGCAAGCTGGAGATCGGACTGGACGCGGTGCTGAAGGAAGAAGGCGCGCCGCCGCTGAAGGCGGTGGTGGACAGCGGTGCAACCAGCGGCGGTTGAGGGGTTCGCCCCCGCCAAGGTCAACCTGGCGCTGCATGTCACCGGGCGGCGCGAGGATGGCTATCACCTGCTCGACAGTCTGGTGGTGTTCGCCGATGTGGGCGACCGGCTGACCGCGATGGCGGATGCGGCGCTGTCGCTGCACGTGACGGGGCCGCGGGCGGCCGGGGTGCCGACCGACGCCGGCAACCTGGTCCTGCGCGCCGCGGCGCTGTTGGGCGCGGGGCGGGGCGCGCGGATCGTGCTGGAAAAGCACCTGCCCGCGGCGGCGGGGATCGGTGGCGGGTCGTCGGATGCGGCGGCGGCGCTTCGGGTGCTGGCGCGGCTCTGGGGGCTGCCGCTGCCTGATGCGACGGCGGTGCTGGCGCTGGGGGCCGATGTGCCGGTCTGCCTGTCGGCCCGGCCCGCGCGGATGCGCGGGATCGGCGAGGCGCTGGGGCCGCTGCCTCCCTTGCCGCCCCTCTGGCTGGTGCTGGTGAACCCGGGCGTGCCGGTGCCCACGGGGCCGGTCTTTGCCGCGCTGGCCCGCCGCGACAACGCCCCCCTGCCGCCGACACTTCCACGCCTTGGCGATGCCGGGATGCTGGCGGCCTGGCTGCGGACCTGCCGCAACGATCTGGAGCCGCCCGCCTGCGCGCTGGTGCCCGCGGTGGGGCAGGTGCTGTCGGCGCTTGCGGTGCAGCGGGGCTGCCTGCTGGCGCGGATGTCGGGGTCGGGCGCCACCTGTTTCGGCCTGTTCGCCACCGCGTCGGGTGCGGCGGCCGCCGCGGCCGCGCTCAGGGCAGCGGCGCCCGGCTGGTGGGTGGCCGATGCGGGGCTGGCCGCCCCGCAGGATCAGGCGACGCGGGCGACGACGTAATCCGCCAGATCGGCCAGCATCTCGCGCAATTCGTGCCCGGGCAGCGCCATCAGCGCGGTCTTGGCCTTGGCAGCCCAGAACAGCGCCTCGGCCCGGGTCGCCTCCAGCGCGCCGTGGCGGGCCAGAAGGGCCATCGCCTGTTCCAGGTCGCCCTCGGCCTGCTGGCCCTTCTCGATCACCCGGACCCAGAAGGCGCGCTCGGCCGCGTCGGCCGCGGCGACGGCCTTGATGACCGGCAGCGTCAGCTTGCGTTCGCGGAAATCGTCGCCCACGTTCTTGCCGATCACCGCGCTGGTGCCGCCGTAATCCAGCACGTCATCCACGATCTGGAAGGCGATGCCCAGCGCATCGCCATAGGTCCGCAGCGCCTCCACCTCGGCCGCGCTGGCGCCCGCGATCACCGCGCCCGCCTCTGTCGCGGCCGAGAACAGCGCCGCCGTCTTGCCGCGCACAACCTTCAGATAGATGCCTTCGTCGGTGCGCAGATCCTGCGCCGCGGTCAGTTGCAGCACCTCGCCTTCGGCAATGGTGGCAGAGGCATTGGCCAGGATGTCCAGCACGCGCATGTTGCCGGGCTCGACCATCAGCTGGAAGCTGCGGGCGAAGAGGTAATCGCCCACCAGCACCGAGGACTTGTTGTCCCACAGAAGGTTCGCCGTCGGGCGCCCGCGGCGCTGGCGGCTTTCGTCCACCACGTCATCGTGCAGAAGCGTGGCGGTGTGAATGAATTCCACCGTGGCCGCCAGATGCACATGATAGGGCCCGCCATAGCCGCAGAGCCGGGCCGCGGCCAGCACCAGCATGGGCCGCAGCCGCTTGCCGCCGGCCTCGATCAGATGCGCCGTCACCTCGGGGATGCGGGGGGCGTGTTCGCTGGCCATGCGTTCGCGGATCAGGGCGTTCACCGCATCCATATCCGCCGACAGGTAAGACCCCAGGCGGTCATGTGGCGCCTGGCGCGCTTCCATCTTCCCCATTGCCTTCGCGTCCCTCGACAAGGCCCCGAACTTCCCCTTTAGTCGGGGTCATGAAAGAGCTTTTGCGAACGAACGACCCGACGATCATCGCCTATGCGTCCGCGCTGCTTCAGGGCGAGGGTATAGCGGCGTTTCCCATGGACGTCCACATGAGCGTATTGGAAGGCTCGATCGGCATCCTGCCGCGCCGTCTGATGGTCCGGGAACAAGACCTGTTCATGGCGCGCGCCGTGATGAAGGACAACGGCATTCCCCTGGGGCTCTAGCCGATGTTTTCCGACGCCGACCTGACCGATGACGGCTTTCTGGGCGGGCGGCTTCGGGTCTGGCAGCCGCGCGCGGGCTATCGAGCGGCCACCGACCCGGTGCTGCTGGCCGCCGCAGTTCCTGCGATGGCGGGCCAGCGGGTGCTGGAGCTTGGTTGCGGGGCGGGGGTCGCTGTGCTGTGCCTGGCCACCCGGGTGCCGGGGCTGGTGCTGACCGGGCTGGAACGGCAGGCTGCCTATGCGGATCTTGCACGGCGGAACGCGGCGCGGGCCGGGGTGGCGCTGCGGGTGGAAGAGGCCGACCTTGGGGTGCGGCCCGGGCCGCTGAAGGGCGAGGGGTTCGACCATGTCCTGGCCAATCCGCCCTATTACCCGGCGGGGGGCGGCACTCCCGCCCGCGACGCCGGGCGCGAGGCCGCCCTGCGCGAGGAGACCCCGCTTGCCGTCTGGCTCGACGCGGCCGCGCGACGGCTGGTGCCGGGGGGGTGGCTTACGCTGATCCAGGCGGCTGACCGGCTGCCGACCCTTCTGGCCGCCTGTGACGGCCGGCTTGGCAGCCTTTGCGTGCTGCCGCTGGCGCCGCGGGCGGGACGGCCTGCGGCGCGGGTGATCCTGCGGGCGCGGAAGGGGGGGCGGGCGGCGTTCCGGCTGCTGGCGCCCTTCGTGCTGCACGAGGGTGCGGCACATGCGCGCGATGGCGACAGCTTCACCCCCGCCGCCCAGGCCGTCTTGCGCGATGGGGCCGCACTGACGGCCATGATTTAAGGCTTTGGCAAGATTTTGCGGGTGAACTGGGTGTCAGCGGTCGTGATCGTCAAGGCTGATGACACGACTCGGGTTCTGTGATGGAATCATGACATCAGCAACCGGGAGAGGAGACGACCATGAGCATGACGTCGCACTTGCAGGAGCTTCGCCGCAAGCACGAACACCTCTCGGAGCGGGTCGAGCAGGCCCAGCGGAGCCCCGGCGTGGATGGATTGGTCATCGCTGAACTGAAGAAGCAGAAGCTTAAACTGAAGGAAGAGATCGAGCGGCTCAGCAACTGACCGCCGAGGCGCGGGCCTGCCGCGCGCTGCTGCGCGCGGCAATCACCGCGCCCCCCGCGATCAGGGCCGCAGCGACCAGCAGGACGGGGCTTGCCGTCGCGGCCCCGCCTGCAACCAGCGCAAGGGTCGACAACAGCGGCGCCGCGTAGGACGCAACGCCAAGGATCTGGATGTCACCGGCCTTCACGCCGATGTCCCAGACGTAGAAGGCAATGCCCACCGGCCCCACGCCCAGCGCCAGACAGGCCATCCAGCCGGTGCCCGAGGTCGGCCAGACCGTGGGTTCCACCGCCAGATGCAGCCCGGCCGACAGCACCGATGTCGCCAGGCAGAACACGGCGACGCTGGCGGTCGGCACGCGGCCCAGGCGGCGCGACAGCACCGAATACCCCGCCCAGGTCAGCGCGCAGAGAAACGCCAGGCCATAGCCCGGCAGCGCCGCGCCGCTGAAGCCCGCCCCCCCGCGCAGCACGATCAGCGCGGCCCCGGCAAAGGCTACGATCCCGCCAAGGATATGGCCCGCCCGCAGCCGTTCGCCCGGCAAGAGGCCCGAGAACAGCACGATCAGCAGGGGCCACAAATAGGCGATCAGGCTCGCCTCTGCTGCAGGGGCCAGGCGCAGCGCGGTGAAGTAGAGCGCGTGATAGCCGAACAGCGCGGCCGTGCCGAAGGCATAGACCTTCCAGCCGATCCGGCGCAGCAGCCCGACCTCGCCGCGCGCGACCGTCCAGCCCAGGCCGATCAGCCCGCCGATCGCAAAGCAGATCGCGTTGAGTTGCAGGGGCGGCACCGGGACCGAGCCCACGGTGAACAGGGCCAGAAGCGCCCAGAGCAGGATGGCGACAAAGCCGATGAGGGTGGCGCGCGTGCGGGTCATGACGCGCAGGCTTAGCAGACCGCGGATGCCCGTCAAAGCGAAACGGCGGGCCCCGCGGGGCCCGCCGCCTGCCTGATGTCAGACGAAGAACTGCCCGCCGTTCGCGGTCAGGGTCGAGCCGGTGATGAACCCGGCCTCGTCCGCGGCCAGGAAGACCACGGCACGGGCGATTTCTTCGGGTTCGCCCAGGCGGCCGACCGGGATCTGCGGGATGATGCGTTCGTTCAGCACCTTTTCATCGATCGCCTTCACCATCTCGGTCGCGATGTAGCCGGGGCAGATCGCGTTCACGGTGATGCCCGCCCGGGCGCCTTCCTGGGCCAGCGCCTTGGTGAACCCCAAATCGCCCGCCTTTGCCGCCGAATAGTTCGCCTGGCCCGCCTGGCCCTTCTGCCCGTTGATCGACGAGATCGAGATGACGCGGCCGAACTTGCGGTCGCGCATCCCGGTCCAGACCTGGTGGGTCATGTTGAACAGCCCCGTCAGGTTGGTGTCGATCACCTCTTTCCACTGCGCCGGGGTCATCTTGTGGAACATCGCGTCGCGCGTGATGCCTGCGTTGTTCACCAGCACCTCCACCGGGCCCAGCGCGGCCTCGACCTGTGCCACGCCCGCCTTGCAGGCGGCGTAATCGGCGACCGACCACTTGAAGGCGGGAATTCCGGTCTCGGCGGTGAACGCCGCCGCGGCCTCGTCATTGCCGGCATAATTGGCGGCCACCTTGTAGCCTGCCGCCTTGAGCGCGATCGCGATCGCCGCGCCGATGCCGCGCGATCCTCCGGTGACGAGTGCAACCCTGGACATGATTCCTCCGTTCCTTCAGGTACTTCTTGAAACGGTATTACCGAAGATAGGCGTGGTGCGCAATTATCTTGCGCACCATCTTTGCTGATGCAGAATGCCGCGGTGCGGCGGCGATCAGAGCCCTTCGAGGCACATGGCCACGCCCATGCCGCCGCCGATGCAGAGCGTCGCCAGGCCCTTCCTGGCGCCCGCGCGCTTCATCTCGAACAGCAGCGTGTTCAGGATGCGCGCCCCCGAGGCGCCGATCGGGTGGCCGATGGCGATGGCGCCGCCGTTCACGTTCACCTTCGCGGGGTCCCAGCCCATGTCCTTGTTCACCGCGCAGGCCTGGGCGGCGAAGGCCTCGTTCGCCTCGATCCGGTCCAGGTCTTCCGCCTTCCAGCCTGCCTTGGCCAGTGCCTTGCGGCTGGCGAAGATCGGGCCCACGCCCATGATCGCGGGGTCAAGCCCGGCGGTGGCGTAAGACGCGATGCGGGCCAGCGGCTTCAGCCCGCGCTTCGCGGCCTCGGCCTCGGTCATCACCAGCACCGCGGCGGCGCCGTCGTTGATGCCCGAGGCATTGCCCGCGGTGACCGATCCGTCCTTGGTGAAGGCGGGGCGCAACTTGGTCATGGCGTCGATGGTGGCGCCGTGGCGGATGTATTCGTCGGCATCCACCACGATGTCGCCCTTGCGGGTCTTCACGGTGAAGGCGACGATTTCCTCCTTGAACCGCCCGGCCTTCTGCGCGGCTTCGGCCTTGTTCTGGCTGGCCAGCGCGAAATGGTCCTGCTCGTCGCGGCCGATCTGCCATTGCTGGGCCACGTTCTCGGCAGTCTGGCCCATGTGGTAGCCGTTGAACGCGTCCCACAGCCCGTCGCGGATCATCGAGTCGATCATCTGCATGTCACCCATCTTGGTCCCCGCGCGCAGATGCGCGACGTGGGGCGCAAGGCTCATGCTTTCCTGGCCGCCGGCGGCCACGATGTCGGCATCGCCCAGTTGCACATGCTGGGCCGCCAGCGCCACCGCCCGCAGCCCCGAGCCGCAGACCTGGTTCAGGCTCCAGGCCGCGCTTTCCGCCGGCAGGCCCGCCTTGATATGGGCCTGGCGGGCGGGGTTCTGGCCCTGGCCGGCCGTCAGCACCTGGCCCAGGATGGTTTCCGACACCTCGGCCTTGTCGATGCCGGCTCGGGCGACCACTTCGGCCAGCACGGTCGCGCCCATATCATGCGCGGGGGTGTTGGCGAAGGCGCCGTTGAAGCTGCCCACGGCCGTCCGTGCGGCCGATACGATTACGACATTGGTCATGATGGGGTCCTCTCCCTAGCCACGAACGGGGCGGGCGCCGCGCGGCCCGGATCGTGGCCGGACCCTGGGGGCCGGGCAACGGGGGGCCTAGGCTGGCCCGCGCTGCTGTGCAGCATCTCCGACAGGGAGGCCGCGTCAAGCGCAATATACCCAATTCTTGCACAGAACGAGACTCTCGGCCGCAGCGGCGGACCTCAGGCGCGGCGGGCAGCGCGGCGGGCCACCCAGGGGGGCGCGGTCGTGGGGACGCCGAAAAGGTAGCCCTGCAGGCAATCTACCCCCATCCGGGCCAGGAATTCGGCATCGCGCGGGTCTTCGACGAATTCGGCCACGGTGAACATGTCGAACTGGCGAGCGATCGAGACGAGCGCCTGCGTCAGCACCTGATTGTCGGGGTCGGCGTGGATGTTGCGGATGAACTGGCCATCGATCTTCAGCAGGTCGAAGCAGAATTCCTTGAAGTAGCGCAGGGCGGTGTAGCCCGCACCGAAATCGTCCAGCGCGAAGGCGATGCCGCTGCGCTGCAGGTCCGCCATGAAGACGGTGACGATCTCGGGCATCAGCATGGCCGAGCTTTCGGTGATTTCCAGGATCAGCCGTTCCGCCACCGTCGGCCCGGCGGCCAGACCCTGTGCCAGGGTGCGCTGCCAGCGGGGGTAGCCGATCGAACGGGCCGACATGTTGATGGCCAGCCGCAGCCTGGGGTTGCGCGCCAGTTCCGCCAGCCCCAGTTCCAACGCAAGCGCATCGATGATGCGGCCGGTTTCCGTGGTTTCCACCGCCGCCATGAAGTCACGCGCGGGCAAGACCCGGCCGCCGTCGTCCAGGATGCGGATCAGCCCTTCGTAGAATGCGACCCGTCCGGTCTCGCGGGCCTGCACGACCGGCTGGAAGGCCAGCATGACGTTGCGCCGCTCCAGCGCCCGCCGGACCATGGCGACGGTTGCCCCCTCGCGTTCCGTCACGGCCGCGGCCAAGGGGCTGTCGAGGCCCGGTGGGGGCAGGTCCGTGCCGGGGCTGCTGGGCATAGCGGATCCTCCTTCGCTTTCGGCTATCTTCCCGAACAGCCGTAAAGAACTGGTGAAGGGTCGCGCTTTGTTCTAATTTTCCGAAAGATCGAGGAGGCGGGCATGGGCGAACGCTGCAAGTGGTGCGGGGCCGACCCGCTTTATGTGCATTACCACGACACCGAATGGGGTGTGCCCGAGCGCGATGGCCGGGCGCTGTATGAAAAGCTGATCCTCGATGGCTTTCAGGCGGGGCTGGCCTGGATCACCATCCTGCGCAAGCGCGAGGCGTTCCGCCGCGCCTTCGACGGCTTTGAACCCGCGCGGATCGCCCGCTGGGGCGAGGCCGAGGTCGCGCGGCTGATGGCCGATGCCGGCATCGTGCGGGCGCGCGCCAAGATCGAGGCCGCCATCGGCAATGCGCGTGCCTGGGAGCGGATCGAGGAACGGCAGGGGTTTTCCGCCTTCCTGTGGGACCGGATCGACGGGCGGGCGGTGCAGAACCGGTTTTCCGATCCCGCGCAGGTGCCCGCGGAAACCCCGCTGTCGCAGGCGATCTCGCGCGATCTGAAGGCCGAAGGGTTCAAGTTCTGCGGGCCGGTGATCGTCTATGCCTTCATGCAGGCGGTCGGGATGGTGAATGATCACATGGTCACCTGCCCCGCACACGATCGCGTGGCCGCGCTTTAGGGGCTCGACAGGCGGGATGGGCGCGCCTACCTCGAGACAAACCCCAGGAGGCACCATGAGCAACCCTGATTACGACCGCTGGCAGACCCGGTTCTCGTCGACGGATGGCTATGTCTTCGGCGAGGCGCCGAACCATTTCCTGCGCGCCGAGGCCGGGCTTCTGCCGCCTCGCGGCCGTGTGCTGGCGGTGGCGGACGGCGAGGGCCGCAACGGCGTCTGGCTGGCCACCCAGGGGCATCAGGTGCTGTCGCTGGATTTCTCGCCCGCCGCCCAGGCGAAGGCGCGGCGGCTGGCCGAGCGGCATGGCGTGGCGCCCACCTTCGTTCAGGCCGATGTCCATGCCTGGGATTACCCCGAGGCCGCCTTTGACGCGGTGGTCGAGGTCTTTACCCAGTTTTCCGGCCCCGCCCAGCGGGCGCAGAAATGGGTCGGGATGCGGCAGGCGCTGCGGCCGGGCGGCATCCTGCTGGTGCAGGGTTACACGCCGCGGCAATTGGCCTACGGCACCGGCGGCCCGCGGATCGAGGAAAACCTCTACACCGAGCCGATGCTGCGCGCCGCCTTCGGCGACTGGGAGATCCTGCGGCTGGTCGAGGAAGACGTGGAGATGCACGAAGGCGAAGGCCACGCGGGCCTTTCTGCCGTCATCGGGCTGGTGGCCCGCAAACCGGGGTGAAACCGTCATCTTCAGGGGCTAGACTGGGACCATGAATCGCCTTGCCCCGCGCCAAAGCTACAGCCGCGCCGAACGTGTTTCGGATGCCGTCGTGCATGTCTTCGGCTTGGCCGCGGTCGTGCTGGCGGTGCCCGTCCTGATCGGACTGACGCTCTGGCTGGGCAGCGGCGGGCGGATGGTGGCGGCCGTGTCGGTCTATGGCGCGACGCTGGTCGCGATGATCGGGTTCTCGGCGCTCTACAACACCGTGGGCCAGCACCGCTGGACGGGGCTTCTGCGGCGGCTGGACCATTCGGCGATCTACGCCAAGATTGCGGGCACCTACACCCCCTTCACGCTGGTCCCGGGCGGCCATGGCTGGCTGCTGGCCGGGCTCTGGACGGCGGCGCTGGCCGGGATCGGGCTCAAGGCCGTCTCGCCCTCGCGGCTGAAGTGGCTGGGGCTGGCGCTTTACCTCGGCATGGGCTGGGCGGGGCTGGCGCTGGGCGGCGGGATGGTCGACCACCTGTCGCCCGCGGTGCTTGTGCTGATCCTGGTGGGCGGTGGGCTTTACACGCTGGGGGTGGGCTTCTTCCTGGCCGAGCGTCTGCCGTTCCACTACACGATCTGGCACGCGCTGGTGCTGGCGGCGAGCCTGGCGTTCTACGCCGCCGTCACCCTGCACGTCCTGCATCACGCCACGGCCTGACTTCCCCCACCGGTGCCGCATCGCTAGGCTGCGGCCACCGTCTGAAGTGCGGCGGGGGGAGGGCGGCGGATGGGCGGAATATCACTGGCACAGGCGATGATCACGGCGATGATCACGCCGGCGCTATTGGTCATGGCGGCGGGGTCGTTCATCTCGGTCGCGCTGGTGCGGCTGGCGCGGGCGGTGGACCGGGTGCGCGCGCTGGGCGAAAGCGGGCCGCAGCCGCCAGACCCGGACGAGCTGATGCGGCACCGCGCGCGGGCGCTCTTGTCGGTGCGGGCGGTGGCGATGTTCGTCTTTGCCGCGGCCCTCTTCGTGGTGGCGGGGGTCTCGCTCGCCTTTGATGGCGCGCTGGGGCAGCGGCTGTTCTGGCTGCCGGT
The DNA here is from genome assembly GCA_021845805.1 of Pseudomonadota bacterium. Classification (GTDB taxonomy): domain Bacteria; phylum Pseudomonadota; class Alphaproteobacteria; order Rhodobacterales; family Rhodobacteraceae; genus Solirhodobacter. The sequence continues at coordinate 72,478 of JAJZVD010000004.1, read as the reverse complement.
GGGGCTGACGCTGCTGGGCATGGGGCTGATCGTGGCGGGCACCGTGGCGATGCTGGTCGAAATCCTGATGGCGACCGACCAGATCAAGATCGAGATCGACGCGATGCTGAAACGTTCGGGCACCCGGCGGCGTTAGCGGGCGGCCCGCCCGTCCGACCTCCCCCTTGCCAAAAGCCCAAGTAGACGGCGGCGGCCAACAGGCGCAGTCTGGGCCCGAGGGGAGTTGGCAAAGGGGGGCAAGGAGATCATGGACAGCGATGCGCGCGACCGCGCGGTGGCGGCACATTACGCGCTGACCGGCCTGACCGCGGCGATCCGCGGCGGGCTGGCGCGGCTGGGCGACGGTGCGCCCACGGTCGACATCCTGGGTGCGGTGGACGAATTCCACATGGGCGGACGCGCGGCGACCAAGGCCCTGGCCGAGGCGCTGGGCCTGCAACCGGGCGCGCGGGTGCTGGATGTCGGCTGCGGCATCGGCGGCACCGCGCGCTGGCTGGCCGCCCATTCCGGGGCGCGGGTCGAGGGGGTGGACCTGACACCGGAATTCGTGGCCGTGGGCCGCGCGCTGACCGAAGAGGTCGGGCTGGCGGGGCAGGTGAACCTGCAACAGGGCAATGCCCTTGCGCTGCCCTTCGAGGCGGACAGCTTCGATGCGGCGGTCCTGCTGCATGTGGGCATGAACATCGCCGACAAGGCCGCGCTTTTCGCCGGCATTGCCGGGGTGCTGCGGCCCGGCGGGCGGTTTGCGGTCTATGACGTGATGCGGGTCGGCGGGGGCGATTTCGGGTTTCCGCAGCCCTGGGCCGGCGGGCCCGACGTGTCGTTTGTCGAGACGCCCGCCGCCTATCGCGCGGCCCTTGCCGCGGCGGGGCTGGCGCCCGAAAGCGAGGTGGACCGCCGCGCGCTGGCGCTCGAGATGTTCGCCGCGATGCGAGCGCGGATGGCGGCAGGCGGGCCGCCGCCGCTTGGCCTGCATCTGGTGATGGGGCCGGACGGGCCCGTCAAGATCGCCAATGTCGTCGCGGCCCTCGAGGCCGGGGTGATCGCCCCGGTGCAGATCGTGGCCCGCAAGGGCTGAGCCGCGCGGTCAGCGCCGCAGATAGGCGCGCGGGCTGGTGCCCAGTGTGCGGCGGAACATCGTGGTGAAGGCCGCGGGGTTGTCATAGCCCATGTCGAGCGCGATCGAGGTCACCGCCTCGCCCGCCGCCAGGCGGGGCACGGCGGCCAGAACGCAGGCCTGCTGGCGCCAGGCGACAAAGCTCAGCCCGGTTTCCCGGCGGAAGGCGCGGGTGAAGCTGCGGCGGCTCATGCCCATCGCCTCGGCCCAGTCGTCCAGCCGGTCCTGCGCGGTGGGACGGGCCAGAAAGGCCCGGCAGCGGCGCGCAAGCCGCGGCTCTTGCGGCAGGGGCAGCGACAGGGGAAGGGCGACCAGCCGCGGCAGTTCCCGAAGGATCAGCGCCATCACCGCGCCGTCGCGCCCGGCATCGTCATATTCGGCGGGCAGGGTGACCGCCTCGGCGATCAGGGCGCGCATCAGCGGCGGGACGGCCAGCACCTGGCAGTGGTCGGGCATCGGCACCAGGCCGGGAGGAAAGTACAGGTTCTCGGTCCGTACCGGGCCGAAGCACTGCACCGCGTGGTCAACGCCGGCCGGAATCCACAGGCCCCGCCCCGCGGGCATCAGCCAGGCGCCTTGCGGGGTCTGGACCAGCACGACGCCCGTGGCCCCGTAAAGAAGCTGGCCCCGTTCGTGCCGGTGGGTGGCGACGTAATCCCCGTCGGGCCGGTCGTTCGCCCGGGCGATGACCGGGCGCGGCACGTCGGGCAGGGCGGGGTCGTAGCTGCTGAGCGTGCGCATGGTTCTGGCTTGGCCCGATCGCGTAGATACTTGACCCTATCCCGGTTGCGGGCCTGCGTCCACCCGGGCCATACCGCACCCGAAGCGCCGGGCGGGAGAGGCCGGGCGCGGAACGGGAGAATACCACCATGACACGCGCGACGGCGGCGGCGGCGCGGACCGCACAGGCCAGTTTCGGCGCCCTTCTGGCGGCCAGCCTTTGCCATTTCCTGAACGACCTGATGCAGTCGCTGTTCCTGGCGGCCTATCCGATCCTGAAAACCGGGCTGAACCTCAGCTTTGCGCAGGTAGGTCTGCTGACGTTGACCTACCAGGCCACCGGCTCGCTGCTGCAACCGGTGATCGGGCTTTACACCGACCGTCGGCCGCAGCCCTATTCGTTGCCCTTCGGGATGGCGGCGTCGCTGTCGGGCGTGCTGGTGGTGGCCTTTGCCACCCATTACCTGATGCTGGTGGGCGGCGCGGTGCTGCTGGGCCTCGGCTCGTCGATCTTCCACCCGGAAACCTCGCGGCTGGCGCGGCTTGCCTCGGGCGGGCGGCATGGGCTGGCGCAGTCGATCTTCCAGATCGGGGGCAATTCGGGCACGGCGGTGGGGCCGCTGCTGGTCGCGTTCGTCGTGCTGCCGCACGGGCGGGCGAGCCTGGCGTGGTTCTCGCTGGCGGCGCTGCTGGGCGTGGTGGTGATGACGGGGCTCGGGCGCTGGTATTCGCGGCACCTGCGCGCGCGGGCCACCACCCGCAGCGCGCCCCCGCCGCTGGCCCGCCCGCGGCGCGAGGTGATGCAGGTGATGGCGGTGCTGCTGATCCTGATCGTGTCGAAGTATTTCTACATGGCCAGCCTGACCAGCTATTACACCTTCTACATGATGCACCACTTCGGGCTGGATTCCGACCAGGCGCAGCTTGCGCTGTTCGTCTTTCTGGCCGGGATGGCGCTGGGCACCATGATCGGCGGGCCGCTGGGCGACCGGCTGGGGCGCAAGCGGGTGATCTGGGGCTCGATCCTGGGCACGCTGCCCTTCTCGCTGGCGCTGCCCTGGGCCAGCCTGCCCGAGACGGTGGTGCTCAGCGGCTGCATCGGGCTGATCCTGGCTTCGGCCTTCCCGTCGATCATCGTCTACGGGCAGGAACTGATGCCGGGCCGGGTCGGCATGGTGTCGGGGCTGTTCTTCGGGCTGGCCTTCGGGATGGGCGGGCTGGCGGCGGCGCTGCTGGGCGTGGTGGCGGATTACGAGGGGATCGACTTCGTCTACCGCATCTGCGCCTTCCTGCCGGCGCTGGGCCTGTTCGCGGCCCTGCTGCCCGATCTGGACCGGCCCGCGGCGACGGCGGCGGCGCCCGCCTGAGGGGGCGCCGCGCGGGGCCGCCGGTCAGATGGCGGCCTTGCGCATTTCGTCGAGGTAAAGCTCGCGCAGGCGGCGGGCGACCGGGCCGGGCGTGCCGCTGCCAACCGGCACGCCGTCGATCGCCACCACCGGCATCACGAAGGCCGAGGCCGAGGTGATGAAGGCCTCGTCCGCGGCCTTCGCCTCGTCGAGGGTGAAGGGGCGTTCCTCGACCTCCATCTGCGCCTCGCGGGCGAAGCGCAGCACGGCCGCGCGGGTGATCCCGTGCAGGATCTCATGGCCCAGGTTGCGGGTGACGATGCGGCCGCCCGTCACGATATAGGCGTTGTTCGAGGTGCCTTCGGTCACGAAGCCGTCCTCGATCATCCAGGCATCGTCGGCGCCCGCTTTCTTGGCCATCATCTTGCCCATCGACGGGTAGAGAAGCTGCACCGTCTTGATGTCGCGGCGGCCCCAGCGGATGTCGTCGATCCCGATCACCTTCATCCCGACCTTGGCCTGCGGGCTGTCGGCCAGGCCCGGCTTGGACTGGGTGAAGAGCACAAGCGTGGGCGGCACCGAGGCGTCGGGGAAGGCGAAATCGCGGTCGCCCGGGTTGCCGCGGCTGACCTGCAGGTAGATCATCCCGTCGACCAGGCCGTTGCGCGCGACAAGCTCGCGGTGGATCGCAAGCAGCGCGTCATCCGTGCAGGGCGAGGGCATCCCCAGTTCCGACAGCGAGCGGCGCAGCCGGGCGCAGTGGCCGGCGAAATCGATCAGCTTGCCGTCCAGCACCGAGGTCACCTCGTAGACCGCATCGGCCATCAGGAAGCCGCGGTCGAAGATGGAGACGGTGGCATCGGCTTCGGGCAGGTAGCTGCCGTTGACATAGACGGTGCGGGTCATCGGGGGCCTTTCTGCGGGGGGCATGGCAAGGGCGGAGGCGGAGCGGGGCTCTGCCCCGCACCCCGGGATATTTGAGCCAGAAAGAAAGGGGAAGGGGGGATCACCCCCAGAGCTGCCGGCCCGGCGGGTGTACCCCGGCCTCGTCGTAGACGAGCGGGTGGGCGCGGTCTTCGGCCAGAAGCAGCGGGCCGTCGAGGTCGGCCACGTCGGCGCCCTGGGCCACGAGTGTCGCGGGCGCCATGGCAAGCGAGGAGCCGACCATGCAGCCCACCATCACCCCGTAGCCCTGGGCGCGGGCGAGGTCGCGCAGCGCCAGCGCCTCGGTCAAGCCGCCGGTCTTGTCGAGCTTGATGTTGACCATGTCATACTTGCCCGCGAGGTCGGGCAGGCTCTGGCGGTCATGGCAGCTTTCGTCGGCGCAGACCGGGACAGGGCGGGCGATTTCGGCCAGCATCTCGTCGGCGCCCGCGGGCAAGGGCTGTTCCACCAGCGCCACGCCGAGGCGCTGGAGGTGGGGGGCGAGGTCGGCGTAGATCTCGGTCGTCCAGCCTTCGTTGGCATCGACGATGATCCTTGCCCGCGGGGCGCCCGCCCGCACGGCGGCCAGGCGGGCCATGTCGTCGGGGGTGCCGAGCTTGATCTTGAGAAGCGGCCGGTGCGCGTTCTTCACGGCCTCGGCCCGCATCCGGTCGGGGTCGTCGAGCGACAGGGTGAAGGCGGTCAGGACCGGGCCCGGGGCGGGCAGGCCCGCAATCTCCCACACACGGCGGCCCGCGTGCCTGGCCTCCCAGTCCCAGAGCGCGCAATCCACCGCGTTGCGGGCGGCGCCGGGGGGCAGGGCGGATTGCAGATCGGCGCGAGTGATCCCGTCGGGCAGGCGTGCGATCTGTTCGCCGACCGACTCGAGGCTTTCGCCATAGCGGGCATAGGGCACGCATTCGCCCCGGCCCTCGACCCCGCCCCGCACGAGGCGGACGGTGAGCACCCGCGCCTCGGTGCGGGAGCCGCGCGAGATGGTGAAGACCTGGGTCAGACGGAACGAGTCGCGGGTGACGGTGAGCATGGGCGCCTCCGGTGGGATGGGATCGGTGTTACACCCGCGCGGACGCATCGACCAGACGCCCGGGCAGGCGGGGGTGCGGCGCATCGCGGGCGCTGCGGCGCAGCGGGTGATGCCGCATTGCAAAAACTCCACTTGCCCGCGGCCGCGCAATAATCTATCGCGGAGCGCAGCATGTTTCGACATTAAGTTGCGAGAGAAATTCGATGTCCTTCCGCCTTCAGCCGCCCGCGCCCGCGCGCCCCAACCGGTGCCAGCTTTTCGGACCGGGCTCGCGCCCCGCGCTGTTCGAGAAGATGGCGGCTTCGGCCGCCGATGTGGTGAACCTGGACCTGGAGGATTCGGTTGCGCCCGATGACAAGGCGCAGGCGCGGGCAAGCATCATCGTCGCAAGCCGTGCGGTGGACTGGGGCACCAAGGTTCTGTCGGTCCGCATCAACGGGCTGGATACGCCCTGGTGGTATCGCGATGTGGTCGACCTGCTGGAACAGGCGGGCGACCGGCTGGACCAGATCATGATCCCCAAGGTCGGCTGCGCCGCCGATGTCTATGCGGTCGATGCGCTGGTGACTGCGGTGGAACGCGCGACGGGGCGGCGCAAGCCGGTGAGCCTGGAGGTCATCATCGAATCGGCCGCGGGCATCGCCCATGTGGAAGAGATCGCGGCCGCGAGCCCGCGGTTGCAGGCGATGAGCCTGGGCGCCGCCGATTTCGCGGCCAGCATGGGGATGCAGACGACCGGCATCGGGGGCACGCAGGAAAACTACTACATGCTGCGCGACGGGGTTCGCCACTGGTCCGACCCCTGGCACTGGGCGCAGGCCGCCATCGTCGCCGCCTGCCGCACGCATGGGCTGTTGCCGGTCGACGGGCCGTTCGGCGACTTTTCCGATGAAGAGGGCTATCGCGCGCAGGCGCGACGGTCGGCCACGCTGGGGATGGTCGGCAAATGGGCGATCCACCCGCGGCAGGTCGCGCTGGCCAACGAGGTCTTTACCCCCTCGGCGGCCCAGGTCGCCGAGGCGCGCGAGATCCTGGCCGCGATGGCCGCGGCGAAGGCGGCGGGGCAGGGCGCCACCGTCTACAAGGGGCGGCTGGTCGATATTGCCAGCATCCGGCAGGCCGACGTCATCGTGCGCCAGGCCGAGATGATCGGCGGGGCCTGATGCCCCGGCGCGGCCGTGGATTTCTGGCGAAACCCGTTACGCGTCTGTTGACAGCCCGCCTGCCGGTTGTGCAACACTTCCGTGACGCTGCGCGGAACCCCGGCAGCAACACGTTCCCCGTCCGGGCCGGAGAGGAGGCCGTACCGGACAGCCGGGAGGAGGCGCGCCCCGGAGTGATCCGGGGCGCGGGCCATTTGCGGGGACTCCTCCGGCACGGAACAGGGGGGCGATGCAAGGGGCGGGGCATCCCCGTCAGCACGAGACCTCGCGCTGCCAAGAGCCGGGAGGGGCCGCGGATCCGTTGCATTTCGCGCCCTGTCCGGCCATATAACCGCCACCCCTAACCGGAGTTGCGCATGAACTACCTCGAATTCGAGAAACCGCTGGCCGAGATCGAGGGCAAGGCGGAAGAGCTGCGCGCGCTGGGCCGTGCCAACAAGGAAATGGATGTCGAGAAAGAGGCGGCGGCGCTGGACAAGAAGGCCGACACGCTTCTGAAGGACCTCTACAAGGGGTTGACGCCGTGGCAGAAATGCCTTGTCGCGCGCCACCCCGACCGGCCGCACTGCCGCGACTACATCGAGCAACTGTTCACTGATTACATGCCGCTGGCCGGCGACCGCAACTTTGCCGATGACCACGCGGTGATGGGCGGGCTGGCGCGGTTCAACGATCTGCCGGTGGTGGTGATCGGGCACGAGAAGGGCAACGACACCAAGAGCCGGATCGAACACAATTTCGGCATGGCCCGGCCCGAGGGGTATCGCAAGGCGATCCGGCTGATGGATCTGGCCGACCGTTTCAAGCTGCCGGTCATCACGCTGGTGGACACGCCCGGCGCCTATCCCGGCAAGGGTGCGGAAGAGCGCGGCCAGGCCGAGGCCATCGCCCGCGCGACCGAGAAATGCCTGGCCATCGGAGTCCCGCTGATCTCGGTGGTGATCGGCGAGGGCGGGTCGGGCGGGGCGGTGGCGTTTGCCACGGCGAACCGGGTCGCGATGCTGGAGCATTCGATCTATTCGGTGATCAGCCCCGAGGGCTGCGCCTCGATCCTGTGGAAGGATGCCGAGAAGATGCGCGAGGCGGCCGAGGCGCTGCGGCTGACCGCGCAGGATCTGCACAAGCTGGGCGTGATCGACCGGATCGTGAAAGAGCCGCTTGGCGGCGCGCAGCGGTCGCCCAAGGAGACGGTCGAGGCCGTCGGCGCCGCCATCGCCGCGATGCTCAAGGATCTGTCGGGCAAGAAACCCGATGCGCTGGTGCGCGACCGGCGGCAGAAGTTCCTGGACATGGGATCGAAGGGGCTGGCGGCCTGAGGGCGGCCTGCCGCAGCGGGGGCAGGGCGGCCCCGGCGTCGCATCCGCCCCGGCGGGCGCACCGCACCGGCGCGCCCGGTGCCCGGTTCAGCCCGCCCGGAACCCGGCCTCGGCCATGAGCCGGTTCGATGCGGTCTCGATCACCTGTTCCAGTTCGGCCATGAACGGTTCGATCGCCTGGCCGGGCGGGATCGCGGGCAGGAACTCGACCACGGCAAGGCCCGGCTTGCGGTAGATCCCGGTCCGCGGCCAGAACACGCCCACATTGGTGGCGGCGGGGATGCAGGGCTGGTTCAACTGCTGGTACAGAAGCCCGGTGCCGACCTTGTAGGGCCTGGCCGCGCCCGGCGCCACGCGGGTGCCCTGCGGATAGATGATCAGTTGCCCCGGTTCCTGCCGCCCCTGCGCCACCCCGTTCATCATCTGCGAGATGGCCGCGCCGCGGCGGCCGCGGTCCACCGGGACGCAGCCGATGCGCAGCGCGTACCAGCCGAGGATCGGCGTCCATTTCAGCTCTTTCTTCATGATGAACTTTGGCCGCGGCGCGACCGAGCAGATCAGGATGATGTCGAAGAAGCTCTGGTGTTTCGAGGCGATCAGCGCTTCGCCGGTGGGGACGGTGCCGCGCACCTCGCTGCGCAGGCCGACCATCCAGCGCGCCGTCCAGCGCACCCAGCGGCAATAGGTATGCACCCCGGCAAAGGCCCCGGCGCGGTTCACCAGCGCCCAGGGGGTGAAGACCACCGCCATCAGCCCCATCACCAGGTACATCTGCACCACGAACAGGAAACTCATCAGCCAGCGCATCAGGTCAGCCTCCGCAGGGTGGCCAGGGCCGCGCCCCGGGTCGCGGCAAAGGAAACCAGCGCGGCGGCCGGCGGCACCAGCAGCGGCAGCAGCCAGCCAAGGCCCTGGAACCCCAGCCCGGTCAGGAAACTGCCCGCCTGGTCGGTGGCGGGCATCAGGGCAATCGCACCCATCCCCGCCAGCGTGCCCGCCGCCGCCCCGGACAGCGCGCGCAGGGTGAAGCGGCGCACGAAGGCGCGGGCGATGTAGCTGTCGCGCGACCCGATCAGCCGCAACACGCGGATCACCTGCGCATTGGCCGCCAGCGCGGCATTGGCCGCCAGCGTGATCATCGCCGCGGTGGCCCCGCCGATCAGCAGGATCGACATCAGCCCCAGCAGCCGCAGGCGATCGGCAGCCGCCACCAGCGGGCGGCGCCAGCGGGTGTGATCGTCCAGCACCGCGCCGGGCACCTCGGCCGCCAGCCGGTTCTTCAGCCCGTCGGCATCGAAGCCGGTCGCGGTTTCCCGCACGTCGATCAGCCGCGGCACCGGCAGCGCATCCAGCGGCAGGTCGGGGCCGAACCAGGGCTCCAGCAGCTTCTTCTGCTCGTCGTCGCTCAGCGCCCGGGCCGCGGCGACGCCCGGCGTTTCCTTCAGGATCGCCAGCACCTTGTCGGTCTGCGCCTGCATCTGCGCCGCGGGCGCGGAAATGCGGATCGTGGCCGTCTGCGCCAGCGCGTCGGACCAGCGCTCGGCCATCCGCCCGGCAGCGACAGAGAGGGCCAGGGCAAAGACCACCAGAAAGGCCATCGCCCCGGCGGTAAAGCTGGTCAGCCGCGCGGTGAAGCCGCTGGGCGGCACGATGCGGTCGGCCGTTCGGTCCCCGGCCAGCAGGTCGATCAACGGGCGCAGGGGGCGTGTCACAGATCGCTCCCGGCCAGTTGCAGGCGGCGGTCGCGGATGCGCAGCACCCGCACCGGCACCTGGCTCTTGGCGCTGCGGATCAGGTTCAGGTCATGCGTCGCGATCAGCACGGTCTTGCCCATCTTGTTCAACTCGATCAGCAGCGTCAGCAGTCTCAGCGACATGTCCCAATCCAGGTTGCCGGTCGGCTCGTCGGCCAGGATCACGTCCGGCGACATGATGACCGCGCGGGCCAGCGCCGCCCGCTGGCGTTCGCCGCCCGACAGTTGCGGCGGCCGGTGCTGCGCCAGCGGCATCAGCCCGACCCAGCCCATCAACGCGGACAGGTCCGCCGGATCAACGGGATGCCCGGTCGCTGTCAGCGGCAGGGCAATGTTTTCGGCCACCGGCAGGTGATCCAGGAACTGGCAATCCTGGTGGACGACGCCGATCCGGCAGCGCAGGGCCGCCACCTGGTCGCGGGTCAGGCTGCGCAGGTCGCGCGCGTCCACCGTCACGCGGCCCGCCGTCGGGTGCAGTTCGCCATAGCAAAGCTTGAGAAAGGTGGACTTGCCCGCGCCCGAGGGCCCGGTCAGGAAATGGAACGACCCCGGCGGAAGGCGCAGGCTGATGTCCGTCAGCAACTCGCCACCGCCATAATTGTAGGCGACATTCTGGAAGTCGATCACCGCGCACCCCGAATCCTGTTGGCGCAGTTTCGCCCAGCCGTGCGGGGGTTGCAACGTTTCGAGGTCGCCGGTACTGCCTTTCCATACAAACGCTTGGAGAGATGGCCTCTCCTTGCTACAACATGACGAGTGTCGGGCGATGATGGGCTTCTCCTGCCCGGCGAGAGGACGAGATGCGCCTGACGTGCCCGAATTGTGACGCCCAGTACGAGGTCGATGACCGCGCGATCCCGGACACGGGGCGCGACGTTCAATGTTCGAACTGCGGCCATGCCTGGTTCCAGCTTCCCCCCCATGTCGAAGAGGCGCTGGAGGACGAGGCCGAGACATTCGACGACGCCCCCGAACCTGTGGCGCCTGCCGCGGCCTCCAGCCCGTCGGCTCGCAGACCGTCCGTTTCCAGCCCCTCGGCGCCCTTCCCGCCGGTCGATCCTCCGGCTGCACCGCAGGCCGTCGCCGCCGCGCCGGAACCCGACCCGGCCCCCCCGGTGCCCCAGGAACCGCGCCGCCGCCCGCTGGACGAAACCGTTCAGGCCGTGCTGCGCGAGGAAGCCGAGCGCGAGCGTCGTGCCCGCGAGGCCGAGCGCGGCGCGATCGAGACACAGCCCGATCTGGGCCTGCAGCCGCCGCGTCCGGTCCCGCCGCGCAGCGCGCCGCTGCCGCCGGTGCCCGCCGCCGTGGACGAGGATGACGACGACGGTGCGGAGGATCCGCAGCCGCGCGCCACCCGCCGCGACCTGCTGCCGGACATCGAACAGATCAATTCCACATTGCGCGCCACGGGCGGCCCCAAGGTGGCGCTGCCGCCCGAAGCCGACGATGAACCTGCCCCCGTGGCGCCCCGGCGCGGGTTCCGCCGCGGCTTCACGCTGGCCCTGCTGCTGGTGATCCTTGTGCTGGCGGTCTACACCTCGGCACCCATGCTTGCGCAAAAGGTGCCTGCACTGTCCCCGGCGCTGCATGCGCTGGTCTGGGCCATCGACGGCTATCGCGTCTGGGTGGACCGGCTTCTGACCGCGGCCACCGCCTCGATGCACCAGCCGGGCTGAGGCCAGTCAGAACAGCTGCAACAGGCGTTTCAGGTAGTCGCGCTCGATCGCCGGGCGCGACGGGTCGCCAGAGCGCTTGCGCAGTTCGTCCAGGATCTCGCGCGCCCGGCGGTAGACATCCTCGCCCTGCAACATGTCCTGCCCGGTGCCCAATGCGCCGGTCTGGCCTACCTGGCGGCCCAGCGGGTCGCTTTGCCCGCGCGGGCCCGAGGCCGAGGCGGTATCGGATTGGCCGGGTTGCCCCTGGCTGCCGGGCTGCCCCTTGTTCATCGCCTGATCCAGCGCGTGCAGCCCCTCGCGCAGCGCATCCATCGCCTGCGCCTGCTTGTCCAGCGCGCCCGCGTTGTCGCCGTCGCGCAGCGCCTGTTCGGCCTGGTCCATCGCCTGTCCGGCGCGGCCCAGCGCATCGCGCGCGGCATTGCCCTGATCGGTTCCGGCGCCGGGCAGGTTGCCCTGCATCTGCCGGTTCAACTGGTCGCGCAGCGCCTGCTGGCGGTCGGCAAGCCCCTGGCCGCCCTGGCCGTTGCCATCCTGCCCCACGCCGCCCTGCTGCCCGCCCTGACCCGGCTGAGCGCCGCCGCCCTGACCGTTCTGGCCCTGCTGCCCATCCTGCCCCTGCTGGCCGTCCTGGCCCTGTTGCCCCTGCTGGCCGGGTTGGTTGAACTGGTTCTGCAGGTCCTGAAAGGTCTTGTCCGACAGGTTCTGCTGCTGGCGCAGGGTGTCCTGCAGGCCCTGCATGGATTGCCCGCCGGGCACCTGCATGCCGTCCTTGCCCTGTGCCACCTGCATGTTCTGCGTCAACTGCTGCAACCGGTCCAGCAACTGCTGCGCCTCGGCCATCCGGCCCTGTTCCATCAGTTGCTGCAACCGGTCCAGCAATTGCTGCATCTGGTCGCCGTTGATGGTCATCCCCGGCTGCGCCTGCGAGGTCTGCTGGTCCTTGCCCTGCTGTTCCTGGGCAAGCTTGGCCACATAGTCGTGCAGGGCCTTGTTCATGTCCTGCATCAGCTTCGCGATCTCGTCCTTGCTGGCGCCGCGGCGGATCGCCTCTGACAGCCTTTCCTGCGCCTGGCGCAACCGGTCGAGCGCATCCGACAGCGTGCCATCCTCGAATTGGACCGCCACCTGCCACAGGGCCTCGGCCACCTCGTCGCGGATCGCGGGGGTCAGGCCGGTGTCGATCCCCGCCTCCAGCCGCCGCATCGCCACCCGCAGCAGCAGGTAGGCCTTCTGGTTCTTGATGAAACCTGCGGGCTTGTAGGTGATGGCGCGCAGGATCTCGTCGGTTCGACGCGCATTGGCCATCGACCACAGCAGGTCGCGCCGCATCTCGATCACCGCCGCGGCCAGCGGGTCGAAGAAGCGGCGGCCGGGCAGGTCGGTCTCCATCACTGCCGAACTGCCGGACTGCCCGGCCGCATCCTGCACCGTCAGGGTGATCGTCACCGGAAGGTTGGCCCAGGCGGATTTCGACAGGTCTTCGACCAGAACCTCCGAGAAATCCTTGCGCTGCCCGTTCAGCGGCATCGGCAGGTCCAGCACGATTGGCGCCCGCGCTTCGGGTGGCACGGCAAGGCCATAGCGGCGATCCACCGCCGACAGGTTCAACGCGATGGTCGCGGTGCCCTTCACCACGCCGTAGTCGTCGCTGGCGCGGAAGGAAAGCTGCATCTCGCCGCTGGCCTTGCGGTCGGGCTTGCTCAGGATCGTCACCTTGGGCGGCTGGTCGGCGACCGCCGTCACCTGCCAGCTGCGCCCGCCGGGACCGTTGATCGTGATCTTGCCCGAACGGGTCAGCGGAAAGGTCTGCTCGGGCGTCGCGGCGCTGTCGACCACCCCGGTCCGCCCCGAGACGGTTTCGCCCACCGTCAGGGTGCCCACGCTGCCGTAAAGCCGCAGCGTGACCTTGCTGCCGACCGGCGCGCTGAAATCGGGCTTCGCGACGTCGTTGAGGTAAAGCGAGGGCTTGCCGGTATAGGGCGGCGGCTGGATCCAGCCTTCCCAGGTCGGCCCCGCCGACACCGCCTGCCCCGGCGGGGGCAGGGGGCCTGCCACCGTCAGCCGCCAGGCCGAGCCGAACAGCACCGCCAGAACGAAGGCCAGCAGCGCGACGTAGCGCAGCGCGTAGGGATCGCGCCGGGCAAGCTTCAGGTCGGGCTCGACCGCCTTGGCCGTGGCAGCGCGGGCGGCCATCCGGTCGCGGTGGGCCTGCCAGACCTCGGCCGAGGCGGGGTCGTCGGCGCCCACGGCCTGGGTATCGGCCAGTGCCGCCAGCGGCCGCCCGGGCAGCGATGCGTCCAGCCGCGCCACCGCATCGGCCGCCCCCGGCCAGCGAAAGCCCCGCAGCCCCGAGACCAGCCCCCAGACGATGGTGCCCAGCCCGAACATCAGCACGGCCCAGGCGATTTCCACCGGCAATTCGTCGACCAGCCCGAAGGCGAGCCCGGCCATCAGCAGCAGCGCAACGGTCCAGACCGGCCAGAACGACTGCACCAGCCGTTCGGCCAGAAGGCCAAGCCGGGTCAGCCGGAGCGGCCATCGGATCCGGTGCAGGGCCGGATCGGGGGTCTGGGTGTCCTCGCGCATGCGTCCTTTCCCGCCCGTCCGCGCCGGAAGCGGCTCAGAGCCATTCCGGAATGCTATCGCGGTTCACGATTTCGATATAGGACGGACGCGACCGAATGACAGCGAAGTGTTCGCCTTTCACCAGAACCTCGGGCACCAGCGGGCGGGAATTGTATTCCGACGCCATCACCGCCCCATACGCCCCGGCCGAGCGGAAGGCGATCAGGTCACCCGCCGCAAGCGGGGGCAGCGCGCGGGCGCGGGCGAAGGTGTCGCCCGTCTCGCAGATCGGGCCCACCACGTCATAGGGGTGCTGATCCACCCCGGCGGCGGGTTCCACCACCGGCACGATGTCGTGATGCGCGTCATACATCGACGGGCGCACAAGATCGTTCATTGCCGCGTCCACGATCAGGAAATCGCGGTCTTCACCGGATTTCACATAGATTACCTCGGTCACCAGCAGCCCGGCATTGCCCGAGATCAGCCGCCCCGGCTCGATCTCGATCTCGCAGCCAAGGTGGCCGACGCTGCGCTTGATGATCTCGCCATAATGCATGGGCAGGGGCGGCGCCTCGTTGCCGCGGGTGTAGGGAATGCCCAGACCGCCGCCCAGATCCAGGCGGCGGATGTCGTGCCCTTCGGCGCGCAGGCGCTGCGTCAGCTCGGCCACCTTGCCGAAGGCCGCCTCGAACGGGGCCAGTTCGGCCAGCTGGCTGCCGATATGCACGTCGATGCCCACCACCTCGATCCCCGGCAGGCGGGCGGCCAGCGCATAGACCTCGGACGCGCGGGAAATCGGGATGCCGAACTTGTTTTCCTTCTTGCCCGTGGCGATCTTGGCGTGGGTCCTGGCGTCCACGTCGGGGTTCACCCGCACGGTGATCGGCGCCACCTTCCCGAGGCTTGTCGCCACCTCGGACAGCGCCATGAGCTCGGGCTCGCTTTCCACGTTGAACTGCCGGATGCCGCCTTCCAGCGCCGCCCGCATTTCCGCGCGCGTCTTGCCGACGCCGGAAAAGACGATCCGTTCGCCCGGCACGCCCGCGGCCTTGGCGCGCAGGTATTCGCCGATCGACACCACGTCCATGCCCGCGCCCAGATCGCCCAGCAGCTTCAGCACCGCGACGTTCGACAGCGACTTGATGGCAAAGCAGACCAGATGGGGCAGCGGGCTCAGCGCCTCCTGGAACAGGCGGAAATGCCGGGTCAGGGTGGCGGCGGAATAGATGTAGACCGGGGTGCCGACCTGCGCCGCGATCTCGGCCACCGGCACGTCTTCGGCATGCAGCACGCCGTTGCGGTAAAGGAAATGGTCCATGGTGTTCCTAGAGCTTGCCCGCGACGCCGACCTGCGCCGTGCCAGAGATGGAAACCTTCGCGCTGGGGCTGGTGCCGTTCGGCGCGGTGGGCGGGCCATCGACGCCGCAGCCGGCCAGCGCCAGCAGGATCAGGATCAACGCCGGTTTCATGCGAGCATCTCCTTCCAGCGCGCGACCTGCGCGCGCACCTGATCGGGGGCGGTTCCGCCGTAGCTTTGCCGACTGCGCACCGAATTGTCGACGCCCAGCACCGAATACACCTCTTGGGTGATGCCCGGATGGGCAGCCTGCATTTCGGCCAGCGTCAGTTCGGGCAGATCGCAGCCCTTCCCCTCGGCCAGCGCCACAAGGCTGCCGGTGACGTGATGCGCCTCGCGGAAGGGCAGGCCAAGCGCGCGCACCAGCCAGTCGGCCAGGTCGGTCGCGGTGGAAAAGCCGGAAGATGCCGCTGCCCGCAGGACCTCGCGGTTGGCGGTCATGTCCTGCACCATACCGGTCATCGCCGCCAGCGACAGCATCAGGCTGTCGGCGGCATCGAAGACCTGTTCCTTGTCTTCCTGCATGTCCTTCGAATAGGCCAGCGGCAGCCCCTTCATCACGGTGAACAGCGCCACCGTCGCCCCCAGGATGCGGCCGATCTTGGCGCGCAGCAGTTCGGCCGCGTCGGGGTTGCGCTTTTGCGGCATGATCGACGAGCCGGTCGAGAACCGGTCGCTGAGCCGGACGAACCGGAACTGGGCCGAGGACCAGATCACCAGTTCTTCGGCGAACCGGCTCAGGTGCATGGCGCAGATCGAGGCGGCCGACAGGAATTCCAGCGCGAAATCGCGGTCGGCCACGGCATCGAGCGAATTGGCCATCGGCCGGTCGAACCCCAGCGCTGCGGCCGTGGCATGCCGGTCGATCGGGAACGAGGTTCCCGCCAGTGCCGCAGCCCCCAGCGGGCATTCGTTCATCCGCGTCCGCGCATCGCGGAACCGGCCCGCGTCGCGGCCCAGCATTTCCACATAGGCCATCATGTGGTGGCCCCAGGTCACCGGCTGCGCGGTCTGAAGATGGGTGAAGCCCGGCATCACCCAGTCGGCGCCCGCCTCGGCCTGCGCCAGCAGCGCGCGTTGCAGCGCGGTGATCCCCGCGACCGCGGCATCGGCCTGCTCGCGCACCCAGAGCCGGAAGTCGGTTGCCACCTGATCGTTGCGGCTGCGGGCGGTGTGCAGGCGGCCCGCGGGCTCGCCGATCACCTCTTTCAGCCGCGCCTCGACGTTCATGTGGATGTCTTCCAGCGCGGTCGAGAAGGCAAAGCCGCCCGCCTCGATCTCTGACAACACCGTGAGAAGCCCTTTCCGGATCGCCTCGGCGTCACTAGAAGCAATGATACCCTGTGCCGCCAACATCGCGGCATGGGCCCGCGAGCCCGCGATGTCCTGGGCGTGCAGCCGCTGGTCAAACCCGATCGAGGCGTTGATCGCCTCCATGATCGCGTCCGGCCCCGCGGCAAAGCGCCCGCCCCACATCGCGTTCGCGGCCTTGGTCTCGCTTTCGGGCTTGTCGGTCATCGTCGGGCCTTTCGGAGGGGAAATGCGTCGTCTTGTTTGCGCCGTCTTCTACGCGGCCCTTGCGCTTGGTGCAAATGCCGCCGTCGCCGATCCCGGGGCGCTGCGCGCGCTGGCCAAGGGCGACATGGAGAAGATGTCCTTCACAGTGCCCGCTGCGGCGGTGCCCGACCTGCCGATCACCGACGAGACCGGCGCGGCCCATCACCTGTCAGACTATGCGGGCAAGTATGTGGTGCTGAACTTCTGGGCCACCTGGTGCGCGCCCTGCCGCAAGGAGATGCCCACGCTCGACCGGCTTCAGGCCGAGATGGGCGACAAGCTGGCCGTGGTGCCGGTGGCGACGCTGCGCAATTCGGTGGCCGGTGTGCAGAAGTTCTTCGCCGACCAGGGCGTGACCCATCTGCCGGTGCGGATGGACCCCGATGCGCAACTGGCCCGCGCCATCGGCGTCATGGGGCTGCCCGTCACGCTGATCCTGAACCCCGAGGGCAAGGAGGTGGCGCGCCTGATCGGCGAGGCCGACTGGAACAGCGACAGCGCCAAGGCGATCCTGACCGCGATGATGGCGGGCGGCTGATCGCCGCCCGGCCCGTTCCCTCAGCCCGTCGCGGTGACCGTCACGCCCGCCCGGCCCAGCCCCGCGATCTCGACCACGCAGCTTTCGCCTGGCGCGATGGCGCCGACCCCGGCAGGGGTGCCGGTATAGATCAGGTCGCCCGGCGCCAGCGTGACCAGCCGCGACAGATGGGCGATGATGCCGGCCACCGGCCAGATCATGTCGGCGATGTCGGCCTCTTGCCGCAGCGCACCGTTCACCGTGCAGCGGATCGTGGCGCGCGCCGGGTGGCCGCAGCGCGCCACCGGCACGATCGCGCCGCAGACCGCCGAGGCGTCGAAGGCCTTCGCCATGTCCCACGGGCGCCGCGCGGCCTTCGCCTCGGCCTGCAGGTCGCGCCGGGTCAGGTCGTTGCCGGGCGCATAGCCCCAGACATGCGACAGCGCCCGATCCTCGGGAATGTCCGCCCCGCCGGTGCCGATGGCGATCACCAGTTCCGCCTCGTGGTGCAGGTCGCGCGTGGCGGGGGGGTAGGCGATCGTTGCCCCGTCTTCCACCAGCGCATCGGCGGGCTTGGTGAAGAAGAACGGCGGTTCTTTCGTCGGGTCGTTGCCCATCTCGCGCGCGTGTTCGGCATAGTTGCGGCCGACGCAGAAGATGCGGCGCACCGGAAAGCGGGCGGCGCTGCCTGCGATGGCGACGCTGGGCTGCGGGGGCAGGGGCAGGGCGTAGTCGGTCATGCGATCCTCCGTTTGCGGCTTGGTGCCCGCACCGGACCCGGAGCGCAAGCGGGGATCGTCAGGGCGACAGGGTGAAACAGGTCAGCCCGCGGGCGGCGATCCGGCGGCAGGCGAAATCCGCCTGATCCTGCGTCAGGCCCACGAAGGTCGCATCGAAACCCGATGGCCGCGGCACGATCTTGCGCAGCGTCTCGTCCAGCGTCGTCGGCTCGGCCAGCGCCACCCGCAGCAGCGCCTTGTCGGCGGCGTCGCGGCTGGGATAGCGGCCAAGCGTGATCGCCCAGTCGCGCGAGCCCGAGGTCGAATAGCGGCTGACAATCTCGGGCGCCTGCGGCGGCGGCGCGGCCTCGCCCGCGGGCGCGACCGAGGCAAAGACGATTTCGGGTTTCGGCTTGGCAGGCGGCAGGGGGGTGGGCGCGACCTCGGTCGCCGAGGCGGTGGCCACATTGGTCAGCGTGCCGTCCGCCTCGGCCGCGGCCGCGGTCGCGGCTGCGGCGGTCTGGGTGCCCTCTGCCGGGCGCGGCGCGGGGGGCGTGTCGGCCACGTCCGAGGTGTCGCCCTGGGCCAGCGTGGCCGGGCGCGCCTCGGGCACCACGGCCGCCACGGCGGTCGCGCCTGCGTCCAGGCTCTCGGGGCGCGGTCGCGGGGTCAGGCTGGTGGCGACTGCGGTGCTGACCCGCACCGTCTTGCCGGTCGTCGGCGTGCCGTTCGGGTTGCCATCGGTCGCGTCGGCGACCAGATCGCCCGCGGCGGGGCCCGGTGCCGGGGCGGCCTTGCCACCCGCGATCCCGCTCAGGTCGGGCAGCGGCGGCTTGCGCACCGGCACATCCTCGGCGACCTTGGCAAAGCCCATGTCCAGCAGTTGCGCCATCTGCTTGTTGCGCGCGGGCGTCGAGGTGGCGCCGAAGATTACCCCGATCAGCCGCTTGTTGCCGCGCTGCGCCGTGGCCACCAGGTTGAAGCCCGAGGGCACGGTGAACCCGGTCTTCAGCCCGTCGGCACCCGGATACTCTTCCAGGAACTTGCGGTTGGTGCTGTAGACGGTCGCGATCCCCGCATCGGATTCCCGGCGCGAGAAGATGTTGTAGTATTCGGGGAAGTCGTAATAGAGGTGCCGCGCCAGGATCGCCATGTCGCGCGCGGTCGACAGGTGGCCCGCCGCAGTCAGCCCGTTGGCATTGCGGAAGGTGGAATTGGTCAGCCCCAGCGCCTTGGCGGTCTTGTTCATCCGATCGGCAAACCCGGCCTCGGAGCCGCCGAGTGCATCGCCGATGGCCGCCGCTGCATCGTTCGCCGACTTGATCGCCGCCGCACGGATCAGGTAGCGCAGCGCGATCACCTGCCCGGCCCGCAGACCCAGCCGCGACGGTGCCTGCCCGGCCGCATGCGCTGTCACCTTGATCGGCGTGTCCAGCGTGATCTCGCCGCGCCGGATGGCGTCGAAGGTGATGTAGAGCGTCAGCATCTTCGTCAGCGACGCCGGGTGCAGCCGCGCATCGGCGTTATCGGCATAGATCACCCGGCCGTCGCGTTCGTCCATGACCAGCGCCGCATAGGGCGCGGCCATCGCCAGCACGGGCGCGATGATGAAGACTGCCACGAAACCTGCAGCGACGAATGCCCTGCGGATGTCCTGCCCCAACCGTGTGAACACGTTTCGGGTTCCCTTTTCCTGCCTCGACCGCCCCGTTGTCCGAAGCTTTTCTGCCTGATCGAAGGGTAGCAGATGCCGGACGGTTAGAAAACCCTTGTGTTCAAGCACTTTCACAAAAGTCTTCACGCGGCCCGTAGTCCTGCCGGGGGTCAGGCGGCGGTCTCGATCCGCGCCACCAGATCGGGAAGCGCGGTCAGCCCCGCAATCTGGCAGAAGCGCGGCTGGTGCGCGGGGGGCTCGTCATGCTCCAGCGCCCAGGTCAGGTCATGGGGAACATGCACGCCCCAGCCGCCCGCATCCAGCATCGGGATCACGTCGGATTTCAGCGAGTTCCCCACCATCAGCCCGGCCCCGGCGCCGCCATGCGCGGCAAAGATCCGTTCGTAGACGGCGGGGGTCTTGTTGCTGACGATCTCGACCGCGTCGAACATCTCGCCCAGACCCGATTGCGCAAGCTTGCGCTCCTGGTCCAAGAGGTCGCCCTTGGTGATCAGAATGACGCGATAGTGACCGGCCAGCGCCGCGACGGTCTCGCGCGCGCCGGGCAGCAATTCGATCGGGTGCGCCAGCATCTCGCGCCCGGCGGCCAGGATCTCGCCGATGATCGCGGCGGGCAGCTCGCCCCCGGTCACCTCGATCGCGGTCTCGATCATCGACAGGGTGAACCCCTTGATGCCGAAGCCGTAATGGCCAAGGTTGCGCCGCTCCGCGGCCAGCAGGCGGTCATGCAGGTGGTCGGGGTCGGCATGGTCGGCCAGCAGTGCCTGAAACCTCTCCTGCGTCAGCCGGAAGAACACCTCGTTCTGCCACAGCGTGTCGTCCGCGTCGAAGCCGATGGCCGTCAATGCGCGCCTCATGTCGCAAACCCCTGCAAATCGCGGCATGCCGCCTCTTTTCCTGTGGGCCACAGCGGTTATATTAAGCAACGCACCCCGAAAACCCGACTCCGTGGAGCCCGCACCGTGACCCTGACACCCTTCATGATGTCCGACAAGAAGGACAGCCGTGACGGTGAATCCTCGGTGCTGACGAAAACCCGCACCCGGACGCAGCGGCCGCCGCTCTACAAGGTGTTGTTGCTGAACGACGATTACACGCCGATGGAATTCGTGGTGCATGTGCTGGAACGCTTCTTCGGCCTGTCCCATGCCCAGGCGTTCGAGATCATGCTGACCGTGCACAAGAAGGGGCTGGCCGTGGTCGGCGTGTTCTCCTACGAGGTGGCGGAAACCAAGGTCGCGCAGGTGATGGATTTCTCGCGCCGCCATCAGCATCCGCTGCAATGCACGATGGAAAAGGAATAGGGCCCTCGCGCCCGGCCCATGCGTTCATCCCGTCTTTCGCTGGCCCGTGACGAAGGGCTTCTTGACCTGCCCGCGTGTGGCCCCGTTGCCGTCTTTTCCCCGCAGGCGGGCGACGACCTGACGCCGCTGGGCCGCGCCCGGGTGCAGGTGGTCACGGGCTTTCGCCCCGATCACGATGCCTTTGCCGCCGCGGGCTACGATGTGGTCGCGGCCCCCGTCGGCCCCTATGCCGCGGCCCTGGTCTGCCTGCCGCGGGCGCGGGCCGAGGCGCGGGCGCTGGTGGCGCAGGCCGTGGCCCATGTTCCCGAAGGCGCGCCGGTGATCGTGGACGGGCAGAAGACCGACGGCGTCGATGCGATGCTGCGCGAGCTGAAGGGGCGCGTCGCGCTGTCCGAGGCACTGGCCAAGGCGCATGGCAAGCTGGCAGTCTTTGCCGCGCCGGGGCCTGCGGTCCTTGCCGACTGGGTGGCCCTGCCGCGCGATCTGCCAGAGGGCTTCCGCACCTGGCCGGGCGTCTTTTCGGCGGACGGGGTCGACCCGGGCTCGGCGCTGCTGGCTGCCGCGCTGCCCGCGAAGCTGCCGCGGCGGGTGGCCGATCTGGGCGCGGGCTGGGGCTATCTTGCGCGCGCCATTCTGGCCCGCCCGGGGGTCGAAGACCTGCACCTGATCGAGGCGGATGCCGCGGCGCTGGACTGCGCGCGGCTGAACCTGCCCGACCCCCGCGCCCGGTTCCACTGGGCCGACGCGACGCGGGGCAAATGGGGGCCGGTGGATGCGGTGGTGATGAACCCGCCGTTCCACACCGGCCGCGCGCCCGATCCGGTGCTGGGCGCGGCCTTCATCCGCGCCGCGGCGGCAATGCTCACGCCCTCGGGCACGCTCTGGATGGTGGCGAACCGCCATCTGCCCTACGATCCCGTGCTTGCCGCAGCCTTCCGCGACGTCGAGGAGATCGGCGGCGACAGCCGGTTCCGCCTGACGCGCGCGGCGCGGCCGCTTCGGGCCTGATCACTCGGGATACTGCGCCTTGCACTGTGCAACCGCGGGCCCTGCGGCGCGGCTCAGCTCTGCCTGCTTGCGGCGCAGGTCCTCCAGCTGGCGGCGTTCGGCCTGCACGTCGATCGGCACCGGCACCTGGATGGTCTGCACCACGTCGTCGGTGCACATCTGCGGCCCCATGAACGGCATCGGCGGCGGGCGCTGGCCCACCGTTCCGGGCGGCGGCGGGGGCAGCGGCATCGGCGGGCGATAATAGTGGCAGGGGCGCCAGACGGTCGAGACCACCTGCTTGTCGGCCAGCCCATAACCGCGCGCAAGGTCGCCCTCGATCCGCGCGATCAGCGCCGTCACCACGTTCAGGTCGCGGGTCGCATCGCTGATGCAGCGCTGTTGCGGGGTGGAACAGGCCGCAAGGCCAAGGGCCACGGAGACAAAGAAGAAACGGCGATACATCGGAACCCCATGCGTTCGCCCCATTCTCGCTGCTTCCATCGGTCGCGCCAAGCAAAATCCGATCTTGCGGCCCGCGCCGCTTTGGCGCGAAAGTGTACATCAGGCAATTCCCGGAGGGCGCGATGACCGAAGATTTCGACGACCGCAAGGCGCGCGCCGCGGCCTGGTTCCGCAGCCTGCGCGACCGGATCGTCGCGGCCTTCGAGGCGTTGGAAGACACGCAGGCCACCGGCCCCTTCGCCAGCCTTCCCCCCGGCCGGTTCGAGGCGAGCGAGACGCGCCGCGCCTCGGAGGACGGGGCCGATGCGGGCGGCGGGCTGATGAGCGTGATGCGCGGCGGGCGCGTGTTCGAGAAGGTCGGGGTGAATGTCTCGACCGTCTATGGTCGCCTGAACCCGCGGGCGCAAAAGGCGATGGCCGCCCGTGGTGTTCCCGGGATGGACAGCGATCCGCGCTTCTGGGCCGCGGGCATCAGCCTGGTCGCCCACATGCAGAACCCGCACACGCCCGCCGTGCACATGAACACCCGGATGTTCTGGACGCCCGGCGCCTGGTGGTTCGGGGGCGGTGCCGACCTCAATCCCTGCATCGAATATGCC
The DNA here is from genome assembly GCA_021845805.1 of Pseudomonadota bacterium. GTDB lineage: Bacteria > Pseudomonadota > Alphaproteobacteria > Rhodobacterales > Rhodobacteraceae > Solirhodobacter. The sequence continues at coordinate 49,670 of JAJZVD010000004.1, read as the reverse complement.
GAAGACACCGCCGCCTTCCATGCCGCGCTGCGGGCAGCCTGCGATGCGCACGGGGCCGACTACTATGCCCGCTTCAACGCCTGGGCCGACGAATACTTCTTCGTGCCGCACCGCGGCCGGGCGCGCGGCGTCGGCGGCATCTTCTACGACGATCTGAACACCGGCGACTGGGAGGCCGACTTCGCCTTTACCCAGGCCGTCGGCAGCGCCTTCCTTCCGGCCTTCCTGCCGGTGACCGAGCGCCGCCGCGACACGCCCTGGACCGAGGCCGACCGCGAGACGCAACTGATCCACCGTGGGCTCTACGCGGAATACAACCTTGTCTATGACCGGGGCACCAGGTTCGGGCTGGAAACCGGCCACGATGCCAATGCGGTGCTGATGAGCCTGCCGCCCGTGGCCAAGTGGCCCTGAGCACCGGGCGCCAGGCCCCGCGGCCGTGCCGGCGCGGCCCGCCGCCAATTTCCCCGCGGGGAATTTGAGTTCCGCCGCCAGATGCGGCATTCTGGCGGAAAGCGCCGATCCGGCGCGCCTGCCCGAGCGGAGTATCCCGATGAAGACCGTCGCAGTCATCCTTGCCACGGCACTGCTGGCCACCAGCCTGCCCGCGCCCATCCTGGCGCAGACCTATTCCGAGCAGGGCGACGCCGTCCAGCGCGGGACGATCATCGGCATGCGCACAGTGCAGGTCTCGCAGGGCAGCCGGGCCAACCAGACCGGCGCCGCCATCGTCGGCGGCATCGCGGGCGCGATCCTCGGAAGCCAGTTCGGCGGGGGCAGCGGCCGGACCCTGATGACGGGGGCGGGTGCGGTCGGCGGCGCGCTGCTGGGCAGCAAGATCGCCCAGGGGCAGGCGCCACGCTACGCCCGGCAGTGGACCATCCGGCTTGACGACGGGCAGGGCACCGTCTCGGTCGTGCAGAACAGCGACAGCCTTCATGTGGGCGAGCGGGTCCGGGTGATCCGGGGCTCGGGCGGCGTGCGGATCGAGCCCTGACCGGCAGGAAGCCGCGCACAGGCAAAGGTTTGCCGGTCACGTCAACGGGGTTTGTGTTTCGCCTGCGGCCGCGCCATCTTGCGCGGGCAGGGGCCGGAGCGCCCCGATCAACGGAGCGATCGCCATGAAGAAACTTCTGCTTCTGCCTCTCTGCGTGCTGCCGCTGGCGGCCTGCAACGACATGATGGGCGGGCCGCAGACCTATGCCGCGCAACCGGCCTACGCCCAGCCCGCCTATGTGCAGCAGGCGATGGGCGGCACCATCGTGCAGGTGCGCAACGTCCAGGTTGGCGCCGGGCCGAACAACCAGACCGGCGCCGCGATCGTGGGGGGCCTTGCCGGGGCCATCGTCGGCAACCAGTTCGGCGGCGGCAGCGGCAAGACCCTGATGACCGGGCTTGGCGCCGTAGGCGGCGCGATGGCGGGCAGCGCGCTGGCGCAGCAGAACGGCACCCGCCTCAGCCGGGAATGGACGGTCCGGCTGGACCGTGGCGGGATGATGCAGATCATCCAGGACGGCAACAACCTTTACGTCGGCCAGCACGTCCTGCTTGTGCCGCGCGGCAGCGGCTACGTCATCCAGCCGTAAGGGCAACCTCGGCCATCTCGAACCGCCCGTCGCGGCGGTGCCGCGCCCCGACCGTCAGCGGCAGGGGCGCGGCAAACACCGGCCCGGCATGGACGCAGGTGTGAAACTCGCCCCGCTCGCCGCAGGGGTCGGCGCCGGGGGGCAGGTCGGCCAGCAGGGCTGCGTCATAGGCGCGGCCTGCAAACGCGGCGGGAACCTGGGTCGTATCGGCACAGGTCAGCACGGCGCGGAAGCCCCGCGCGATGAACTCCTGCGCCAGATCGGCCGTGTCCCGGCCCCAGATCGGGAAGACGGGCTGCCAGCCCAGCGGCGCCAGCACCCGCTCGCGATAGGCGCGCACATCCGCCAGGAACAGATCGCCGAAGGCGATGTGGCACAGGCCGGGCCAGCGCGCCCGCGCCCCGTCCAGCGCCGCGGCCAGCACGGCTTCATAGGTGCCGTTCGCCGGGTTCGCAGGCAGGGGCGCCGCGATCACCGGTAGCCCCGCGGCGGCGGCCTGCGCCTCCAGCACGGCGCGGGGGATGCCGTGGATGCTGATCCGGCCATCCTCGGCCCCGGTCATCGTCAGAAGCCCCACGACCCGCAAGGCCGGGTCTGCGCCCAGCGCGGCCAGCGTCAGGGCGGAATCCTTGCCCCCGCTCCACGCCACCAGGATCGGGGTGGCCATCAGCGCACCGCGATCAGGCCGGCCGCGCCCGCCACGACCCCCGCGCCACAGCGGTTGGCGACCCGCATCGCCCGCGGGCTCTGCAGCAGGCCCCGCGCCCGGGCGGCCAGCAGCACCCAGCACAGATCCACCGCCGCCAGCACCGCCACGGCGGTGCCGGTCATCGCGGCCCAGCCCGCCACCCCCACATGCGTCAGGTCGATCAGCGTGGGCAGCAACGCGGCGTAGAACATCATGATCTTCGGATTGCCGAGACTCACCGCCAGCCCCGCCATGAACATCCGCGAGGGGCGCGCACGCTCGGGCAGCGCGCCTTCCGCCACCGCAAGCGGTGCGCGCCACATCCGCACCGCAAGCCACAGAAGATAGGCCACCCCCGCCCATTTCAGGGCGGCGAAGGCGGTCTGGAACCGTTCGGCCAGGGCCGTCAGCCCCCAGACGGTGCAGGACAGCCAGATCGCCTCGCCCAGCCAGAGCGCGGCCAGGAACGGCAGGATGTCGCGCGGGCCGCGGGTGACCACACGGGCGACCAGCGCCGCGATCGAGGGGCCGGGCAGCGCGGCAAAGGCCGCGAGCACCGAGCCGAACAGCAGAAGCGAGCCAAGCGTCATGGGCAATCTCCGCAAGAGGCCCGCCGACAGAAGCGGTGCGGGCGGGGGCTGTCAAGCCGCGCGCGCCGCCCGGCGCCTGTCCCCGGCGGGCCCATCCCCCCGGCGCCCCCATTTTCTGTCCGCAAATATCCCGGGGATTCGGGGGCAGAGCCCCCGACGGCACGGCCTTCGCCCCCCGCCTTCGCGCACGTTCAGCCCCGTTCGTCCTTGGGGCTGTCCATCACGACATAGGATGTGATCGAGGTGACCTGCGGCAGGGTGCCCAGCGTCTCGGCGTGGAAATGCTTGTAGGCGGCGATGTCGGCCACCTCGACCCGCAGCAGGTATTCGACGGCCCCGGTCACGTTGTGGCATTCGCGCACATGCGGGCTTGCCACCATCGCCCGTTCAAAGGCCAGTTGTGCGGCCTTGGTATGTTCGCTCAGACCCACGGCCACATAGGCGGTGAACCCGCCGCCCATCGCGCCGGGCTCGATCACCGCGCGATAGCCGCGGATGATGCCGCGCCGTTCCAGATCCTGCACCCGGCGCAGGCAGGCCGAGGGCGACAGGCCCACGCGCTGGGCGAGCTCCAGGTTCGGCAGGCGGGCGTTGCGTGCAAGCTCGCGCAATATCCGCGCGTTGATCTGGTCAATGTCGGTCATTGGTTGCAGGAATTGCCGCGTCTTGCACAACTTTGCAAGCCGATTGTGTGCGCCTTCGCCTAATCTGGCGCGCATGACATACGATCTTCTCTCTGCCCTTGCGGGCTTTGCCATCGTCACCCTGTTCACCCCGGGGCCCAACAATCTGATGCTGATGGCCTCGGGCGTCAGCTTCGGCTACCGGCGCACCCTGCCGCATCTGCTGGGCGTGGCGCTCGGGTTTCCGGTGATGATGCTGGCGGTGGGGGTGGGGCTGGCGCAGGTGTTCACCTGGGTGCCGGTCCTGCATCTGGTGCTGAAGGTCGCAAGCGTCCTGTTCATGCTGTGGCTGGCCTGGAAGATCGCAACCGAGCACGCGCCCGAAGGGGCGGGCAAGACCGCCGGGCCATCGGGCGGGCAGCCGCTGCGGTTCCTGCAGGCGGCCGCCTTCCAGTGGGTCAACCCCAAGGCCTGGGCCATGGCGATGACGGCGACCAGCGCCTATCTGCCCGCGCCGGGCCTCGCCGGGGTGATGGCGGTGGCGGCGGTGTTCTGCGGCCTTGGCCTGCTGTCCTCGCACACCTGGGTGCTGGCCGGGCGGGCGGTGGCCGCGCTGCTGCGCGACCCGCGCCACCTGCGGGTGTTCAACCTGCTGATGGCGCTTCTTCTGGTGGTGACGCTCTGGCCGCTTGTCATGCACTGATTGCGCGCGCGACGGGCGCCGGTTAAGTCTGTCGGCATGACCCATCCGCTGCCCACCCCCGCCCAGCCCTTCCGCATCGGCACCCGCGGCTCGCCGCTGGCGCTGGCCCAGGCCCATGAAACCCGCGACCGGCTAGCCGCGGCGCATGGCCTGGCCCCCGAGGCCTTCGAGATCGTCGTCATCAAGGTCACCGGCGACCAGATCCAGGACAAGGCGCTGCGCGAGATCGGCGGCAAGGGGCTGTTCACCCGCGAGATCGAAGAGGCGCTGCTGGCGGGCGCCATCGACATCGCGGTGCATTCGATGAAGGACATGCCCACGGTGCAGCCCGCCGGGCTGATCCTGGATTGCTACCTGCCGCGCGAGGATGTGCGCGATGCCTTCGTCTCGCCCGCCGCGGCGCGGCTGGCAGACCTGCCGCAGGGTGCGGTCGTGGGTTCCTCCAGCCTGCGGCGGCGGGCACAACTGAAGCTGCGCCGCCCCGACCTTCAGGTGGTCGAGTTCCGCGGGAACGTTCAGACCCGGATGCGCAAGCTGGACGAGGGGGTGGCGATGGCGACCTTCCTCGCGATGGCGGGGCTGAACCGGCTTGGCCTGTCGCACATCGTCCGCTCGGCCATCGCGCCGGAAGAGATGCTGCCAGCAGTTGCGCAGGGCGCCATCGGGATCGAACGGCGAACGGCCGATGCCCGCGCGGGAGACATGCTGGCGGCCATCGCCGATGCGCCGACCGCGGCGCGGCTGGCGGCGGAAAGGGCGATGCTGGCCGGGCTCGACGGCTCTTGCGAGACGCCGATCGCCGGGCTTGCGGTGCTGGAGGGCGGCACCGTCTGGCTGCGCGGGGAAATCCTGCGGCCGGACGGCTCGGAAAGCCTGACCGCCGAGGGCCGCGCCCCGGTTGCCGACGGCGCGGCGCTGGGCGCGGATCTGGCGCGCCGGCTTCTGTCGCGCGCGCCCTCGGGGTTCTTCGACTGGAAGGGCTGATCAGCCCGGCACCGGGGCGCCGCGCCGGCGGTCCAGCCAGACAAGCAGCGCCGCGCCCGAGAGCACGATGACCGCGCTGACCAGCGCCGCCGCGGCATAGCCCTGGATCTCGGTGCCGATGGCGAAGGCCAGCGCGCCGAAGGCCGCCATCAGGAACTGGTGCACCGCGATCAGCGCGCCGCCCGCGCCGGGGCGGTGGCCCAGCAGATCCTGAACATAGCCGATCGGGATCATCAGCAGAAGCCCGGCGCCGAAGCCTGCGGGCAGGGTCAGGAGCAGCACCGGCCCGATATGGGCCGACATCGCGAAACAGACCAGAAAGGCCGCGTGGACCGCCGCCCCCAGCGCGATCACCCGGGTCTTCGGGAACCGCGCGACCAGGCTGGCCCCGATCATCATCGAGGGGATCTCGAGCCCCGCCACCAGTCCGGCGAACAGCGCGACAAGCCCGTCGTTCCGCCCGGTGGCGGCAAACATCGGGCCCAGGATCGCCATGTAGAGCATGACGCCCGAAACGGTCATCCCCAGCGCCACCACCCGCAGCAGCACCGCCGGATGCGCCAGTTCCGCCAGCGCCGCGCGGAAGCTGAGGCCCGAGCGCGCGTTGCCTGGCAGCGCGTCATCGGCCGGCCATTGCCGCAGCACCAGCGCCAGCACCACCAGCGCGGCCACCAGCCCCAGCGAATAGGTCTGCAGGATCGGCACCCCCGCGCGCACCGCCATGGCCCAGAGCGGCAGCACCGTGACGAAGGGCAGCGACACCGCCGCCCGCGTCAGCGCCGAGATCCGCTCGCGCTCGGCCACCGGCCGGGGCAGCGAGGCGATGCGCACCAGCGCGAAGAGCTGGCCGTATAGCCCCGCGGCCATCGGCACCAGCAGGCCGTGGGTCACGACGAAGGTGACCGGCGCGGGGGCAAAGCGCATCAGCGCCACGCCCAGCGTCAGGCTGAACGCCAGCACCATCGCCACCTGTCGCCGCCAGCCCCGCTGGTCGGCCAGGATGCCCGCCACGACCGATGACGAGACCGAGACGAGCGCGGCCGTCACCATCACCGCCGCGTATCCGGTGGGGGGCAGGTGCAGCAGGCGGATGCCGATCAGCGACTGGTAGGGCGCGATTGCGGCGGAGACGACGCCCCAGCACATCAGGGCGATGGTGGCGAGGCGAAGGGTGGGGTCGCGGAACATGGCCCGCAGGCCGGCAAGGGGGCTCATCTTGGTCTGCTTGTCTCATGTCCCCCGCGGGGGGATCACCTTTCCGGGGTTGAACAGGCCGTGCGGGTCCAGCGCGGCCTTGATCGCCCGCATCACGTCCAGCGCGACCGGGTCCTTGCGCCGGGCCATGGTGGGCAGCTTCGACAGCCCGACGCCATGCTCGGCCGAAAAACTGCCGCCCAGTTCGGCCACCACATCCTCGACCCCCTCGCGGATTCGGTCGTGCAGCGCCAGATCGGCCGACGAGGGCCAGACGGTGTAATGCAGGTTGCCGTCGCCCAGATGGGCCACGGTGATGTCCTCGGCGCCGGGGTCCAGGCGGGGCAGCCGCTCGGCCATCCGGCGCACGAAGTCGTCGACCCGGTCCAGCGGCACGGCCACGTCATTGTCCACCAGCGGGTGCCGCGACAGGGTGATGGCGGCGGCGGCCTCGCGGCGGGCCCACATCTCCATCCGCTGCGCCTCGCTGCGGGCAACCAGCGCGTCGGCCACCAGCCCTTCGTCCATCATGGCGGCCAGCGTCTCTTCCAGCAGGGTCACGACGGGGGGCGTGCCATCGGGCCCGGGCGCCGCATCGCGCGCGGCGGTGGCGCCGACCTCGACCAGCAGGGTCACGGCATGGCGTTCGGCGAAGGGCTCGCGCGCGGCGGGGTTGCAGACGGCGTAGCGGTCCATGTAGCTGCGCGGCATGTATTCGAACGCCTCGACCGCCCCGCCGGTCGCCGATTGCAGCCGGTTCAGCAGGTCGAGCGCGGCAGGCAGGCCCGGCACCGCGACCATCGCGGTTGCATGGGCCGCGGGCTTCGGCACCAGTTTCAGCACCGCGGCGGTGATGATGCCCAGCGTGCCTTCCGCCCCGATGAACAGGTTCTTGAGGTCAAGCCCCGCGTTGTCCTTGTGCAGCGCGCCCATCAGGTTCATCACCCGCCCGTCGGCCAGCACCACCTCCAGCCCCAGGCAGAGGCTGCGGGTGTTGCCGTAGCGCAGCACGTTCGAGCCCCCCGCGTTGGTCGACAGCGCGCCCCCCACCATCGCCGAGCCGCGCGCGCCGAACCACAGCGGGAAGTAAAGACCCACGGCCTCGGCCGCCTCGTGCAGGCGCGACAGGATCACCCCGGCTTCCACCACCGCCACCCGGGCGGCGGGGCGCAGGTCGCGGATCCGGTTCAGCCGTTCCAGCGACAGCATCACGGCGCCCTCGGCCCAGGTGCCGCCCGCAAGGCCGGTATTGCCCGAGACGGGTACCACCGCAACCCCGGCCGCGGCACAGAGGCGGACGCATTCGGCCACCTCGGCCGTATCGGCCGGGCGCACCACCGCCAGCGGCGTCCAGGCCAGCTTGCCGGTCATGTCACGGGCCTTGGGACCTGCCGCGGACCCCGGCAGGACATGGGCCGCGCCCAAGGCGGCCGTCAGCGCATCGATTAGGGACAAGGAGGTGCTCCGCTCGCGGTCACGGGCCGGAAGGTGTCACGTTGAAGCGGCGGCTGCAAGGGCGGCTCAGCTTCCGCCGGGCACGCGGGCCAGAAGCCGGACGACCTCGGGGCCCAGCGCGGCCACGATCCGCTTCACACCTTCGGCATCGGGGTGGATACCGTCGCCCTGCATATAGGCCTTCATCGCGCTGTCGCGATCGGTCCCGGCGGTCAGGGGCGCGAAGTAGTCGGGCACCAGCAGCGCATCGTACTGCCGCGCGAGGTCGGGATAGATCGCGTCGAAGGCGGTCTGGTAGTCGGCCCCGTAATTGCTGGGCGCGGGCAGCCCGATCAGCAGGATCGGCAATCCCTTCGCATGGGCCGCCTTCAGGATCGCATCCAGATTGGCGCGCGTCGCGGCGGGGTCGATCCCCCGCAGCAGGTCGTTTCCGCCCAGTTCCACGATGATCGCATCGCCCCCGCCCGCCAGCGTCCAGTCGATGCGCGACCGCCCGCCCGCGCTGGTGTCGCCCGACACGCCCGCGTTCACCACCGTCACATCCTGCCCCTGCGCCCGCAGCCAGGATTGAAGCTGCGGCACCAGCCCGTCTTCGGGTGGCAGGCCGTAGCCCTGGGTCAGGCTGTCGCCCAGCGCGATCAGCGTCAGCGGGCGCGCCGCGGCCGGAAGCGCGGCCAGCATCACCAGAACCATCACGAAGCTGTGGTTGCGCAACTTGCGCCCGATCCCATATGCCCCAAGGAAGCCCCGAAGGAGACGCGCCATGACCGACCCCGTTCTCAGCCTGACCGACGCGCGGCTGAGCCTGAAGGGCAACGCCGGGCCGGTGGACATCCTGAAGGGGATCACCCTGTCGGTGGCGCGGGGCGAAACGCTGGGGCTGGTGGGGCCGTCGGGGTCGGGCAAGTCGTCTCTCCTCATGCTCATGGGCGGGCTGGAACGCGCGACCGGCGGTCAGGTGCGCGCGCTTGGCCACGACCTGACCGCGCTGGACGAAGACGCGCTGGCCCGGTTCCGCAGCCGGAATATGGGGGTGGTGTTCCAGTCCTTCCACCTGATTCCCACCATGACCGCGCTGGAAAACGTGGCCTTGCCGCTGGAACTGGCGGGCGCGCGCGATGCCTTCCCCCGTGCGGCAGCCGAACTGGAGGCGGTGGGCCTTGGCGCGCGGGCGGGCCATTACCCCGGCCAGTTGTCGGGGGGCGAGCAGCAGCGCGTCGCGCTGGCCCGGGCGGCAGCGCCGCGGCCCGCGATCCTTCTGGCCGACGAGCCTACCGGCAACCTCGACAGCGCGAACGGGGCCGCGATCATGAACCTGCTGTTCGGGCTGCGCGATGCCCACGGCGCCACGCTCGTGCTGGTGACCCACGCGCCCGAACTGGCCGAACGCTGCGACCGGGTGGTGCAGCTTGCCGATGGCCGGGTCGCGGGCGAGGCGCTGCGGCAGGCCGCCGAATGAGGCTGGCGCTGGCCCTCCGCATCGCCCGGCGCGAACTGCGCGGCGGTATCGCGGGGTTCCGCGTGTTCCTGGCCTGCCTTGCGCTGGGGGTTGCCGCCATCGCGGGCGTCGGGCTGGTGCGATCGGGGATCGAAGGCGGGCTGCGCGACCAGGGGGCGGTGCTGCTGGGCGGGGATGCCGAAGTGGCGCTGACCTATCGCCACGCCACCGCGGCCGAGCGCGGCTTTCTGGAAGACCACGCGGCGCGGCTGGCCGAGGTGGTCACCTTCCGCTCGATGGCCGTGGTGGGCGACGGGGCGGCAGCCCAGCGCGCGCTGACCGACGTGAAAGGGGTGGACACCCTCTATCCGCTGACCGGCAGTGTCACGCTGGACCCGCCGATGCCGATCCAGACCGCGCTGCAGGGCGACGGCCACACCCCCGGCGCGGTGATGGATGGGGTGCTGAGCGCGCGGCTGGGGTTGACGCCGGGCGAGACATTCCGGCTTGGCACGCAGGCGTTCCGGCTGATGGCGGTGCTGGTCCATGAACCCGACAGCGCCACCGCGGGCTTCGGCTTCGGCCCGCGCACCATCGTGCGCACCGCAGACCTGGTCAACTCGGGCCTGCTGCAACCCGGCACGCTTTATGACACCCGCTACCGGATGATCCTGAAGCCGGGCGAGACGCTGGCCGCCACCAAGACCGCCGCCGAGGCCGCCTTCGCCAATGGCGGGCTGCGCTGGACCGACAAGCGCAACGCCGCCCCCGGGATCTCCGAGTTCGTGCGGCGCATCGGCTCGTTCCTGGTCCTTGTCGGGCTGGCCGGTCTGGCGGTCGGGGGTGTCGGTGTCTCGGCGGCGGTCAGGGCCTATCTGGAGCGCAAGACGGCCACGATCGCCACGCTCAAGACGCTGGGCGCCGAGGGCGGCACGATCTTCGCAGTCTATCTCCTCCAGATCGCGGCGCTGACCGCGCTCGGGGTGACGCTGGGCCTCATCCTCGGCGCCGCTGCGGTGGGCGTCGCGGCACCGCTCATCGCCCGGGCGCTGCCGTTTCCGGTGGCTTTCGGGCTTTACCCCGCGCCGCTGGTGCAGGCCGCGCTTTACGGCGCGCTGACCGCGCTGATCTTCGCGCTCTGGCCGCTGGCGCGGGCCGAACGGGTGCGCGCGGCCACGCTCTACCGCGATGGCGCCCGCGGCGGCTGGCCGCGCAAGCGCTACCTCGTCGCGCTGGCGCTGGCGCTGGCCGGGCTGATCGGGGCGGCCACCGTGTTTTCCGGCGTGCCCTCGCTGGCGCTCTGGTCGCTGGCCGGGGTCGGGGTCGCCCTGGCGGTGCTGGTGCTGGCGGCTGTCGCGATGCGCAGGCTGGCCCGCAGGCTGGCCCGGGCGCGCGCCCTTCAGGGGCGCACCGTGCTCCGGCTTGCGCTGGGCGCGATCGGCGGCCCGCGCGAAGAGGCGGCCTCGGTCATCCTGTCGCTGGGGCTCGGCCTGTCGGTGCTGGCGGCGGTGGGCCAGATCGACGGCAACCTGCGCGCGGCGATCCAGACGGATCTGCCGACCCGGGCGCCCAGCTATTATTTCGTCGACATCCAGCCCGACCAGCTTCAGGGTTTCCTTGCGCGGACCCAGGGCGACCCCGGGGTCAGCCGGGTGGAAACCGCGCCGATGCTGCGCGGCATCATCACGAAGATCAACGGCCGCCCGGCAAAGGAGGTGGCGGGCAACCACTGGGTGCTGCGCGGCGACCGCGGCGTCACCATGTCCGACACGCCCCCCGCCAATGCCCGGGTCACCTCCGGCGCCTGGTGGCCCCGGGATTACAGCGGGCCGCCGCAGATCAGCTTTGCCGCCAAGGAAGGCGCCGAGATGGGGCTGAAGCTGGGCGACACGCTGACGGTGAACATCCTCGGGCGCGACATCACCGGCACGATCACCTCGTTCCGCGACGTGAACTTCCAGTCGGCCGGCATCGGCTTCATCCTGTCGTTCGACCCCGCCGCGCTCGCGGGCGCGCCGCATACCGACATCGCCACCGTCTACGCCGCGCCCGCGGCCGAGGCGCCGCTGCTGCGCGATCTGGCCACGGCCTATCCCAACATCACCGCGATCCGGGTCCGCGACGCGATCGCGCAGGTGACCCAGGCGCTTGATGCCATCGCGGCGGCCACCGCCTGGGCTGCGGCGGCCATACTGGTGACCGGGTTCATGGTGCTGATCGGGGCCGCCGCCGCGGGCGAGCGCGCCCGCGTCTACGAAGCCGCGGTGCTGAAGACGCTCGGCGCCACGCGCGCGCGGATCCTTGCCAGCTTCGCGCTTCGGGCGGCCCTTCTCGGCGCCGCCGCCGGAGGTGTCGCGATCGTCGCGGGCGGGGCCGCGGGCTGGGCGGTGATGCGCTTTGTCATGCAGGCGCCCTACCGGTTCGAGCCGGTCTCGGCGCTGGCCATCGTGGCGGGCGGCGTGCTTGCCACCCTGCTTGCGGGGCTCGTCTTCGCGCTTCGCCCGCTAGCCACCCGCCCGGCCCGCATCCTGCGCGCGCAGGACTGACCGCGCCCATCCCCCATTTCCGGTCCGCAAATATCCCGGGGGTGAGGCGCGGCACGCGCCGAGGGGGCAGAGCCCCCTTACCCTTCCCCGTCCAGCCAGTCGCGGAACGCCTCCAGCATCTCGTCTCCGGCCTCCACCACATGCTGCGGGCCGGGATAGCTGCCATCGGCCACATCGGCCGCAAAGGCGCCATAGGCCGCCACCCGTTCCGCCTGCAGCCGGGCATGTTCGGCGGCAAAGTCGCGATAGACCTTGGCATGGCGCGGCACATGGCCTGCGGTCTCGCCCAGCACGTCGCTGGAAAACAGGTATTGCGCCCCGAACCCCGGCCCCGCCCCCATCGAGATCAGGAACAGCCTGCTGCGGTCCGCGATCAGCCGGGCGACCGAATGCGGCACCACCTCGATCTCGGCGGCGAAGGCGCCCGCCTCTTCCAGCGCGCGGACCTGGCGCCAGACCAGCTTCGCGGTGTCCAGCGTCTTTCCCACCGCCCGGAACCCGCCTGTCCAGGTGCATTTCGACGGGATCAACCCGACATGGCCGCAGACCGGGATCGCGTGGTCGGCCAGCAGCCGCACCGCCGCCAGGCTGCCCGCGCAATAGACCGCATCGGCCCCCGCCTTGCAGAGCGGCAGGGCCCAGGTCAGGAACGCCTCGGGCCCGCCGATCTCGTGGAAATTCGCGCCAGGGATGGCGAAGGCCTCGGGCGCCGCCTCGCGGAAGCGGGGGTCAAGCAGCAGCGCGGGCGGCACCGAGAGCATCGGCACCCCGGCATGTCCGGCGGCGCGCGCCTCGTCCAGCGTTTCCACCCGCAGCATAGGAAGCGGGCGCTGGCCGCGCCGGGCCAGCAGATCGGCCACGGTGGGGCGCCGCATCATGGCAGTTCCACCAGCACCCGCCCGGCCTCGGCGCGGGCAGGGTAGGTGCGCAGCGCCACGCAGACGGGCGCGCGTTTCGGCGCGCCGGTGCGATAGTCGAACCGGCCGTTGTGCTTGGGGCATTCGATCACGTCGCCCATCACCAGTCCGTCGGCCAGGTGAACCTGTTCGTGGCTGCAAAGCCCGTCCGTGCAGAACCAGTAGTCGTCGGGGCTGCGGTAGACCGCGTAGGTCTGGCCGCCGTGGTCGAAGCGGATCACGTCTTCAGGCTCCACGTCATCCGTGGCGCAGGCATCCACCCACTGGGGCATGGCTTGTCCTTTCTGTCGGGGTTACGCGGCGGCGGTGCCAAGGGCGGCGGTGTGGAAATCCAGCCGGTAGGGGCGGGCGGTCGGCGGCAGTTCGCGGTGCAGGACATAGTCTTCGGAGGCGAGCTGGCGGCGCAGCGCCGGCCACATCTCGCGGAACGCTGCGGCGATGGAGCGGTTGGGGGCGGGCAGGTCGTGCCGGATCGCCTCATGCAGCCGGGGCAGGGCGTGGTAGGGCACCATCGGGAACATGTGGTGTTCGACGTGGTAGTTCATGTTCCAGTAGATGAACCGGCTGACCGGGTTCATCATGACGGTGCGGCTGTTCAGCCGGTGGTCCACCACGTTGTCGGCCAGCCCGCCGTGCTGCAGAAGCCCCGTCATCACATGGTGCCAGGCGCCGTACATCCGCGGCAGGCCGATCACCATCAGCGGCAGGATCGACTGCATCCAGACCGCCAGCGCCACGGTGGCGGCATGGATGGCCAGATGGACCCGCGCCACCCGCACCACCTTCGGCCATTCGCTCTCCGGCACGAAGGTCTTTTCCTCGGGGTGCACGCCGATGACGGCGTTGTAGATCATCCGGGGGACGAATTGCAGGACCTCGGGGATGCCGATGAAACTGCCGATCAACTTCAGGAAGGCGGGCGGCCGCATGATCGCGATCTCGGGGTCGCGGCCGACGATGTAGGTGTTCGTATGGTGGCGCGCGTGGCTCCAGCGCCAGGTGGCGGCGTTGCGCATGATCATGAAGCTGGCGATCTGATAGACCACGTCATTCATCCAGCCGGTGCGGAAGGCGGTGCCGTGGCCGCATTCGTGCCAGCGCGAATCCGAGGCAGAGCCGTAAAGCACCCCGTAGGCCAGCCAGAACGGGGCCGACCAGACATGCGGCCAGAGCGCGATGCCAAGCGCTGCAAAGACGATCATGCCGCCGTAAAGCAGGATCGTGTCGCGGATGGCGGGCTGGTCGCTGCGCTGCATCAGGTCTTTCATCACCTTGCGCGGCACTTCGGTGTGATACCACGCTGCGGCGGCCAGGCCGGATTCCACGGCGCGGCGCGCGTCCTCGCCCAGAAGGTTGTAATCTCGTTTCCCCATCGGTCCTCCCAGCCGGCGGCCGGCGCCGGGCATGGGGAAGGATAGAAGATCCGTTCCATTTCGGGAACAGATGGACTGGATATTCTCGTCAGACATCGTCAGACTGCGATCATGATCTGACGAGATTTCATCAGGCGCGATGGCGATGGCAAAACGGGCGGGCATGGCGGAGCTTGCGGCTGCGGCGGGCGTGTCGGTGGCCACGGTCGATCGCATCCTGAACGGGCGCGAGGCGGTTCGGCCGGACACCCGCGCGCGGGTGGTGGAGGCGGCGCTGCGGCTGGGCCATCCGGCGGCCGCGCGGCTGTCGGGCGCGGCGGAGGCCCTGCCCGAGGTGCGCTTTGGTGTGGTGCTGCACAAGCAGGGGCAGGATTTCTACAGGGCCTTTGCCGAGGAACTGCATCGCACCGTCGCACAGGTGCAGGGCGTGCGCGGGCGGCTGATCCTGGAGTTTTCGGCCAGCCAGGCGCCGTCGGAGATGGCAGGGCTGCTGCGCGCCATGGCCGGGCGCTGCGATGCGCTGGCGGCCACGGCGGTCAATCACCCCGAGGTGACGGCGGCGGTCGAGGCATTGCGCGCGCAGGGGCTGCCGGTGTTTTCGCTCTTGTCGGACTTCGCGCAGGGGGTACGGTCTGGGTACCTGGGGCTGAACAACCTGAAGGTCGGCCGGACCGCGGGCTGGATGACCGCGCTGGCCGCGCGGGGGCCGGGGCCGGTGGCGATCTTCGTGGGTGGGCACCGCTGGCACGGGCACGAGCTGCGCGAGACCGGGTTCCGCGCCTACCTGCGCGAGGCGGCGCCACAGTTGCAGGTGCTGGAGACGCTGGTGAACCTGGAAACCCGGCAACTGACCTACGAAGCCACGCTTGCCCTGCTGGCCCGCCACCCCGACCTGCGCGGCATCTACGTTTCGGGCGGCGGGATGGAGGGGGCGATTGCCGCCCTGCGCGAATCCGGCCGCAAGGGCGAGGTGGTGCTGATCGTCTCGGCGCTGACGGGCGACTCGCGGGCCGGGCTGGCCGATGGGGTCGTGACGATGGTGGTGGATACGCCGCTGGAAAAGCTTTGCCGGGCGCTGTTTGCAAGCATGGCGCACGCAGCGACAGAGGGCGCCGCCACCGCCACCGCACAGCACTTCCTGCCCCCCGATCTGCACCTGCCCGAGTCGATCTGACCCGCGTCGAATCGCGCGGCCCGGGCCCGTCCGGCCGGTGAGGCGGGCACAACCAGCCGATCTGGAACGGATTTCCGGGGCTTGCGCGGGTTTGGAATTTTTCAGTTGATAAGGTTCATAAATGGAATATCAATTCTACGAACGGCTGCGGAGCCGCATCGAGACGTGGAGAACCCCTTGAGCCTTCCCTTTGCCCTGAACCACATGACCGCGCCGCGCCTGGGAACCGAGGCGTTCCTGGACCTGGCCGCGGGGCTTGGCTGTGTGGGGGTGGAGTTCCGCAACGACCTGAGCCGCCCGCTGTTCGACGGCGCCGACCCCGCCGTGGTGAAGGCGCAGGTGGCGGCGCGCGGGCTGCGGTTCCTGGCGCTGGCCGAGGTGAAGATGTTCAACGACTGGTCCGACGCCAGGCGCGCCGAGGCGCAGGCGCTGATGACAACCGCCGTGGCCGCGGGGGCCGAGGCGGTCAGCCTGATCCCCCGCAACGACGGGGTGGCGACCGGCAACGGCGTGCGCCAGAAGGCGCTGAAGCTGGCGCTGGCGGAACTGCTGCCGATGCTGAAGGCGCATGGGCTGAAGGCGATGGTCGAGCCTTTGGGCTTCGAGGTCTGTTCGCTGCGCAGCAAGGCCGAGGCGGTCGAGGCGATTGAGGCCGTGGGCGGCGCGGGCACCTATTGGCTGGTCCATGACACGTTCCACCACCACCTTGCGGGTGGCGGGCGGATTTTCCCTGAACATACCGGAATCGTTCACGTTTCCGGTGTCGTCGAGCCCGGTGTCGCGGTCGCGGACATGCGCGACGCGCACCGCGTTCTGGTCGATGCCGCCGACCGGCTGGGCAATGTCGCGCAGATCCGTGCGCTGCTGGATGCGGGCTACGGGGGGCCCATCAGCTACGAGCCCTTCGCGCCCTCGGTGCATGCGCTGGGCGATGTAAAGCCGGCGCTTGCGCGGTCGATGGAATTCATCCGCGCCGAGGTTGCCCGCATGGCGGCCTGAGCGGAGAGACCCGACGCCCCGGCGAGGGGCGCTCCGGCGGGAGGAACGGTGCGCCGGACACCGACAGAGGAGGAGAAGACAATGAAGAAGATGCTGATCGTCGCGGGCCTTGCGGCCCTGATGTCGACCTCGGCCATGGCCGCCAACATCGGCGTGAGCATGGCGAAGTTCGACGACAACTTCCTGACCGTGCTGCGCAACGGCATGTCGGACTATGCCAAGACGCTGCCCGACACCAACGTCCAGATCGAGGATGCGGGCAACGACGTGGCCAAGCAGCTTGACCAGGTGAAGAACTTCATCGCCTCGAAGGTCGATGCGATCATCGTGAACCCGGTCGACACCTCGGCGACCCAGGCGATCACCGATGCCGCCGCCGCCGCGCATATCCCGCTGGTCTATGTGAACCGCCAGCCGATCAACGTCGACACGCTGCCCGACGGTCAGGCCTTCGTGGCCTCGAACGAGGCGGACTCGGGAACGCTGGAAACCAAGGAAGTCTGCCGCCTGCTGAAGGCCGCGGGCAAGGACAAGGGCGCCAACATCCTGGTCATGCAGGGCGAGCTGTCGAACCAGGCTGCGGTGCAGCGCACCAAGGACATCCACGACGTGATCGCCACGCCCGAATGCGCGTTCATGAAGATCGTGCAGGAGCAGACCGCGAATTGGCAGCGTGACCAGGCGCAGAACCTGATGACCAACTGGCTGTCCTCGGGGATCAAGTACGATGCCGTGATCGCCAACAACGACGAGATGGCGATCGGCGCGATCCAGGCGATGAAGGCCGCCGGGGTCGATCCGTCCAAGACCATCGTGGCGGGCGTCGACGCGACGCAGGACGCGCTGGCGGAAATGGCCGCGGGCAACCTGAAGGCGACGGTGTTCCAGGATGCCGCGGGGCAGGGCCACGGCGCGGTGGATGCCGCGCTGAAGCTGATGAAGAAGCAGCCGGTCGAGAAGAAGGTCTACGTTCCGTTCCAGCTCGTGACCCCCGCGAACATGGACAAGTTCATGAAGAAGAACTGATTTCCGCGATCGACGGAGATCCCATCGGAGAGCGGCCGCGGCCGCTCTCCTGCCCGCGGGCGGGCGTTACCTGAAGGAAATCGCGAGATGGCGGAATTGAGCGGAACGGCAGCCCCGGCGGCAGGGCCGCGGCGGCGGCGGCAGTGGCCGGCGGAAATCAACGTGCTGATCGGGCTGGTGGTCATCGCGCTGATCTTCGAGGTGCTGGGATGGCTCCAGCCGATGTGGCGATCCGACATCGCCGCCCAGAGCTTCCTGTGGAACAGCCAGCGGCTGAGCATCATCATCGGCCAGGTCGCGATCACGGGGATCATCGCGGTGGGCGTGACGCAGGTGATCATCACCGGCGGCATCGACCTGTCGTCGGGGTCGGTCGTCGGCGCGACAGCCATGATCGCGATGAGCTTCGCCCAGGTCGCGATGGTCAACGGCAATCCCAATCCCAAGGCCATCTTCGGCCCCGAACTGATGGACCTGCCCGCCATCGTGCCCGCGCTGGTGGCGGTGGCCTGCGGGGCGATTGCCGGGATGATCAACGGCGCCCTGATCGCCTATACCCAGATCCCGCCCTTCATCGCCACGCTGGGCATGATGGTGACAGCGCGCGGGGTGGCGAACTGGTACAGCCACGGCAACCCGATTTCCTTTCCGACCCAGGCCTATACCGTCTTCGGCTCGGGCCTGCACCCGGTGCTGATCTTCGTGGCGCTGGCGGTGCTGTTCCATCTGGCGCTGCGGTTCACGCTTTATGGCACCCGGACCTATGCCATCGGCTCGAACCCCGAGGCCGCGCGCATCTCGGGCATCAAGGTCGAGCGTCACCTGATGCTGGTCTACAGCATCGCGGGGGCGCTGGCGGGGGTGGCGGCACTGGTTCTGACCTCGAAGAACCTGACGGCACAGGCCGGGATGGGGGTGATGTACGAGCTTGACGCCATCGCCATGGCGGTGATCGGGGGCGTGTCGCTCTCGGGGGGGCGGGGCTCGATCGTGGGCACGGTGCTGGGCGCGCTGATCTTCGGCGTCATCACCTCGGGCTTCACCTTTCTGGGCATTGACGCCTACTATCAGCAGATCATCAAGGGCGCGATCATCGTGGTGGCCGTCATCGCCGACGTGGCCCGCCAGAAGCGCCGCGCGCGGCAGGCCTGAGGGGGCGACGATGAGCGACATCATCCTTGAGACGCGCGGGCTGACGAAACGCTATGGCGGCGTGCACGCGCTGGAAGACGCCAACTTCACCCTGCAGGCGGGCGAGCATATTGCCGTGGTGGGCGACAACGGGGCGGGCAAGTCCACCTTCGTGCGCCAGATCACGGGTGTCGAGCAGCGCACCGCGGGCAAGGTCTGGTTCGACGGCAACGAGGTGGACTTCGCAGGCCCCATCGAGGCGCGCGAGCACGGCATCGAGACGGTGTTCCAGAACCTGGCGCTGGCCGATGACCTGGACGTGCCCTCGAACCTGTTCCTGGGGCGCGAGCTGATCCGGTTCAACCTCGGGCCGTTCTCGATCCTCGACCGCAAGGCGATGCGCGAACGGACGCAGGACGCGCTGACCCGGACGGCGGTGAAGATCCCGAACCTGTCGAACACCATCCGGCACATGTCGGGCGGGCAGCGGCAATGCGTGGCCATCGCGCGGGCCGCCTCGTTCGCGTCCAAGCTGATCATCATGGACGAACCCACCGCGGCGCTGGGGGTGCAGGAAACCGCACAGGTGGAAAACATCATCCGCGGGCTGAAGGACCGCGGCATTCCGCTGATCCTGATCAGCCACAACCTGCGGCAGGTGTTTGACCTGGTGGACCGGATCGTGGTCTTCCGCCGCGGCCGGATCGTGGCCAGCCTGCGCCGGGACGAAACCGACGGCAACGACGTGGTGGCCTATATCACCGGCGTGAAGGGGGCCGAGGCGGGGGCCTATGCGTGATCTGCCACACAGCCAGACCGTGGCGGTGGTCACCGGCGGCAGCCAGGGGATGGGCCGCGCCATCGCCGAGGCGCTGATCGCCGAGGGCTGCCGCAAGCTGGTGATCGCGGGTCGCGGCGTGGAAAAGGGCGAGGCCGCCGCCCGCCAACTGCGCGAAACCGGGGCCGACGTGCGCTTTCTGCCCTGCGACATGGCCAACGCCGAAGAGGCGATGGCGCTGATCGACCGCGCGGCCGCGCGGCTGGGGCCGGTGACGGCGCTGTGCAACGCCGCGGCGGCGACCGACCGGGGCTCGATCCTCGATACCACGCCGGACGCCTGGGACCGGGTGATGGCGGTGAACGCGAAGGGCCCCTATTTCGCCCTGCAACGGCTTGCGCAGATGGCGGTGGCCGGCGGGTATCCGGCGGCGGCGGTGAACATCCTGTCGATGGTGGTCCATTGCGGGCAATCGTTCCTGTCGCCCTATTCCGCCTCGAAGGCCGCGCTGGCCAATGTGACGAAGAACGCGGCCCAGGCGCTGCGGGGCAACCGCATCCGGGTCAACGCGATCAACTGCGGCTGGATGGACACGCCGGGCGAGGACGAGACGCAGCGCAGGTATCACGGTGCCGAGGACGGCTGGCTGGCCGCCGCCGAGGCGCGCCAACCCTTCGGCATGCTGGTCAAGCCCGCCCATGTGGCCGGGCTTGCCGCCTATCTGCTTGGTCCGCGGTCGGGCGTGATGACCGGCGCGCTGATCGACTTCGACCAGAATGTGACTGGCGCCTATCCCGAATAGGCGCCACACCCCCCATGCCGGCACCGGCCGGCCAATCTCGAGGATGACATGACACTCAGGTTCGGACTTCTGGGCGCAGGCCGTATCGGCAAGGTCCACGCCAAGGCGATCACCGCCACCCCCGGCGCCCGGCTGGTGGCCGTGGCCGATGCCGTTCCCGCCGCGGCGCAGGTCATTGCCGACCAGTATGCCTGCGAGATCCGCACGATCGAGGCGATCGAGGCCGACCGCGACATCGACGCGGTGGTGATCTGCACCCCCACCGACACCCACGCCGACCTGATCGAGCGGTTCGCCCGCGCGGGCAAGGCGATCTTCTGCGAAAAGCCGATCGACCTGAGCCTTGCGCGCGTGACGGCCTGCCTGAAGGTGGTGCGCGAGACGAAGGCCACGCTGATGGTCGGCTTCAACCGCCGCTTCGATCCGCATTTCGCCGCCGTCCGGGCCGAGATCGACAAGGGCGCCATCGGCACGGTCGAGATGGTGACGATCACCAGCCGCGACCCTGGCGCGCCGCCAATCGACTACATCGGCCGTTCGGGCGGGATCTTCCGCGACATGACGATCCATGATTTTGACATGGCGCGTTTCCTGCTGGGCGAAGAGGTGGCCGAGGTCTCGGCCATGGCCTCGGTGCTGGTCGATCCGGCGATCGGCAAGGCGGGTGATTTCGATTCGGTGCAGGTGATGCTGAAGACCGCCAGCGGCAAGCAGGCGATGATCTCGAATTCGCGCCGCGCGACCTATGGCTACGATCAGCGGATCGAGGTGCACGGCTCCAACGGTCTCGTGTCGGCCGAAAACCAGCGCCCGGTGTCGATCGAGATCGCCTCGTCGCAGGGCTACACCCGCCCGCCGCTGCACGATTTCTTCATGACCCGCTACACCGATGCCTATGCCGCCGAGATCGCGGCCTTTATCGCGGCGGCGGCGGGCAAGGCGCCTGTCAGCCCCTCTGGCGAAGACGGGCTGGCCGCACTTGCGCTTGCGGAAGCGGCACTGAGGTCGGTGGCCGAGGGCCGAACGGTCAAACTCGCCGAAGTGACCGGCTGATCCCGCGCCGCCGGTTGCCTTTCGCGTCAGAGGCATATCTCTGGGCGCAAGAGTGCAACGGAGGCGGGCATGCGCATCGGGAACCGGATGATCGGGGCGGCGGCCTGTGCGGCTGCCCTCCTGTTCGGGGCAACTGCCCGGGCCGAGGCGCCGCCGGGGCTGGAACATGCGATCGCGGCAACGCTGGTGGTGCATTCCACCGACGAAACGGGCACGTTCCTCGGTTCGGCCTTTCTCTGGGGCGACGGGCATGTCGCGGTGACCTGCGCCCATGTCGTGGCCGGCGAGGACGAGGTCGAGGTGACCTTCGACGACGGCCACGAGCAGACCGCCCGCGTGCTGGCGCGCGATCCCGCCCGTGACGTGGCGGTGCTGGCCATCCCGGGCGGCGAGGGGCACGGGCTTTCCCCCGCCCCCGCGCCGGCCGAGCTGGGCCAGACCGTCTATGCCGTCGGTGCGCCGCTGGGGGTCGAGTTCACCGTGACCCGCGGCATGGCCTCCGCCCGCCCGCGCCAGCTTGACCCCGCCGTCCCGATCCGGCTGGTGCAGCATGACGCGGCGGTGAACAACGGAAATTCCGGCGGGCCGCTGGTGGACCATCAGGGCCGGGTTCTGGGGATGAACAGCCAGATCGTGGATGGCGCGCCAAACTTCATCGGCCTGTCCTTCGCGATCTCGGTCGAGGATCTGCAGCGCATCGTGCCGCAGTTGCTGGCGGGTACCCTGCAGCCGGTGGCGATGGTGGGGATGCGCGTCCGCCCGGTCGATGGCGAAATCGCCGCCGCGCTGCATGTGGCCAAGGCGGGCGTGCTGGTCGATGACGTGACCGCGGGCGGCCGCGCCGCCACCGCGGGGCTTCTGCCCGGCGACATCCTGACCCGGATCGACCATCAGAAGGTGACCCATCCGGGCGACATCGCCTTCCTTCTCGAACAGGCGGCCAGCCGGGGCGAGACGGTGTTCGACATCCGCCGCGCCGGGCAGAAGATGACGCTTGCCCTCGACCTTGGCGCCCCGGTGCGCCACCCGCCCAGCGCCGCCCCGGCGCGCCCCGCAAGCTACCCGGTGGCGGCGCTGGGGCTGACGCTGGACGACGGCGGGCAGATCACCGCTCTGGCCGCGGGCAAGCTGGCCGCCGAGGCGCGGCTGAAGCCGGGCGAAACCGTGGTGGCGGTGAACGGCCGCCCGCTCGGCGATCCCGGCGCCGTCGAGGCCTTCCGGGCGATGACGATCACGGCGCCGGTGCTGTTGCGCGTGCGGGGGCAGGACGGGCTGACGCGCCATGTCGTGCTCGACCCCTGGCACCCCTGGTTCGACCCCCAACTGACGACCGGCATCGGCGCGGGGCCAGAGGTCGTGGCGTTCTGACCCTCAGCAGATCCGCGGCAGCTGCTCGCCCACCAGCATGTCGACGATGCGGGCGCCGCCGAATGGGGTCGTCATCGTCACCAGGCCCGGATGCGCCGCCACCGCCTGCCCGATGATCGCGGCCCCCCGCCCGGCCGCAGAGCCCCGCATCGCAGCCAGCGCGGCATCGGCCTGATCCGGCGGCACGAAGGCCACCAGCGTGCCTTCATTGGCCAGATAGAGCGGGTCGAGGCCCAGGATCTCGCAGATCCCGCGCACCGCATCCTGCAGGGGCAGCGCGGTTTCCGCGATCTCGATGCCCACGCCCGCGGCGGCGGCCATCTCGTTCAGCGCCGCCGCCAGCCCGCCGCGTGTCGCATCCCGCGCCGCCCGCGTGTCCGGCGCCGCCGTCAGCACCGCCTCCATCAGATGGCCAAGGCTCCGGCAATCCGACTGCAGGTCGCTCGACAGCGCCATGTCGCCCCGCGCGGCCAGGATCGCCGCGCCGTGATCGCCCAGCCGCCCGTTGACGATCGCCACGTCGCCCGGCCGGATCCGCCCCGCCGCCAACGCGCGCCCCGGCGGGATCACGCCCAGGCCCGACGTGGTGACGAAGACGCCATCGGCCGACCCGCGCCCCACCACCTTGGTGTCGCCGGTGACGATCCGCACCCCCGCAGCCGCCGCCTCGCGCGCCATGCTGGCCACGATCCGGTGCAACAGCGCGATCTCGCATCCTTCCTCGATGATGAAGGCGGCAGACAGCCAGAGCGGCCGCGCGCCTCCCACGGCCAGGTCGTTCACCGTGCCGCAGACCGCGATCTTGCCGATGTCGCCGCCCGGAAACTCCACCGGGGTCACCACGAAACTGTCGGTGGTGAAGGCCAGCCGCGCGCCGGGCGCCTGTAGCGCCTTGTCCATCAGCCGCGCCTGATCCTCCATCCCCGGAGGCTGGAAGACGGCGGTGAAGACCTCGTCGATCAGATCCCGCATCGCCTTGCCGCCCCCGCCATGGGCCAGCGTCACATGGGTATCGCGCAGCGCCATTCGTCGCGCCCTTCCTCTCATTTCCGGTCCGCAAATATCCCGGGGGTCCGGGGGCAGGGCCCCCGGCCTGCTACCCGGCCGCCGCCCGCGCCCCGCCGTAGTGCCAGTAGGCGGCACAGGCCCCTTCCGAGGAGACCATCAGCGCCCCCAGCGGGGTTTCCGGCGTGCAGCCGCGGCCGAATTGCGGGCAGGCCGGCGGCTTCATCCGCCCCGTCATCACCGCCCCGCAGGCGCAGCCTTCGGGTTCGTCGGCCCTGGCCCCGGCGGCATAGCCAAGGCCGAACTTCTCTTCGGCGTCCCAGGCCCGATAGGCCTCGCGGATGCGCAGCCCGCTTGCGTCGATCTCGCCCAGGCCCCGCCAGGCAAAGCTGGGCCGACGTTCGTAGACATCCGCGATCGCGGCCAGGCTTGCCCGGTTGCCATGTTCGGGCACCACGCGGGCATACTGGTTTTCCACCGCGGCGCGGCCCTCGGCGATCTGGGTCAGCACCATCAGCACCGATTGCAGCAGATCGAGCGGCTCGAACCCCGCCACCACGATCGGCTTGCGGTAGTCCCGCGCGATGAAGTCATAGGGGTGGATGCCGATCACCATCGACACATGGCCCGGCCCGATGAAGCCGTCCAGAATCATGTCGGGGTCGTCCAGCAGCGCCCGGATCGGCTCGGGCACGGTGATGTGGTTGCAGAAGACGCTGAAGTTCCCCAGCCCCTCGCGCGCAGCCTGCTGGATGGTCAGCGCGGTGGACGGCGTCGTGGTCTCGAACCCCAGACCGAAGAACACCACGTCGCGCGCCGGGTTCCGCCGCGCGAGTTCCAGCGCGTCGAGCGGCGAATAGACCATGCGGATGTCGGCCCCCGCGGCCTTCGCCTGCATCAGGCTGCGGCGCGTTCCCGGCACCCGCATCGCGTCGCCGAAGGTGGTGAAGATCACGCCGGGCCGTTCGGCGATCGCGACCGCCTCGTCCACCCGGCTCATCGGCAGCACGCAGACGGGGCAGCCCGGCCCGTGGATGAATTCCACCCCTTCGTGCACCAGCGTGTCCAGCCCGTATCGGAAGATCGCATGGGTATGGCCACCGCAGATTTCCATGAGGCGCACCGGCCGCGCCCGCGTCGCGCCGATCCGGTCGGCGGTGCGGGCGATGGCGGCCAGCACCGCCCGCGCGGCCGCGGGGTCGCGAAACTCGGTGGCGTATCTCATCGCGGTTCCTCCAGCGCCCGCTGCCCCGCGGCCATGGCCTCCATCGCCTCCTGCGCCTCGCCGAGGGCCCGCAGCGCCTCGAGTGTCTTCGCCGCCTCGTCGGCGTCGATCACGCTCATGGCAAACCCCACATGGATCAGCACCCACTGGCCGATCAGGTCTTCAAGCGGCCCCTCGGCCACGCAGGCAAGACTGACCTCGCGGCGCACGCCCGACACATCGGCCAGGGCCATCAGCCGTTCGGGGTCGGTGATCGCCACGATCTCTCCGGGGATGCCAAGGCACATGTCGGTCGTCCTCCTGTCGCGTTGCCCCGCCGGGCGGGTCTACCCGGCCTTGGCCAGCGTCTTTGCCGCGTGCCGGCGTTTCAGCCAGGTCACCCAGTCCGCCATCCCTTCGCCCGTGCGGGCCGAGACGCGCAGGACCTCGATCCGCGGGTTCACCCGGCGCAGGTTCGCCTCGTAGGCGTCAAGGTCCGCATCGGCATGGGGCGCCAGATCCACCTTGTTCAGCAGCGCGAGCTTTGCCGCGGTGAACATGTCTGGATATTTCAGCGGCTTGTCCTCGCCCTCGGTCACCGACAGGATCGCCACCTTGGCGTCCTCGCCCAGATCGAAGGCGGCGGGGCAGACCAGGTTGCCCACGTTCTCGATGAACAGGAAGCCGCCCGGCGTCAGGTCCAGCCGCTCCATCGCCCGGCCCACCATGTCGGCATCCAGGTGGCAGCCCTTGCCGGTGTTGATCTGGATCGCGGGGGCGCCGGTCGCGCGGATGCGCTCGGCGTCATTCTCGGTCTGCTGGTCGCCCTCGATCACGGCCAGCGGAACACCCGCCATCGCCTCGATCGTCCTGACCAGAAGCGCGGTCTTGCCCGATCCGGGCGACGAGACGAGGTTGACCGCATAGGCCCCCAGCGCCCGCAGCACGCGACGATTGCCCGTGGCCAGCGCGTCGTTCTTGGCCAGGATGTCCGTTTCCACCTCGATCAGCCGGGCCAGGCTGACCCCCGCAACCGAGACGCCCGCCGGGCCCGTGCCGACATGCAGGAGGCCATGCCCGTGCCCGAGGTCATGCCCGTGATGGGGATCCGCCAGCCCCAGCCGGTGCGCCTCGTCATGGCGCAGTTCCAGCCCGCCCAGCGTTACCGTGCCGCCGCAGCCGCAGACCGTGCACATCACACCACCTCCATGTCCCTGATCCGCATCTCGTCGCCCGCCACCGGCACCAGCCGCCCGCCGCCGCAGATCGGGCAGGGATCCAGCCGGTCGGCGATCTCGACCTCGCGCATGCAGTCATAGCACATCGCCACCCCCGGCAGGTCGATCATCTCAAGCTCCGCCCCCTCGGCGGGGCTGCCCCGCATCACCACGTCGAAGCAGAAGGCCAGCGCCGGTTTCTCGACCCCCGCAAAGCGCCCGATTTCCAGCCGCAGGCGTCGCACGGCGGAAAAACCGTGCTTCTGCGCCTCGGCCAGTACGATCTGGCGGATGCCCTCGGCAAGAGACATTTCATGCATCGCGCACCTCGTTTTCCATGACCTGAGTCAAGATGACGGCCGCACAGGGGTCAAGAACATCCGCCGGCAGCGGCGCCAGCGCGGCCCTCGCCATGCCGGGTGCGCGGAACAGGCATGGGGGGAACTCCTCGGTCGGCGGTTCACAGACGGGGCCGCCCTCCGCGCTCCCCGCCCTTGCCGCCTCCGTCAGCCCGGCGCGAGCCGCGCCGCTGCAACCAGCGCCTGCCCCAGGGCAAGGCCGCCGTCGTTCGGGGGCACCCGGTGATGCACCAGCACCGGCAGCCCGTCGAGTTCGGCCAGACACAGCGCCAGCAGCCGGGCGTTCTGGAAACAGCCGCCCGACAGGGCCACCGCGCGGGCCTGGCCTGCCGCCACCAGCCGCCGCGCGGGGGCGCAGACGGCCCGCGCCAGTCCCGCCTGGAACGCGGCCGCCACCTCGGCCCCCGGCCGCCCGGCGGCAAGGTCTGCCATCATCGCCGCCACCATCGGGGCGGGGTCGATCCCGGCGGGGGTTTCGTCAAAGGGGTAGGGGGCGGCCCGGGTCTCGCCCGCCAGCGCCTCGACCGCCATCCCCGCTTCCCCCTCGAAGCTCTGCGCCCCGGCCACCTGCCCCAGCGCCGCCGCCACCGCATCGAAAAGCCGCCCGGCCGAGGACGACGGCGGCGCGTTCACCCCCGCCCGCGCCGCCTGCCGCATCAGCGCCAGCGGCCTGCCCGCCAGCACCCGGTCGGCCTCGGCCGCCAATCCCGCCGCGTCCAGCCGGGCCAGCAGGTTGCGCCAGGGCTCGCGGTTGGCCGCATCGCCGCCGATCAGCGGCGCCGGTGTCAGATGCGCCACCCGCGCGGCCGCCGCATAATCGCCCAGCAGCACCTCGCCCCCCCAGAGGGTGCCATCCGTGCCGTAGCCCAGCCCGTCCAGCACGATCCCCGCCACCGGCCCCGCTTCGCGCGCCCAGCCCGCATCGGCCAGCGCGGCGGCCAGATGCGCATGGTGGTGCTGCACCCGGATCAGCGGCACGCCCTCTGCGGCCGCCCGGGCCTCGGCATGCTGCGTCGTGCGGTAGCCGGGGTGCAGGTCACAGGCCCGCGCCGCCACCCGGACGCCGAAGATCTGCGCGTAATCCGCCTCGGCCGCCTGATACTCGCCCCAGGTCAGCGGCTCGTCCAGATCGCCCAGATGATGCGACAGAAGTGCCGCGCCCCCCTTTGTCAGGCACAGCGCCCCCTTCATCTGCCCGCCGGCCGCCAGCACGACCGGGGCCGCGGCGAACCCCTCGGGCAGCGGCAGCACCTCGGGCACCCGGCCGCGGCCCCGCCGCAGGATCATCGGGCCCGAGGGCAGGACCCGCTCCACCCCGTCATCCAGCCGCCGCACGATGGCGCGATCATGCATCAGGAAGGCATCGGCGAACCCGGCCAGTTTGTCCCGTGCCGCGTCATTGCCGGTCACCTGCGGTTCGCCCGAAAGATTGCCCGAGGTCATCACCAGCGGCCCGCCGAAGGCGTCAAGCAGCAGGTGGTGCAGCGGCGTATGGGGCAGCATCCAGCCAAGGAGTGGCTGCCCCGGCGCCACCGCCCCGGGCAGCGCCGCACCCGCCGCCGCCAGAAGCAGGATCGGCGCCGCCGGGTCCATCAGCCGCGCGGCCTCGGCCTCGCTCGGCGTCGCATGGGCGCGGATCATCTCTGGCGTTCCCATCAGCGCGAAGGGCTTGCGCGGCCGCCGCTTGCGCGCGCGCAGCCGCGCCACCGCCGCGCCGTTGCGCGCGTCGCAGGCCAGGTGGAAGCCGCCCAGGCCCTTCACCGCCAGGACCGCCCCGGCCTTCAGCCGCGCCGCCGCCAGCGCCACCGCCTCGCCCGGCACCTCGGCCCCGCCCTCCTCCAGCCACAGGCGCGGCCCGCAGTCCGGGCAGGCGACCGGCTGGGCATGAAAGCGCCGGTCGGCGGGGTTCTCGTAGTCCGCGCGACAGGCGGGGCACAGCGGAAAGGCCGCCATCGCGGTGCGCGCGCGGTCATAGGGCAGGCCGGTCACGATGGTGAAGCGGGGCCCGCAATGGGTGCAGTTGGTGAAGGCATAGCCCCGCCGCCGCCCGTCTGCGCGGATCTCGGCCAGGCAGGCCGGGCAGGTCGCGGCGTCCGGCGCGATCCGCGTCTCGGCCCCCGTCCCGCGCGAGGCGGCGATGCGGAACCCGTCGGGCGCCACCGCGAAGAGGTGCGGCACGGCCTCCACCGCCTCGACCCTGGCCAGCCCCGGGGCCTCCCGCGCCAACGCTGCCGCGAAGGCGTCGAGTGCTGCGCCCTGCGCAAAGATCAGCACCCCCTCGGGGTCGTTCAGCACCTCGCCCGCGATCCCCATCCGCTCCGCGAGCTGCCAGACGAAGGGCCGGAACCCCACCCCCTGCACCTGCCCCCGGACCCGGATCCGCCGCCCTTCGAGCCCTCGTCCTCCCATTTTCTGTCCTCAAATATCCTCGGGGGGTGTGGGGGGCAGACAGCCCCCCACCCGCCGCGCCGCGTCGGGGGGCCGCGCGCGGGTCAGTCCGGGCCTGCCAGATCCGTCAGGATCGGGCATTCCGGCCGGTCGTCGCCCGCGCAGCAGGAGACCAGCCCCGCCAGCGTCCCGCGCATGGCCCTCAGCTCGGCGATCTTGGCGTCGATCTCGCGCAGATGCGCCTCGGCCAGCGCCTTCACATCGGCGCTGGCGCGGCTGCGGTCTTCCCAGAGCGCCAGCAGCTTCCGGCACTCTTCAATGGAAAAGCCCAGCGATCGCGCCCGGCCGAGGAAGGCCAGCTTGTGCAGGTCGGCCCCGGCAAAGGCGCGGTAGCCGTTGGCCGAGCGCGCCGGGCGGATCAGGCCGATCTCTTCGTAATAGCGGATGGTCTTGGCGGGCAGGCCCGAGCGGCGCGCCACGTCGGCGATGTTCATGTTCCCCTCCCGAAGCGGCGCAGGCGCAGCGCGTTCGAGACCACGATGACCGACGAGGCCGCCATCGCCCCCGCCGCGAGCATCGGATTCAGAAGCCCGAGTGCTGCCACCGGGATCAGAAGCACGTTGTAGCCGAAGGCCCAGCCAAGGTTCTGGCGGATGTTGCGCATCGTGGCGCGCGACAGGGCCAGCGCCGAAGCCACCCCCGCCGGATCGCCCGACATCAGCACGAGGTCGGCCGTCTCGATCGCGACATCGGTGCCGGTGCCGATGGCGATGCCCACATCGGCGGCGGCCAGCGCGGGGGCGTCGTTGATCCCGTCGCCCACGAAGGCGACCGGGCCTTCCGCCTTCAGCGCGGCGATGGCGGCGACCTTGCCTTCGGGCAGCACGCCCGCCACGACATGGTCGATGCCCAGCGCCGCGCCGATGCGGCGGGCGGTGGCTTCGCTGTCGCCCGAGATCAGCGCGGTCTTCACCCCGGCTGCATGCAGGGCCGCGATGGTGGCGGCGGCGGTCGGTTTCACCGGGTCGGCCACGCCGATCACCGCCACGGGCCTGCCGCCGACGGCGGCCAGCACCACGGTGCGCCCCTCGGCGGCCAGCCGGTCGGCGGCGGCGGCGAGCGGGGCCGCATCGACCCCTTCGGCGGCCATCAGCCGGGCAGAGCCCACGGCGACGCGCTGGCCCGCCACCGTCGCGGTCACCCCCAGCCCGGGCCGGGCGGTCACGCCCTCGGCCACGGGCAGGGCCAGGCCGCGCCCCTCGGCCTCGGCCACCAGCGCGCGGGCCAGCGGGTGTTCCGATCGCGCCTCGACCGCGGCGATGATGGCCAGCACGTCCATCCCTGTCCCCGGCGCCAGCGTCACCTCGGTCACGGCCGGGCGGCCTTCGGTCAGCGTGCCGGTCTTGTCGAACGCCACGACCCGCGCGCCCTCCAGCCGTTGCAGCGCGTCGCCCTTGCGGAACAGAAGCCCCAGTTCCGCCCCGCGCCCGGTGCCCACCATGATCGAGGTGGGCGTGGCCAGCCCCATCGCGCAGGGGCAGGCGATGATGAGGACGGACACGCCCGCGACAAGGGCATGCGCGATGACCGGGGCAGGGCCGAAGACCAGCCAGGCCACCACCGTCAGTGCCGCGACGGTCATCACCGCGGGCACGAACCACAGCGTCACCCGGTCGACCAGCGCCTGAATCGGCAGCTTGCCGCCCTGCGCGTCGGCCACCAGGCGGATGATGCGGGCCAGCGTCGCGTCATCGCCGGTGCGGGTGACGCGCAGCACCAGCGCCCCGGCGCCGTTCACCGTGCCGCCGATGGCCTCGGCCCCCGGGCCGGATTCCACCGGCACCGGCTCGCCCGTCAGCATGGACCGGTCGACCCAGGAGGTGCCCTCCTCGACCACGCCATCGGCGGCGATCCGTTCGCCCGGGCGAACCTCGATCCGGTCGCCCGCGCGCAGGTCTTCGACGGGCAGGTCCAGCACGGCGCCGTTGCGGCGCACATGCGCCGTGGCGGGCGCCAGCGACAGAAGCCGCGCGATGGCGGCCCCGGCGCGGCCCTTTGCGCGGGCTTCCAGCATCCGGCCCAGCAGGATCAGGGTGACGATGACGGCGGCGGCCTCGAAATAGACCTGCACCGCGCCCGCGGGCAGAAGGCCGGGCGCAAAGGTCGCAACCGTGGAATAGGCCCAGGCCGCCCCGGCCCCCAGCGCCACCAGCGCGTTCATGTCCGGCGCCCCGCGCAGCAGCGCCGGGATGCCATGGACCAGGAACTGCCGCCCGGGGAAGGCCAGCACCAGCGTGGTCAGCACGAATTGCAGGATGTTTGCGCCCTGCATCCCGATGCTGGCCATGATCAGCCGGTCCACCCCCGGCACCATGTGCGCGCCCATCGCGATCAGGAAGACCGGCAGCGTCAGCGCGGCCGACAGCGCCAGCGTCCGGGCCAGGCGCGAGGCTTCCTCGGCGTGGCGGACAGACACGGGGACACTGTCCTTGTGGACCGGCGTCGCCTCGTATCCCGCCTTGCGGATCACGGCGGCCAGTTCGCCCGGCGTCACCGATCCGGCCAGATGGTGGGCCACCGCCGTGCCGGTGGCCAGGTTCACCTCGGCCCCCGTCACGCCGGGCCAGGCGGTCAGCGCGCGTTCGATCCGGGCGACGCAACTGGCGCAGGTCATGCCGTCGACCGTCAGGGCGGTCTCGGTCTGGCCGATGCCGTAGCCTGCCTTTGCGACCGCCGCGGCCAGCGCCGCCGGGTCGGGCGTGCCGGTGAAGTCGGCGTGCAGCGTCTTCATCGCAAGGTTCACCGATGCGCCGGTGACGCCGGGCACGGCCCGGGCCGCGCGTTCCACCCGGCCTGCGCAGGCGGCGCAGGTCATGCCTTCGACTTCAAGCGTTGCGGATTGGGTCATCTGAGCCTCCATGGGCCCCTGACATAAGGTTTCCCGTCACGGGAAGGTCAAGGGGGCGGTTGCCGCAGGCCCAGATTCAGGCGCAGCCGGGCAGGCCGTCGCGGGTCTGGGCGATGCAGGTTTCGGCGAAGGCTTTCACCACGTTGCGCGGGTATTCGGCCCGCGCGGTGACTAGGCCGATCTGTAGAGGGCGCACACCGCCCTTCAGCGGCACGAAGGCCAGCCGCTTGCCATCGGGTGCGGATTCAAGCGCGGTACGCGTGTTCATCAGCGAATAGCCGTAGCCATTGGCCACGAGGCTGCGCAGCACCGACATGTCGCGCGTGCGTTCGGCGATCAGCGGGGGCGTGCCGATCCGGTCGAAGAGGGTCAGGAAATAATCGCCCGAATAGGGCAGGTCGAGCAGCACCATGGGCACGCCCACCAGATCCTCGGGCAGGATTTCCGGCTTGCCCGCCAGCGGATGGCTGGGCGCCACGATCACCCAGGGGTCCAGCGTCGCCAGCGGATGGAAGGTCACGTCGCCCGGCACGGCCAGGTCGTAGGTCAGGCCGATGTCGATCTTTCCGCGCAAAAGCCGGTCGAGGATGTCGGCGTGGTCAAGTTCGTACTGGCTGACCCGGGCCTTGGGGTGCGCGGTCTCGAAGGCGCGGCGCAGGGTGGGCAGGATCAGCGGCGCGAAGGTGGTCAGGCAGCCGACGGCAATCGGCCCCGAGACCTCGCCGCCGATGTCGGAGGCCAGCACCGTCAGCGATTCCGCCTGCGCCAGCAGCTTGCGCGCCTCGCCCATCAGGGTGCGGCCCGCCCCGGTCAGGGTCAACGCATGGGCGTGGCGTCGCACGAAGAGCTGTACGCCGAATTCGGTTTCCAGTTGCGCGATGGCCGCCGAAATCGATGGCGACGAGACGTTGACGCGCTGGGCCGCCTGCGCGACCGAGCCGCTTTCGCCGACGGCGACGAAGTATTCCAGTTGGCGAAGCGTGAAGCGCAGCGGCATGGGGCCCCCCTTGGCAGGCATCGTCGGCGGTTGCGGGGCCCTGTCAAGGCCGGGGGTTCCCTCGGGCCCGGTTTTCAGGTTCCTTGGCGCCCAAAGGAGACCCCGATGGACACCCGCACCATTCTCGACCGCCTGATCGCCTTCCCCACCGTCAGCAGCGCGCCCAACATCGACCTGATGACCTGGATGCGCGACCGGCTGGCCGAGGCCGGGGTGGAGGCCACGCTGATCCCCGATCCTGACGGGAAAAAGGCCAATCTTTACGCTACCATCGGCCCGAAGGACCGCCCCGGTGTCATGCTGTCGGGCCATACCGACGTGGTGCCGGTGGAGGGGCAGGCCTGGACCCGGCCGCCGTTCCGGCTGACCGAAGAGGGCGGGCGGCTTTACGGGCGGGGCACGACCGACATGAAAGGCTTTGTGGCCGCCGCGCTGGCGATGGGGCTTCGCGCCGCGGGGCGCGACCTCAAGGTGCCGCTGCACCTCGCGTTTTCCTACGACGAAGAGGTGGGCTGCCTTGGCGTGCGCTCGCTGATCGAGATGCTGGCGGCGGCCCCGGTGCGGCCGCTGATGTGCATCGTGGGGGAACCCACGGGGATGCAGGCTGCCACCGGCCACAAGGGCAAGGTCGCCCTGCGCGCCACCTGCACGGGCCGCGAGGGGCATTCGGCGCTGGCGCCGCTGGCGCTGAACGCGCTGCATCTGGGGGCGGAGTTCCTGACCGCGGTGCGCGACCTTCAGGCCGAGGTGGCCGAGACGGGGCGGCGTGACGGCGATTACGACGTGCCCTTTACCACCCTTCATGTCGGCAAGATGCAGGGCGGCGTGCAGGTGAACATCGTGCCCAACGCCTGCGTTCTGGATTTCGAGATCCGCAGCCTAGCCGAGGATGACCCCGAGGCGCTGATTGCCCGCCTGCAGGCGGCGGCCGAGGCGATCGTTGCACCGCGGCGCGCCGAATTCCCCGAGGCCGCGATCACGGTCGAACGGCTGTGGGATTACCCCGGGCTCGGAACCCCGTCAGATGCCGGGGTGGTGAATTTCGTCAAGGGGCTGACGGGGGCGAACGGCACGATCAAGGTCGCCTTCGGGACCGAGGGCGGGCTCTTTTCGCAGCGGCTGGGCATTCCCACCGCGATCTGCGGGCCGGGCTCGATGGCGCAGGGGCACAAGCCCGACGAATATGTCAGCGTGGAACAGCTTGCCCGGTGCGACGCCATGATGGCGGCCCTGCTGATGCGGCTGGAGGCGGGTTTCTAGCGCCGGGGTGCGACACGGAATACACATTCTTGTTCTTGAATGTTATCGGGCGCGGTGCTATCTGCCGACAAGACGCCGCAGCCCGCGGCCTGACCCGAGAGGATGCCGCCATGACCCTTGACCGTGCCGTGATGTTCTTTGCCGGGGTGATGATCCTGGTCAGCCTGGCGCTGACGCTGTGGGTGTCGCCCTATTTCCTGTGGTTCACCGCCTTCATCGGCGTCAACCTGATGCAATCCGCCATCACCGGCTGGTGCCCGGCCGCGCTGATCTTCAAGGCGCTGGGCGTCAAGGGCGGCTGCGCGTTCAACTGACGGGGGCGGGGCGCCCGCCGCCCCGGTTCCGGTCTGCGGTGCCTGCCCTAGGCAGGCATCCGCCCCGCGATCCATCTGGCGAAGTCGAAATTCGGCCGTTCCAGGTGGCTGAGCGGGCCGGGGGCAGAGAGGCCCGCCTGAAGCCCGGCGAAGACCTTTTCGACGCAGCCCTTGTCCTCGATGTTCACCGCGTCGAGCAGCGTCTTGACGGCGGCGAAATGGGCCGGGGCCTCGGGGTCGGCGGCCCATTCGGGCGAGAGGCCGCCGCCGAACAGCACCTCGACCTCGCCCGCGGCGACGGGGGTCAGGCTGAGGTACCAGAAATAGCCCGGCGTCAGGGTGATCAGCAGCGCGGGATAGATTGCCAGCAGCCAGGTGATCCGGCGCTCGTCCCCCGCAAGCGTCGTGTTCGACGGATGCGCCAGGGCCAGCGGCACCTGGTCGTTCTTCACGATCCAGTGGTAGTTGAAGGCCGCCTCGCCCTCGGGGCAGGTCATCTGCGCGAGGTCGCAGGAACCGCCGATGGTGCCCGCGTGGCAGACCGGCAGGTGATAGCTTTCCATGAAGTTTTCGGCCAGCACCTTCCAGTTGGTGGCCCAGCGGAAGGTTTCGCGGAACGCCTCGGTATAGCGTTCCATGTGCAGATGGCCGACCAGCCGTTCCACCCCGGCCAGAACCTGTGACGGCGGCGGGGCCTCGGGGTTCAGGGTGACCATGATCCAGCCAAGCCAGACCTCGCAGCGGATCGCGGGCAGGGCGACCGACTCGCGGCAGAAGGTTTCGTTCAGCGTCATGGCGGGCGCGCCGCGCAGCGTGCCGTCAAGGTTGTACGTCCAGGCGTGGTAAGGGCAGACGATGGCGCGGGTATGGCCCCGGCCGGTCAGCAGGGTCGACATCCGGTGGCGGCAGACGTTCGACAGCGCGCGGATCTCTCCGTCGCGGTCGCGCAGCACGATGACCGGTTCGCCCGCTATCGTCATCGTCAGGTAATCGCCGGGATCGGGCAGCGCCTCGGCCCGGCCGGCGCACAGCCATTCGCGCGCAAAGATGTGGCGCTGTTCCAGGGCGAGGAAATCGGGCGACGTATAGACCGATTTCGGCATCGCATGGGCGCGTTCGAACGGCACGGCGGTATTGGCGCGAAGCTCGTCCAGCGGGGTCAGGGCGGGGTCGTGTCGGGTCATCGGCGGGCTCCGTCGCAGGGCAGGGGAAAGCCTCGCGCAAAGCCGCGCGATGGGCAAGAAGGCGATTCCTTCGGCTGGCGAAGGCTCCGGCTCAGGGCCGTGGCTCTGGGCAGAGGTTCAGGGCAGCGGCACGGTCTGGTAGAGCCGGACCTTCAGCCCGCCGTGGTCGACCACGGGGCCGGGGGGCAGCAAGGGCAGGCCGGTCGCGCGCGCAAGCCCGCCTTCGGTGGTGACGATCGCGGCGCGCCAGCCGGAAAACCGGGTCAGCAGCACCTTGCCCAGCGTGCCGTAAAGCGGAAACAGGTCCGACTTTTCGCCGATCCGCGCGCCGTAGGGCGGGTTGACGATGACAAGCCCGGGCGGGCCTTCGGGGGGCGTCAGATCGCTCAGCACCTGCTGGCGGAAGGCGGTGCGGTCGGCCACCCCGGCGCGGGCGGCGTTGTCGGTGGCCGCGCGGATGGCGCCCGGGTCGCGGTCGAAGCCGTAGCCCGTCACGGGCCCGAGGCGCGGGGCCGGGGCAGACGCCCTCAGCGTGGCGAAGGCGGCGGCGTCGAAGCTTGCAAGCGTCTCGAAGGCGAAGGCGCGGTCGCGCCCGGGCCAGAGACCCGCGGCGATCTCGGCCGCCTCGAGCGCGAAGGTGCCCGAGCCGCACATCGGGTCGACCACCGGGCCTTCGCCCCGAAAGCCCGCGGCGCGCAGGAACAGGGCTGCCAGCGTCTCGCGCAGGGGCGCCTTGCTGACGGCGGCCTTGTGGCCCCGCTTGTGCAGGCTTTCGCCCGAGGTATCGAGGCTGAGGGTGACAAGATCGTCGTCGATCCGCACCTTCAGCGTCAGCGGGGCATCGGCGGCAATGGTGGCCCCGAACGCCTCGCGCAGGGCGGTTTCCACCCGCTGGGTGGCCGCGCCCGCATGGTAGATGCGGGAGCGGGAGCAGGTGGCCTCGACCCGGATCGTGCAGCCCGGGCGCAGCGTCTCTGCCCAGGGGAACTTGCGCGCGCGCTTGTCAAGCTGGGCCAGGTGAAGCGCGCGGAAGCTGCCGATGCGGGCCAGGACGCGCGTTGCCCCGCGCAGCACCAGATTGGCGCGCCAGACCTCGGGCCAGCCCCCCGCGATGGTGACACCCCCACGCTGGAGTGTGGGGGCCGCGAAACCCGCGGCGGCGGCCTCGTCGCGCAACACGGGTTCAAGGCCGGGCGCGCAGGCAAGGAAGATTTCGGGCAGGGGGGCGAGGGTCACCATGGCGCGGGCATAGCGGGAAAGCGCGCGGCGGGGAATGGGGCACGGCATCGCGCGGACACGCCGCGCCCCCTATCGCAGCGCGCGGCCCTTGACGATGGCATCGGCGCCGAACTTCGCGCGGATCTCGTCGGCCGCGCGTTCGGCGCCCTGCCTGCGGGCGGCCGCGGGGTCCAGCAGATCGGGGGTCCTGTCGGCCATCGACGCGGGGCAGAGGTCTGACAGCCCCACCCCGATCAGCCGGAAGGGGCCGGGCTCTGCCACCTGGTCCAGCAACGCGCGCGCGGCGCGATAGAGCGTGTCGGCCATCTGCGTGGGCTCGCGCAGCGCATGGCGGCGGGTGAGCAGCGTGAAGCTGGCGCGGCGCAGCTTGAGCGTGACGGTGCGCCCCGCCAGATCGCGCGCCTTGGCCCGGGCCGAGACCTGTTCGGACAGCCGCCAGATGTGGCCATCCAGCAGGTCGCGGTCGGCGGTATCCTCGAAGAAGGTGGTTTCCCTGGAAATCGACTTCAGCGGCGCGTTGGGCGAGACGCGGCGGTTGTCCTGCCCGCGGGCCAGATGCCACAGCCGGTCGCCCATCTGGCCGAAGCGGGCGGACAGGTCCTTGCGTTCCCACCGCAGCAGGTCGGCCATGCTGCGGATGCCCGCCCGGGCCAGCGCCTCTTGCCCCGCGGCGCCGACGCCCCAGAGAACGCGGATCGGCTGGCGGGCCAGGAAAGCTTCGGTCTCGGCCCGGCCGATGACCGAGAAGCCGCGCGGCTTGTCGAGATCGGAGGCGATCTTTGCCAGGAACTTGTTGTGGCTGAGCCCGACCGAGGCGGTGACGCCGATCTCGTTCTCGATCCGGCGGACGAGGCGCGCCAGCAGATGCGCGGGCGGGGCGCCGTGCAGGCGTTCGGTGCCGGTCAGGTCCAGGAAGGCTTCGTCAAGCGACAGCGGCTCGACCGCGGGGGTCAGCGCCTCCATCAGCGCGCGGATGGCGCGCGAGACCTCGACATAGACCGACATGCGCGGCTTGACGACCACCGCCTCGGGGCAGAGCCGGAGCGCCTGGAACATCGGCATGGCCGAGCGGACGCCCCGGATGCGCGCGATGTAGCAGCAGGTCGACACCACGCCGCGATGGCCGCCGCCCACGATTACCGGCTGGTCGCGCAGGGCCGGGTTGTCGCGTTTTTCCACCGAGGCGTAGAAGGCGTCGCAATCGATATGGGCGATGCCCAGCGTCGCCAGTTCGCCATGCGCCAGCACCCGCGGCGAGCGGCAGGCCGGACAGCGCGCCGGGGGCGGGCCATCGATCGGGCAGAGACAGTCGCGGCAGAGGGCGGGCATGGTTGGGCCAGTATAGCAGCGCCCGCCCGCCCCGCGCGAGACGGTCGTTTTTCCACCGGAAAGCCGCAATCCGGCCCGCTTCCCGTCATTGCGCGCTGATCTCTTGACAGAGAGAAGTGGCGCCGATTCCGACGGCAGGTGCCCTCAGGATGGAAGGATGGGCCTGTGCGCGCGGTCTGGCGGCAGATTGGCAAGGCGATGACGGTGCTGCCGGTTCTGGCACTGCTTCTGCCTGCCTCGGTCAGGGCCGCGACCATCACGCTGGATCTGTCAACGCTGGGAACGACGGCGCTGGCGGCGGGGCAATCCACGTCGGTCACGCTGGGTGGCAGCACGGTGACGGCGGGCGGGGTCACGACGACCACGAGCGGGCTGACCGTGACGCTGACGGGCATGACCGCGGCCGGCGGGATTCCGGCGCGGACGAGCCGCGGCACACGCACCATCGGCACGTTCACCACCGCGGGCGCGGGCCAGAACATCTACGCCGCCGGCCTCACGTTCGCCTCTGGCGGGGCAGGGGTGCAGAACAGCCGCGAGGGTCTGATCGGCCGGGTGCTGCGCGACTCGACAAGCATCGATGCGACGGGCGGCAATTCCGATTTCATCGCGATCACGCTGTCGCAGGCGGCGGTGCTGAACTCCGCGACCTTCACCGAACTGAGCTATACCACCAGCGGCCGCCAGAGCCTGAGTTCAATGGTCTGGTCCTATGATTCCAATGCCAGCGGTGCAATCAACACCGGCGATGTCATCAGCCAGGCGACCCGCCTGAACGCGGTTTCCGCCAGCACCTTCAACAACCCGGCCAGTGATGCCTTCCTGATAGGTGCAAGCGGCAACAATTCGAGCTTCCTTCTGAAATCGCTGACGCTGAGCTACACGCCGGTCATCACCACCACGAATGTCGGCGCCGTGCCGCTGCCTGCCGGGGCGCTTCTGATGCTGGGCGCGCTGGGCTGGCTTGGCCTCATTCCGCGGCGGCGGCGGCGCGCCTGATCCTTTCCGTACTGGCGCGGGTCTTGGCCGACAGGCATAGTCTGCACATATGTGCCTGACATGTGGGAGGTGACGGTGGAAAGCTCTTCATTGATCGGCGGGAGCGGCGTGACGCTGGCGCTTGCGGCACTGGTGATCCTGACCGTCTATCTGGCCGTCCGCATCGTGCCGCAATCGCAGAAATTCGTGGTGGAGCGGTTCGGGCGCCTGCGAACGGTACTGGGGCCGGGGATCAACTTCGTGGTGCCCTATGTGGACCGGGTGGCGCACAGGATTTCCATCCTGGAACGCCAACTGCCGACCGCGACGCAGGATGCGATCACCGCGGACAACGTGCTGGTGAAGGTAGAGACCAGCGTCTTCTACCGCATCACCGAGCCGGAAAAGACCGTCTACCGCATCCGCGACGTGGATGCCGCCATTGCCACGACTGTGGCGGGGATCGTGCGCAGCGAGATCGGCAAGCTGGAACTGGACCAGGTGCAGTCGAACCGGACCCAGCTGATCGGGCAGATCCGCGAGCATGTTCATGCGATGGTGGATGACTGGGGGATCGAAGTGACCCGGGCCGAGATCCTGGATGTCAACCTGGACGAGGCGACGCGGGCGGCGATGCTGCAGCAGCTGAATGCCGAGCGGGCGCGGCGGGCGCAGGTGACCGAGGCCGAGGGCAAGCGGCGGGCGGTCGAGTTGCAGGCGGATGCCGAGCTTTACGCGGCCGAGCAGAAGGCCAAGGCGCGGCGCATCTCGGCCGATGCCGAGGCCTATGCGACGCAGGTGGTGGCGGTGGCGATCAAGGAAAACGGGATCGAGGCCGCGCAGTACCAGGTGGCGCTGAAACAGGTCGAGGCGCTGACCGCGGTGGGGCAGGGCCCCGGCAAGCAGGTGGTTCTAGTTCCCGCGCAGGCGCTGGAGGCGTTCGGCGATGCGTTCCGCATGCTGAAGGGGAAGGGCTGATGGCGTGGTGGGTCTGGGTGGTGGCAGGCTGTGTCATCGGCATTCTGGAACTGCTGGTGCCGGCCTTCGTGTTCCTGGGCTTTGCCGTGGGGGCGGTGCTGACCGGGCTGATCGAATGGTCCGGCCTGCCGCCCGCCGGCTGGATGGCGGGGTCGCTTCCGGCCCATCTTCTGGTGTTCGGGGTTCTTTCGCTGCTGGCCTGGCTGGGGCTGCGGGCGGTGTTCGGCATCGGGCACGGGCAGGTGAAGCTGTGGGAGAAGGACATCAATGACAACTGATCGGCCCTATCGGCTGTGGCAGAACCCCGGCTGGGGCTCGGCCATCATCGAGGCGCAGCTTGCCGCCTATGGCCTGCCCTGCGAGCTGGTGACGGGGGGCGACATCTATCACGACGCCGCCGCCCGGGCCGGGGTGGCGCGGCTGAACCCGGCTGGGCAGATCCCGACGCTGGAGCTGCCCTCGGGCGAGGTGGTGACGGAAAGCGCGGCGATGACGCTGCTGCTGGCCGAACTGACGGGGCGTGACGATCTGGTGCCCGCCCCCGGCGCGCCAGAGCGGGCGACGTTCCTGCGATGGCTGATCTTCCTTGTCGCCTCGGTCTATCCGGCGGGCAGCTATGCCGATGCCGCGGAAAAGCTGGTGCCCGAGGCGGCCGGGGTCGCCGAATACCGCCGCCGGGTGGTGGCGAAGCGGGGCGATCTGTGGCGCCTGGTCGATGCCGAGGCGGCGCGGCGCGGCGGGGACTGGGTGCTGGGCGGGCGCTTCACCGCGCTGGATGTCTATG
Organism: Pseudomonadota bacterium; assembly: GCA_021845805.1. Lineage (GTDB taxonomy): Bacteria > Pseudomonadota > Alphaproteobacteria > Rhodobacterales > Rhodobacteraceae > Solirhodobacter. The sequence goes on along the minus strand of JAJZVD010000004.1, from coordinate 9,098 downwards.
TCGCGGTGATGACCCACTGGCAGCCGGGCCCGGCGTGGTTTGCGGCTGAAACGCCGCGGCTTGCGGCGATCGCGGCGCGGGTGGCGGCGCGGCCCGACATGGCTGCGGTCTTCGCGCGGAACTGGCCGTGAGCTTCACCGGGGCCAAGGTGGCCCTGCTGCACGCGGGATCGGTGGCCGCGATCCTGCGCGATGATCTGGCGCATATCCCCTGGCCGGGCCACTGGGATCTGCCCGGCGGCGGGCGCGAGGGCGACGAGACGCCCGAGGCCTGCGTTCTGCGCGAGTTGCACGAGGAACTGGGCCTGATCCTGCCGCCCGCCCGGCTGGCCTGGGGTCGCGCCTTTCCGGCGGCGCGGGGCGAGGGGGTGGGCTGGTTCTTTCTGGCGCGGATCAGCGCGGCCGAGGTGGCGGCGCTGCAACTGGGCGACGAGGGGCAGGCCTGGCAGATGATGCCGGTGGCCGAATTCATCGCCCATCCCCGGGCCGTGCCCCGTCTGCAGGCCCGGCTGGGTGCGGCCCTTGCGGGCTGATCAGGCGGCGCGCGCGTCGTAGGCGGCGCGGGCGGCGTGGACATGGGGCTGACTTTCCACCGCCCAGTCACGCAGCGGTTCCAGCCGCGCCATCAGCGAGGCGCCAAGCGGCGTCAGCGTGTATTCCACCTGCGGCGGCGACAGCGGCAGCACGGTGCGGTCCACCAGCCCGTCACGCTCCAGATGGCGCAGGGTGACGGCCAGCATCCGTTGCGAAATCGTGCCGATCACCCGGCGCAGCGCGTTGAAGCGGCAGGGGCCGATCGAAAGCTCGAACATCACCAGAAGCGACCACGCATCGCCGATCCGGTCGAGCACGTCGCGAATGGGGCATTGCTGGTTCGGGACCGGGCTGCGGCTCATGGCGGTTCCTTTCGCGTAACCATGTGACGGACATCTCCGTCTTTCCGGGGTAGTGCCAACTTGCTATCTGGTTACTGATGGTAACCTAATACGAGGAATGACGGCAATGAAGATTCTTCTGACCGGTGCGAGCGGGATGATCGGATCGCGCATCCTGGCCGAGGCGGTGCGCCGCGGGCACGAGGTTGTGGCGGTGGCGCGCAATCCCGACCGAATCGCGGGTGGCCCGAGGGTGACGGTGGTAGCGGCCGATGCCAACGACCCGGCCGCGCTGATCCCGCTGGCGGGCGGGGTGGATGCCTATGTTTCGGCATTGTCGCCGCGTTCGGGCGGTGACCCGAAGGACGAGACGCTGCGTTGGGGTCAGGCGGCGATCGCGGCGGCGCGGGCGACCGGGGTGCGGTTCGTCCTGGTGGGCGGCGCGGGCTCGCTGAAACTGCCCGACGGGTCCGCGGTGCTGGACCATGTGCCCGAGATCTACCGGGCCGAGGCTGCGGCGATGGTGGCGCTGCGCGACGTTCTGATCCCGAGCGGGATCGACTGGACCTTCTTCGCCCCCGCCGGGATGATCGCTCCGGGCGAGCGGACGGCGACCTTCCGGGTGCAGGCGGATGTGCTGATCTCGGACGCCGCCGGGCAAAGCTTCATCAGTGCCGAGGACTATGCCGTGGCGATGCTGGACGAGCTGGAACGCCCGGCGTTCCGCGGCCGGATCATGACGGCGGGGTACTGAACCTTAGCGGCTGGTGGGGCGGGCCTGCGCGCCGCGCAGTTCCGCCACCACCGCCTGCGCCGCGGCGCGGGGGTCGGCTGCCTGCCAGATCGGGCGGCCGACCACGATATGATCGGCGCCATCCGCCACCGCCTTCGCGGGGGTGGCGATGCGCTTCTGATCGCCTGTGGCCGCACCCGCAGGCCGGATACCGGGGGTGACGATCAGGCGGCCTGCGGCTTCGGGCAGGGCGCGGATGGCCGCCGCCTCCTGCGGCGAGGTGATGACGCCATCGGCCCCGGCCGCGAAGGCAAGCGCGGCGCGTTCCACCGCGATCTCGGCCACGCTGCCTGCGCGGATCAGGTTCGCATCCAGATCCGTGCGGTCAAGCGAGGTCAGCACGGTCACGGCCAGGATGTTCAGGCCCGTCCCCGCCGCGCCCTGCTTTGCAGCGCGCACCACCTGCGGGTCGCCCTGCACCGTCAGGAAATCAAGGTCATACTGTGCGATGCCCCGCACCGCTGCCTCGATCGTGGCGCCGATATCGAACAGCTTCAGGTCCAGGAAGATGCGCTTGCCGTGTTCCTGCTTCAGGTCGTTGGCCAGTGCGAGCCCGCCGCCCGTCAGCATCCCCAGCCCGATCTTGTAAAAGCTGACGGCATCGCCGATGCGGGCGGCAAGGTCGAGCCCGTCCAGGATGTTGGGCACGTCAAGGGCGACGATCAGGCGGTCATCTGCGGGGGTCATGGCGCTCTCCTGCGGTTGGCCGGGTTTAACGGGGGCGCGGCGCTGCGGCAAGCCGTTGACAGGGGCGGGGCGGGGGAAGATTCTGCCCCCGAACGCCCCGCGCACAGGGGCGACGGGGGCAGCGGGGGCCGCGATGCAGATCACCTGGACGGATGCCTGGGACGACGAGGGGCCGCGGCAGGGGCCCATCGTGGTGGGCTGGCTGCGCACGACCGACAAGGCGGCGGTGGTGTTCGACCCGCCCGAGCGCGTGAGCTTCCGCCAGACCAACCGGACGCATGCGAAATCGGCCGCGCGCTGCCCGGCGGTGATCCAGCTGGAAAGCCGGTACTTCATGGTGAAATGCCCGTTCGACCTGCATCTGGGCTTTGGCCGCGACGACAAGGGCAAGGCGGTGCTGATCAACCGCGCCGGTCAGGCCAGCGCGGTCAGGCCGCAGAAGCTGAACGAGGTGCTGACGCTGGTCGCCGAGGCAGAGTGGCGCTACCCCGACCGGCCGACGGTGCAGTTGCAACTGCCTTATGTGTTCCTGTGCGACGAGCCGCTTTACATCACCCAGCTTGATGCCTTTGCCCATTACCGCCGCCAGCCGCTGCCGGGCACGATCTTTGGCGGGCGGTTCCCGGTGAACCTGTGGCCGCGGCCCTTGATGTGGGCCTTCGAATGGCACGAGACCGACAAGGACCTGATGCTGAAACGCGGCGATCCGCTGTTCTATGTGCAGTTCGAGGGCTATGGGCCGGACCGGGCCATCCAGCTGGTCGAGGCCGAACGCACGCCCGAGGTGACCGCCTATATCGAGGCGATTTCCGGCGCCGTGGGCTATGTGAACCAGACCTTCGGCCTGTTCCGGCAGGCCGAGGCGCTGCGGCCCGCGAAGCTTCTGAAGCCGAAGGCGTAGCGGCGGTTGACCGGCATGGCGGTGGCGGGCATGGTCCGCCCGACAGGGAGGGACCGATGCGCCCGATCACGCGCCGGATCATTCACGCGCTGACCTTCGAGGGCTTCGGCATCCTGCTGGCGGGGCTGTGGCTGTCTGCGGTGTCCGGCGCGGACGCGGTGGGGGCCACGGGGCTTGCGGCGGTGTCCTCTGCGGTGGCGGTGGCCTGGAACCTGGTCTTCAACACGCTCTGGGAGGCATGGGAGCGGCGGCGGCGCCGCAAGGGCCGGGGGTTCTGGCTGCGGGTGGGTCATGCGCTGGGCTTCGAAGGCGGGCTGAGCCTGATCCTGGTACCGGTGATGGCCTGGTGGCTTGATGTCACGCTGCTGGCCGCGCTTGTCTATGACGCGGCGCTGGTCGTGTTCTTCCTGCTTTACGCCTTCCTCTTCAACCTGGTCTTCGACCGGGTCTTCGGCCTGCCCGCCTCGGCCCGGCATTGACCGGCGGCAGGGGGCGCCCCGGGCCGTGCAGGGAGGGGGGCTGCGGCAAAATGGCCACACATTTGCGGCCCGGTCCCTTGACGCCCAAACCCGCGATGACCACCTGACTTCCGAGGCCTGCAGAGGGGTGTGCCGCCACGTCGGGCGCCCTTGGGGACAGGTGCCAGAAAGGGAGAATACCGATGAATTTGGAGAAATTCACGGAGCGGTCGCGCGGGTTCCTTCAGGCGGCGCAGACCATCGCGATGCGGGAAAGCCACCAGCGCATGGGGCCCGAGCATCTGCTGAAGGCGCTGATGGATGACGAGCAGGGGCTTGCCTCGAACCTCATCAAGCGGGCGGGGGGCGAACCCCTGCGCGTGGCCGAGGCAGTGAACCTTGCGCTGGGCAAGGCGCCCAAGGTCACGGGCGACGCGGGGCAGGTCTACATGGACCCGGTGCTGGGCCGCGTTCTGGACGAGGCCGAGAAGATCGCCAAGAAGGCAGGCGACAGCTTCGTGCCGGTCGAGCGCATCCTGATGGCGCTGGCGATGGTGAAATCGCCTGCCAAGGACGCGCTGGACGCGGGCGCGGTGACAGCGCAGAACCTGAATGCCGCGATCAACGACATCCGCAAGGGCCGCACGGCCGACAGCGCCAGCGCCGAGGAAGGCTATGACGCGCTGAAGAAATATGCCCGCGACCTGACCGCTGCGGCTGCCGAGGGCAAGATCGACCCGATCATCGGCCGCGATGACGAGATCCGCCGCACCATGCAGGTGCTCAGCCGCCGGACCAAGAACAACCCTGTGCTGATCGGCGAACCCGGCGTGGGCAAGACCGCGATTGCAGAAGGCCTGGCGCTGCGGATCGTGAACGGCGACGTGCCCGAGAGCCTGCGCAACAAGAAGCTGCTGGCGCTGGACATGGGCTCGCTGATCGCGGGGGCGAAGTATCGCGGCGAGTTCGAGGAGCGGCTGAAGGCGATCCTGTCCGAGGTGACGGGGGCCGCGGGAGAGATCATCCTGTTCATCGACGAGATGCACACGCTGGTCGGCGCGGGCAAGGCGGAGGGGGCGATGGATGCCTCGAACCTGCTGAAGCCGGCGCTGGCGCGGGGCGAGCTGCATTGCGTGGGCGCCACCACGCTGGATGAATACCGCAAGCATGTGGAGAAGGACGCGGCGCTGGCCCGCCGGTTCCAGCCTGTGATGGTGGAAGAGCCGACGGTCGAGGACACGATCTCGATCCTGCGCGGGATCAAGGAAAAGTACGAACTGCACCACGGCGTGCGGATTTCCGACAGCGCGCTGGTGGCGGCGGCGACGCTGAGCCACCGCTACATCACCGACCGTTTCCTGCCCGACAAGGCCATCGACCTGATGGACGAGGCGGCGAGCCGGCTGCGGATGGAGGTCGACAGCAAGCCCGAGGAACTGGACGCGCTGGATCGCGAGATCCTGCAAAAGCAGATCGAGGCAGAGGCGCTGAAGAAGGAAGACGACACCGCCAGCAAGGACCGGCTGGAGAAGCTGCTGAAGGAACTGTCGGAACTGCAGGAGCAATCTGCCGGCATGACGGCGACCTGGCAGGCCGAGCGCGACAAGCTGGAAGCCGCGCGCGACCTGAAGGAGCAGCTTGACCGGGCGCGCGCCGAACTGGAGCAGGTGAAGCGCGAGGGCAATCTGGCGCGGGCGGGCGAGCTGTCCTACGGGATCATCCCCGGCCTCGAGCGCAAGCTGAAGGAGGCCGAGGAGCGCGAGGGTGACATGATGGTGGAAGAAGCCGTCCGCCCCGAGCAGATCGCGCAGGTGGTCGAACGCTGGACCGGCATCCCGACCACGAAGATGCTGGAGGGCGAGCGCGAGAAGCTTCTGAAGATGGAAGAAGAGCTTGGCAAGCGCGTGATCGGCCAGCGGCAGGCGGTGGTCGCGGTGGCCAATGCCGTGCGCCGCGCCCGTGCGGGGCTGAACGACGAGAACCGGCCGCTGGGCAGCTTCCTGTTCCTGGGGCCGACCGGCGTGGGCAAGACCGAGCTGACGAAGGCGGTGGCCGAGTACCTGTTCGACGACGAGACCGCCATGGTGCGCGTCGACATGTCGGAGTTCATGGAGAAGCACGCGGTGGCCCGGCTGATCGGGGCGCCCCCCGGCTATGTGGGCTATGACGAGGGCGGGGTGCTGACCGAGGCCGTTCGGCGCAGGCCCTATCAGGTGGTGCTGTTCGACGAGGTGGAAAAGGCCCACCCCGACGTCTTCAACGTGCTCTTGCAGGTGCTGGATGACGGTATCCTGACCGATGGCCAGGGCCGCACGGTGGACTTCAAGCAGACGCTGATCGTGCTGACCTCGAACCTCGGGAGCCAGGCGCTGAGCCTGTTGCCGGAGGGCTCGGATTCGGGTGCCGCGCGGCGCGAGGTGATGGAGGCGGTGCGGGCCCATTTCCGCCCCGAGTTCCTGAACCGGCTGGACGAGACGATCATCTTCGACCGGCTGACCCGCGGCGACATGGACGGGATCGTCACCATCCAGCTTCGCAGGCTGGAAAAGCGGCTGGCCCAGCGGAAGATCGCGCTGGAACTGGACGCGGCGGCAAAGCACTGGCTGGCCGAGGAAGGCTACGACCCGGTGTTCGGCGCCCGGCCGCTGAAGCGGGTGATCCAGCGCGCGCTGCAGGACCCGCTGGCCGAGATGATCCTGGGCGGCGACGTGATGGATGGCGCGGTGGTTCCCGTGACGGCGGGCGCCGACGGGCTGATCATCGGCGACCGGGTCTCAAGCTCGCGCCGCGAGCCGCCGGAACATGCGGTGATCCATTAAGGGCAACCGCCTTTGCGAAGACCGGAAAGGGGGCCATCGGCCCCCTTTCTCATTGCACCAGCAGGCGGTCGATGACGTGGATCACGCCGTTTGACGCCATGATGTCGGCCGTGACCACGCCCGCGCGGCCGATGCGGATGCCCGAGGCGCCGTCCACCACCACCGTGGGCCCGGCCAGCGTGCCCAGCGTCAGCTTCTGCCCCTTCAGCAGCGAGGCGGTGAAGGTGCCGCGGCCGACGTGGTTCAGGATCACCGCCTGCAACCGGGCCTTGTTGGCGGGGTTCATCAGCGCGTCCAGCGTGCCGCGGGGCAGCCGGGCGAAGGCCGCGTTCGATGGCGCGAAGACGGTATAGGGCCCGTCGCCCGACAGCCGCCCCTCCAGCCCCGCGGCCTGCACGGCGGCGGCAAAGGTCGACAGATCGGGCGTTGCGGCGAGCTTGGCGGGAATGGCGTTCTCGCCCCCGCCCGAAGGCATCGCCCCGCAGCCCGAGAGCAGGGCGGCCAGCCCGCCCCCGGCAACGGTCAGCAGCGTGCGGCGGTTCATGCGGTCTCCTTTCAGACGTGTCCGCCCCGGAGTTAGGGCGCAGACCCCCCGCCCGGCAACCCGCAGCGCCGAAACCGGCGGAAATCGGCGGTCCCTTGCCACCCGGTCGATTGTAACACGGGTCACGTTCGCGGCAGATTTGCCGGGCCGAAGCAACTTTTTCGCCGTTGCGGAGTATCTCTGTCAGGCGAACAGACGATCAGGAGGACCGCGCCATGGGCAAAGCATTCCGTTCCGGCATCCCCAGTGCCGAGATCACCCCGAAGGAGGCCTATCTCAACCGCCGCCAGTTGATGACCGGCATGGGGGCCCTGGCCGCGGCCGGCGCCGCGGGCCCCGCGCTGGCCAAGCTGACGACCGTGCCCAGCAAGTATTCGACCGACATGAAGCCGAACTCGCTGGAGGACATCACCCATTACAACAACTTCTACGAATTCGGCCTGCAAAAGACCGACCCGGCCGCCTATGCGGGCAAGCTGACGGTGGACCCCTGGTCGGTCGAGATCGGCGGGCTGGTGGACAAGCCCGGCACGTACGCGCTGGACGACATCCTGAAGGGCGTGACGCTGGAAGAGCGCGTCTACCGCTTCCGCTGCGTCGAGGCCTGGTCGATGGTGATCCCCTGGGATGGCTTCCCGCTCTCGACCCTGCTGGATCGGGTGGGGGTGCAGCCGGGGGCGAAGTACATCGCGTTCCAGACGGTCCTTCGCCCGTCCGAGATGCCGGGCCAGCGATCCGGCCTGCTCGACTGGCCCTATGTCGAGGGGCTGAGGATGGACGAGGCGATGCACCCGCTGACGATCCTGGCGACCGGCCTCTATGGCGAACCGATGCCCAAGCAGAACGGTGCGCCGATCCGGTTGGTGGTTCCGTGGAAATACGGCTTCAAGTCCATCAAGAGCATCGTGAAGATCACCGCGGTGGCGGATCAGCCGCCGACCACCTGGAACCTGCAGGCGCCGAAGGAATACGGCTTCTATTCCAACGTGAACCCGCATGTGGACCACCCCCGCTGGAGCCAGGCCAGCGAGCGGCGGATCGGCGGCGGCCTCTTCGCGCCCCGTGTCGATACGCTGATGTTCAACGGCTATGGCGACGAGGTGGCCTCGCTTTATGCGGGAATGGACCTGCGGAAGGATTTCTGATGGCGCTTGCGCAGGCGATCAACGGGCGGCTGCGCCGAGTTCCGGCCTGGCCGCTCTATCCGCTGGGGCTTGCCCCCTTCGCCTACATGACCTGGCAGGCCCTGACCGGCAATCTGGGCGTGGACCCGGTGCTGACGCTGGAACACGAGGTCGGGCTCTGGGCGCTGAAGTTCATCGTGGCGGGGCTGTGCGTCACCCCGATCCGGCGTCTGACCGGGGTCAGCCTGCTGAAGTTCCGCCGCCAGATCGGGCTCGTGGCCTTCTTCTACGTCGTGCTGCACGTCCTCGTCTGGCTCTTCCTCGACCTGCAACTGCGCTGGGGCGAGATCGGCGCGGCGATCCTCAAGCGGCCCTTCATCACCATCGGCATGGTGGCCTTCGTGCTGATGATCCCGCTGGCAGCGACATCGAACAACCTGTCGATCCGGCGGATGGGGGCGGCGGTCTGGGGGCGGCTGCACAAGCTGACCTACCCGGTCGCCCTGCTCGGGGCAGTGCATTACCTGCTTGTGGTGAAGGCCTGGCCGCGCGAACCGATGGTCTATCTGGCGATCGTGGCGGGGCTTCTGGCGCTGCGGCTGGTCTGGAGCTGGCGTCGAATCGCGCTCCGCCCCGCCTGAGCGCCGCCACCGCAACGGGCGATGCTTTTGCAAAGGCCCTGCGCCCGACTTGTTGCAAAAATTACGCAGACCACAACATCTGGAGCAATCTTCGTAGGCTGCAAAAAAACTGTCATGCGCCGCGTTTTTTCCTCTTGCGGGCTCATCGAGGTCTGCGTAAACACCCCCTCACCGAAGCGGGAGCGACGGTCTGGGGCTGTGGAAGCGGTTCTGGTTGGAGATGAGGGTTTTGCGGGAGCGCCGCTTGTGATGTGGCG
>JAJZVD010000044.1 GCA_021845805.1 Pseudomonadota bacterium | reverse complement strand
CCATCGACCTGCAATGGACCGAAAACGGCCCGGTGCTGCCCGGCTCGCTCTACAATCTCGGCGCGATCACGCCGCCAGGCTATGTCATGTCGCTAAGCTGGACGGCGCTGAGCGGCGCCGACACCTCGATGACCGCCGCGATCCGGCTGAACCATGCGCAATCGGTGGCCGAGGCGATCGCGGCGGGCCCGCTTTACATCGCCCCCTCGCAGAACCTGATGCTGGCCGACAAGCAGGGGATTGCCATGCAGGTGATCGGTGCGATGCCCAGACGGGATGCGCGCAACACCACGCAGGGGCGGATGCCGAACCAGGGCTGGCTGCCGGAAAACCGCTGGCTGGGGATGCGGCCCTATTCCGACAACCCAAGCTGGATCAACCCGCCGACCGGCATCCTGGGCAACACGAACAACAAGATCGTCGACCGCCCCTTCCCCGACAGTTTCAGCTTCGAATGGGGCGACACCGAGCGGATCCAGCGCTGGCTGACGCTGATGAAACAGCGCGACGTACATACCCGCGAAAGCTTCATCGAGGCGCAGCTTGATACCGTCAGCCCGACCGCCCGGCGGCTGTTGCCGCTGATCGCGAAGAACCTGTGGTACGCGGGCGAGGCCGCCCCCGCGGGCACGCCCGACGCGATGCGCCAGAAGGCGCTGAAGATGCTGGCCGACTGGAACGGCGACATGAACGAGCACATGCCCGAACCGCTGATCTACGCCGCCTGGATGCATTTCCTGCAGGACCGGCTGATCCGCGACGAGCTGGGCCCGCTGGCGGACGAATTCAGCCATGTGAACCCGGTGTTCCTGGACCGCGTCTTCCGCAACACCGACGGCGCCGGCGCCTGGTGCGACGTGGTGCAATCGACCCGGGTCGAGACCTGCGACGACATGGCCCGCATCTCGCTGGACGATGCGCTGCTCTGGCTCAGCCAGAAATACGGCAAGAACATCGAAAGCTGGCGCTGGGGCGATGCGCATCAGGCGACCCACGATCACCCGGTACTGGGCAAGATCCCGATCCTGAAGTATTTCGTCGATATCCGGCAGTCGGTCTCGGGCGGCGACGACACGCTGAACCGGGGCGTGACCAAGGGGAGCGGGCCGAACCCGTTCCTCGATGTCCACGGCGCAGGCTATCGCGGCGTCTATGACTTCGCCGACCCCGACAGTTCGGTCTTCATCACCGCCACGGGCCAGTCGGGCCACCCGCTCAGCCGGTTCTATGACGATCTGGGCGAATTGTGGCGCCGGGGAGAATACATCCCGATGTCGCTTGACCCCGGACTGGCCCGCGCGGGGGCGGTGGGGATCACCCACCTGACCCCCGCCAAGCCGAAGTGAGGATGCCATGATCCCCCAGCGGATGCCCCTGCCCGACATCGCCCGCGCGCTTGGGGTGGCGCTGATCTGGGGCATGGGCTTCGTGGTGGCCAAGGGCGGCTCGGCCACCTTCCCGCCGATCCTGATGCAGGCGCTGCGCTTTGTCGTGACCTCGGCCACGCTGGTGTGGTTCCTGCCCAATCCGCGCGGCAACTGGGGCTGGCTGATGGCGGCGACGGTGGTGGGGGCGACGATCCAGTACGCCTGCACCTTCACCGGCCTCGCGGGGCTGGGCGCCGGGCTTGCCGCGCTGGTGGTGCAGACCGAGGTGCCGTTCCTGGTGCTGCTGGGGGCGCTGCTTCTGGGCGAGCGGCCAAGCGGGCGCAAATGGCTGGGCATCGCGATCGCCTTCGCGGGGGTCGCGGCGATCACCGGGCTGGGGCAGTTGCACGGTAACCTGATGTCGATCCTGCTGGTGCTGGCGGGGGCCTTCACCTGGGCGCTGGGTCAGGTTGTGGTGCGCAAGCTCAGCGGGCTTGACGGCCTTGCGGTCACGGGCTGGATCGCGGTTCTGGCGGTGCCACAGCTTTTCATCGCCTCGGCGCTTTTCGAACACGGGCAGGTGCAGGCCATCGCGACCGCGGGGCCGCACGTCTGGCTGGCGGTGCTGTACCTTGGCCTTGTCATGCAGGCGCTGGGCTACATGTGGTGGAACTCGCTCCTGGTGCGCCACGAGGTCGGGTTGGTGGCGCCGTTCCTGCTGCTTCTGCCGGTGGTCTCGGTGCTGGGGGGCGCGGTCTTCCTGGGCGAGACCCTGGACCCGATGCGGCTGGCGGGCGGGGCCATCATCCTGGCCGGTGTGGGCCTGATCACCACCGACCGCCGCCGCGCCCGTGCCCCGGCAAAGGCGGCGAAGGCCGGCACCTGAGCCAAGCCTCTTGCGCGGGCCCGCGCCGCCCATTATCCCCCGTCCATGACCCAGCATGACCGCCTTCTCATCATCGACTTCGGCAGCCAGGTAACGCAGCTGATCGCACGCCGCCTGCGCGAGCTGAACGTCTATTGCGAAATCCACCCCTACCAGCGGGTGACCGATTCCTTTCTGGCCACCTTCGCGCCCAAGGCCGTGATCCTGTCGGGCGGGCCTGACAGCGTGACGCGGCCCGGCAGCCCGCGCGCGCCCGAGGCGCTCTGGGGGCTGGGCGTGCCGGTGCTTGGCATCTGCTACGGCCAGCAGACGATGATGCAGCAACTGGGCGGCCTGGTCGAAAGCGGGCATGGCACCGCCGAGTTCGGGCGCGCCTTCGTCACCCCCACCGCGGCGCGCCTGCCGCTGCTCGACGGCTGGTTCGACCCCGCGCAGAACGGCGGGCGCGAACAGGTCTGGATGAGCCACGGCGACCACGTCTCGCGCATCGCGCCGGGCTTCGAGGTTTACGGCACCTCTCCCAACGCGCCTTTTGCCATCACCGCCGACCCCGCGCGGCGGTTCTATGCGGTGCAGTTCCACCCCGAGGTGCACCACACCCCCAAGGGCGCCCGGCTCTACGAGAATTTCGTGCGCCTCGCGGGCTTTACCGGCGACTGGACGATGGGCGCCTACAAGGACGAGGCGATCCGCAGGATCCGCGAACAGGTGGGCAGCGCCAAGGTGATCTGCGGCCTGTCGGGCGGGGTCGACAGTTCGGTGGCCGCGGTGCTGATCCACCAGGCGATCGGCGACCAATTGACCTGCGTCTTCGTCGACCACGGCCTGTTGCGGCTGGGCGAGGCGGAAGAGGTCGTGTCGATGTTCCGCGACACCTACAACATCCCGCTGATCCATGCCGACGAATCCGACCTGTTCCTTGGCGCGCTGGACGGCGTGTCGGACCCCGAGGTCAAGCGCAAGACCATCGGGCGGCTGTTCATCGACGTGTTCCAGAAACACGCGCATGAGGTGGGCGGCGCGCAGTTCCTGGCGCAGGGCACGCTTTACCCCGACGTGATCGAAAGCGTCAGCTTCTCGGGCGGGCCCTCGGTCACGATCAAGAGCCATCACAACGTGGGCGGCCTGCCGGAGAAGATGGGGCTGAAGCTGGTCGAGCCGCTGCGCGAGCTGTTCAAGGACGAGGTGCGCGCGCTGGGGCGCGAACTGGGCCTGCCCGCGAAATTCATCGGCCGCCACCCGTTTCCCGGCCCGGGCCTTGCGATCCGCTGCCCCGGCGAGATCACCCGCGAAAAGCTGGAGATCCTGCGGCGGGCGGATGCGGTCTACATCGACCAGATCCGCAAGCACGGGCTTTATGACGAGATCTGGCAGGCCTTCGCCGCCATCCTGCCGATGCGCACCGTGGGCGTGATGGGCGACGGGCGCACCTATGACTACGCGCTGGCGCTGCGCGCGGTGACCAGCGTGGATGGAATGACGGCCGATTACTACCCGTTCACCCACGACTTCCTGGGCGAGACCGCGACGCGGATCATCAACGAGGTGAAGGGCGTGAACCGGGTGTTCTACGACTGCACCTCGAAGCCGCCGGGAACGATCGAGCTGGAATGACCCGGCCACGCAGAAGAGGCGCCCGATGGGGCGCCCCTTTCGCATCGGACGGCAGCGATGCCCGATCAGCCGGGGAAGCGGCCGTGGAAGGCGATGGTGTTCAGCGGCACGCGCGGGCTGGGAACCTCGCGGGCGCGAAGGGTGTCATCCAGTTGCGCCGGATCGCCCTGCCGCCCGACGGCCACGATGGCGTGGATCGCGTGGCCGTCCGGCAGGTGCAGCGCGCTGGCGGCGCGGGCGGGGTCAAAGCCGCTCATGCCGTGGGCCACATAGCCCGCCAGATGCGCCTGCAACGCCAGGTTGGCCCAGGCGGCGCCGGTGTCGAAGGCATGGGTGGCATTCGCCACCTCGCTGCCGTCCTGCGCCGTGCGCGTGGTCTTCGAGCCCACGGCGATCAGTGCCGCCGCCTCTTTCGCCCAGCCGGCGTTGAACGGCACCAGCGCCGACAGGATGGCGGCAAAGCCCGCATCGCCGCGCAGCCCGTAGACGAAGCGCCACGGTTGCAGGTTCAGCGCCGAGGGCGCCCAGCGGGCGGCCTCCAGCAGGCGCAGAACCTCGGCCTCGGTCATCGTCTCGGCGCTGAAGGCGCGCGGCGACCAGCGGGCGGGGAACTGCGGATGCACATCGTGGTCGGGAATGCGCAGGGCGGTGACAGGAGCGTTCATCTGGGTCTCCGGGTTCGGGTGTTCGCTGGTGCAGCATCTAATCCTGCCACAGCGCGGAACAATCTGCCGCAGCGCACCCCGCCCGTGCATTTTCGCGCAAGGGTTCGATCGACTCTGGCAGCGGGGCATGGAACGCTCTAGACCTTCGGCATCATGTCCGCGCGCGCACCGCTGTTCCTCTTCCGTCACCGGGAGTTCGGCCTTTTCTGGCTGGGGCTTCTGTTCGTGAACCTTGCCGTCCAGATCGAGGCCGTGACGATCGGATGGCAGATCTACGGGCTGGCCCGGGCCAGCCTGTCGATCGAGCGGTCGGCCTTTCTGGTGGGAATGGTGGGGCTGTGCCAGTTCCTGCCGCTGTTCGTCCTGACGCTGTACGCGGGCACCGTGGTGGACCGGCACGACCGCCGCCGCATCGTGCTTGTGAGCCTCGGGGCCGAGATTGTCTGCGTGCTGGCGCTGATCGTGGTGGCGCGGCACCCCTCGGCCGCGGTGACACCGATCTTTGCCATCGCCGCGGTCTTCGGCGCGGCGCGCGCCTTCCTGAACCCCGCCAGTTCGGCGGTGACCCCGATGCTGGTGCCGCGGGCCGACATGCCGCAGGCGATCTCGCTCAAGTCGCTGTCCTGGCAGGGGGCGGTGATCGTGGGGCCGTGGTTCGGGGGGATGCTCTGCGCCATCTCGACCGCCACCGCCTACGAGGTGGCGGCCCTGATGTACGGCCTTGGCATCGTGACGCTGCTGATGATGCGCGCCGATACCCGGCCCCAGCGCCGCCCCGGCAGCCGCTGGGAACAGGTGCGCGAGGGGCTGGATTATGTCTGGACCAACAAGATCATCCTGGGCGCCATCTCGCTTGATCTCTTCGCGGTGCTGCTGGGCGGTGCCACGGCGCTGCTGCCGGCCTTTGCCAGCGACATCCTGCATGTCGGCGCCGATGGCTTCGGCCTGCTGCGCTCGGGGCCCGCGATCGGGGCCGCGGCGATGGCGCTGGCGCTCAGCCGCTGGCCGCTGAAGCGGCGGGCGGGGGCGCGGATGTTTGCCGCGGTGGCGGCCTTCGGGTTGGCCACGCTGGTCTTCGCGCTGTCGAAATCCATGGTGCTGTCGATCGCGGCACTGGCCGTGCTGGGGGCGGCGGACATGATCTCGGTCTATGTCCGCCAGACGCTGGTGCAGATCGTGACGCCCGACCACATGCGCGGGCGGGTGTCGGCGGTGTCGGGGCTGTTCATCTCGGGCTCGAACGAGCTGGGCGAGTTCGAAAGCGGCGTGGTCGCGCGCATCCTGGGGCCGGTGGGGGCCGCGGTCTTCGGCGGGATCGGCACGCTGGTGGTGACGGGGGTCTGGGCGCGGATGTTCCCCGCGCTTTACAACGCCGACCGGCTGGACGCGCCCGAGCCGACCGAGGAAACCAGCGCCCCGCAATCCCTGACGGCGGCGGCAAGCTGATGCGGGTGCTGCGCTGGCTTTTCGGGCTTGGGGTTCTGGCGGCGCTGGTCGCGCTGGCGATCCCGCTGGTCTGGATCTTCACCTATCACGACCCCGCCCTGCCCGCCGACGCCCGCGCGATCATCGTGCTGTCGGGCGACAATGTGCCGGGCGGGCTTGGCCCGGAAACAGAGGCGCGGGTGGATCGTGGCGTGGCGCTGTGGAAGGCGGGGGCGGCGCCGGTCCTGATGCTGTCGGGGGCGCTCTGGGATGCCAATGGCGAAAACCAGTCGTCGCAGATGGTCTCGCGCGCGGTGGCCGAGGGGGTGGACCCTTTCGCCATCCGGCTTGACCCGGATTCGCGCTCGACCCTGCAGAACGCGCTTTTCACCAGCCATGTGCTGGCGCGCGACCTGGGCGGCGATCTGAACGCGCCGGTGATCCTTGTCACCCACCGCTGGCACCTGCCCCGCGCCTGGGCCTCGTTCCGCTGGGCGGGGTTCACCGACATGACGCTGGTGGCAGCCGATGCGCAGGGCGCGGTCATCACCCCCGAGGATCTGGGCTACGAGATGCTGAAATGGCCCTTCAACATCCTGCGCGGGGGCGCCGCCGCGATCATGCGGGCCTATGGCGCCCCCGAACGGGATTGGGTCTGGTTCCTGCCCTGAGCTATTCCGCCGCCGCGCGGCGCGGCAGCCGCCAGTTCGGCCGCGCAAAGTGGCAGGTATAGCCGTTGGGCAGCCGCACCAGGTAATCCTGATGCTCGGGTTCGGCCACCCAGAAGTCGCCCGCGGGCGCGACCTCGGTCACCACCTTGCCCGGCCAGAGCCCCGAGGCGTCGACATCGGCGATGGTGTCCAGCGCCACGCGCTTCTGCGCGTCGCTGGTGTAGTAGATCGCCGAGCGGTAGCTCATCCCGATGTCATTGCCCTGCCGGTTCGGCGTGCTGGGGTCATGGATCTGGAAGAAGAACTCCAGCAGCTCGCGGTAGCTGATCTGTTCGGGGTCGAACAGGATCTCGACCGCCTCGGCATGGGTGCCGTGGTTGCGGTAGGTGGCGTTCTGCACGTCGCCGCCCGAATAGCCCACCACGGTCTTCAGCACGCCGGGCTTGCGGCGCAGCAGATCCTGCATCCCCCAGAAACAGCCCCCGGCAAGGATCGCGCGTTCGGTCATGTCGGCCATCAGTTGTCCTCCGTCTCATCCGCGTCGAACAGGGCGCGGTATTCCCCGTAACCCTCGGCCTCGAGATCCGCCACGGGAATGAATCGCAGCGAGGCCGAGTTGATGCAGTAGCGCAGCCCGCCCAGTTCGGGCGGCCCGTCGGTGAAGACATGGCCCAGATGGCTGTCGCCATGGGCCGAGCGCACCTCGACCCGGCGCATCCCGTGGCTGGTGTCGGTCTTCTCGATCACATGTTCATCCACCAGCGGGCGGGCGAACGAGGGCCAGCCGCAGCCCGAATCGAACTTGTCGAGCGAGGTGAAGAGCGGCTCGCCCGACACCACGTCGACATAGAGCCCCTCGCCCTTGAAGTCGTGGAACGGGTTCCAGAACGGCCGCTCGGTGCCGTTCTGCTGGGTGACGCGGTACTGCTCCGGCGTCAGCCGGGCCAGAGCCTCGGGCGTCTTGGCGTAGGTCTTGTTGGCCATGCGGTTCCTCCAGCCTGTCTGCGAAGGCAAGATATGGTGTGCGATGCGCTTCGTCCAACAGGGCGACTCGGACAGCGGCGATCCGTTACAGCACAAAGCCCATGCGCCGCGACCCCGGGGTCAGCCCTGCGCCGCCTCGCGCGGGTCGGCGGGCGTGTCGGGACGGCCGCGGAAGCCGGTGGCGACCACGAACTTTTCCGAACTGTCCGAACGGCTGGCCGGGGGTTTCACGTTCACCACCTTGGTGAAGGCCCGTTTCAGCCGGGCCTGCAATTCGGCCTCGGCCCCGCCGGCCAGCACCTTGGCCACGAAGGTTCCGCCCTCGGTCAGCACGTCGAAGGCGAATTCCGCCGCCGCATCGCAGAGCGCGATGATCCGCAGGTGGTCCACCTGTCGGTTGCCGCTGGCCGAAGGCGCCATGTCGCTCATGACCACATCCGCCGGGCCGCCGAGCCACTCCTTGACCCGCGCCTCGGCCCCCTCGTCCAGAAAGTCGAGCTGGTGGATCTCGGCCCCCGGAATGGGCGAGACCTCTTGCAGGTCGACGCCGATGATCCGGCCCACGGGCTTGCCCTTGCGCTCGCCCAGCGAATTCACCCGCGCCACCGCCACCTGACACCAGCCGCCGGGGGCGCAGCCCAGATCCACCACCCGCGCGCCCGGCTTCAGGAAGCCGTACTTGTCATCAAGTTCCAGGATCTTGAAGGCCGCGCGGCCGCGGTAGCCCTCGCGCTTGGCGCGGGCCACATAGGGGTCGTTCAGCTGCCGTTCCAGCCAGAGCGTCGAGGACAGCTTGCGCCCCTTCGCCGTCTTCACCTTCACCTTGAGGTCGCGCGAGCCGCGACCCGAGGCGCCCTTGCCCGTGGTCATGTCAGATATGGTCCGTCTTCCAGAACGCCGTCGGCGCTCATCTGCGCGTAGAGCAGCCCCTCGCGCAACCCGCGATCTGCAACCGACAGCCGGTCGGTGGGCCAGATTCGCATCAGCGCCTGCAGGATCGCGGCGCCCGACATGATCAGCGCATGCCGGTCGCGCCCGATCCGGGGATCGGTCCGCCGCCCCTCGGGGCCAAGTTGAAGATAGTCGCGGATCACCTGGTCGATCTGGGCCGAAGTCATGCGAAGCCCGTCCACCTTGTTGCGGTCATAGCGTTTCAGCCCCAGAAACGAGGCCGCGACCGTGGTGACGGTGCCCGAGGTGCCGATGATCTGGAACCCCTCGCGCGGGTTCTCGGCGTTATAGGGCGAAAAGCTTGCCAGGTTTTCCTCGAAATACCAGCTCATCAGGGCAAAGCGGGCGGCGTCGTCCTCGACATCGGTGAACTGGTCCTTGAGCGTGGCGACACCCAGCGGAACCGAGATCCAGTCCACCACCCGCGCATTGGGCTGCGCCTCGCGCTCGGGCTGGTGGAAGCCCGCATGCAGCCGCATGATGGCGCGCGGCCGGTCGCGGTGGGGCACGCCCGACAGGTCGATCCAGACCAGTTCGGTCGACCCGCCGCCGATGTCCACCACCAGAAGCTGTTCGGTGCGCGGGCTGACCAGCGGCGCACAGGACACCACCGCCAGCCGCGCCTCTTCCTCGGGCGGAATGATTTCCAGCCGCAGCCCGGTTTCCTGCTGCACACCCCGGATGAAATCGCGCGCGTTGCGGGCCCGGCGGCAGGCCTCGGTCGCCACCAGCCGCATCCGGCGGACCTGGTGCTTTTCGATCTTCTTCTGGCAGATCCGCAGCGCCTGCACCGTGCGCCCCATCGAGGCGCGGCTGAGCCGCCCCGAGGCCTCGAGCCCGACGCCAAGCTGCACGGTCTTGGAAAAGCTGTCCACGACCTGGAACTGACTGCCCCGTGGCTGGGCAATCAGCATCCGGCAACTGTTCGTGCCGAGATCCAGCGCCGCGTAAAGCAGCCCCGGATCCGATCTGCCGGGGTCGGACGGTTCGAACGGCTGCAGCTCTTCTGCGGCCGGGATCGCGTCCTCCCCATAGGGACGCTCGGGCGTCATCGCGTCGCCCTCCGATGTCAAGTTGATGACAGCCTAAGGCGCCCGGCCGCGAACCGCAAGCGCGGCCAGCGCCGCCGATCGATCCCGCTCATCTTCCTGATGAAGATTTTTCCGCCCCATCCCGGTGGAAGGTCGCGCGGCCACACCGTAAAAGCAAAGCGGGGGCGGGTCGCTCGCCGCGCGCGGTGTGTCGAAAACCGACACCGGATGTCGGCCCCGCGCGCCTATACCGGCTGCAACGGCACAGAGAGGAATCACGGAATGCCCGAGGTCACGATCGTCTACTGGCGCGACATTCCGGCCCAGGTCATCGTTGGCAAGGGGCGCCGCGGGTCGAAGAAGCAGCTGACCGAACGGTTCGAGCAGGCGATCGACCGCTGCGCCATGAAGATCGGCGCCCGCGATACCGACAGCTATCTGGCCGAATGGCGCAAGGCCGCGCCCTACGAGGTCGAGGGCGAACCCGATGCGGTCGCCGAGGCCGAGGCGGCGCGGCTGGAAGCCGAATACGACACCGCGCGCCTCAAGGCGCTGATCGCGAACGACGGCCGGGCCTGAGCCCGCCACGAACCCCCGGGGAGAGACCCATGGCCCTGCTGAACTTTCGCCGCAGCGACACTGCACGCCCCGAGGGCGCCTCGGCCGAGGTCGAAGCCTTCCTGAAGGGCTTCTCGATCGAGGTGATGCCGCGCACAGCCGAGAAGATCGAGGATTTCCGCACCCTGCTGCCGAAAGGGACCCGGGTCTACATCGCCCATATCGACGGCACCCCGATCGAGGACATGGTGGCCACCGCGAAGCGCCTTCATGCCGAAGGCTTTCCGGTGATGCCGCATTTTCCGGCCCGGATCATCGCGGACAAGGCGACGCTTGCCGACTGGATCGCGCGGTATCGCGGCGAAGCGGACGTGCGCCAGGCGCTTTTGCTGGCGGGCGGCGTGCCGCAGCCGGTGGGCGAGTTCGCAACCTCGATGCAACTGCTGGAAACCGGGCTTTTCGGTGACTTCGACCGGCTGCATGTCGCCGGTCACCCCGAGGGCAACAAGGACATCGACCCCGACGGATCGGACCGGATGGTGATCGAGGCCGCGCGCTGGAAGCAGGCCTTCGCCGAACGCACCGGCGCCACGATGGCGATGGCGACCCAGTTCTGCTTCGAGGCGGGCCCGGTGATCGCCTGGGCCGACCGGCTGGCCGAGGCCGGGATCCGGCTGCCGATCCATATCGGCGTGGCGGGCCCGGCGAAGCTGCAGACGCTGCTGAAATTCGCCATCGCCTGCGGCGTGGGCCCGAGCCTTCGCGTGCTGCAGAAGCGGGCAAAGGATGTCACCAAGCTGCTTCTGCCGTTCGAGCCCGATGCGTTCATCGCCGAACTGGCCGCCCACAAGGCCGCCAACCCCGCCTTCGGCATCGAAGCCGTACACTTCTTCCCGCTGGGCGGGATCAAGACCAATGCAACCTGGGCCATGGAACACGGCGGCGCCTCTGCCGTGCCGGCCGCCGAAGCGTGAGGACACCATGACCCGTACCGTTGTCGAATCGAAATCGAAGACCGTCGTCATCGGCTTCGACGAGCCCTTCTGCGTGATCGGCGAACGCATCAACCCGACCGGCCGCAAGAAACTGGCCGCCGAACTGGAGGCGGGCAACTTCGAGACCGTCCTGAAGGACGCGCTGGAACAGGTCGCCTGCGGGGCAACCGTGCTGGACATCAACTCGGGCGCCGTCTTCACCAACAGGATGGCCGAAGACGCGCGCTATGCCGACAACAACTTCGTCGAGCCGCCGCTGATGAAGGAGCTGATCGCCCGCGTGCAGGCCGTGGTGGACGTGCCGCTGTGCATCGACAGCTCGGTTCCCGGCGCGCTGGAAGAGGGGCTGAAGGCCTGCGAGGGCCGGCCGCTGCTGAACTCGGTGACGGGGGAAGAAGAACGGCTGGAACGGGTGCTGCCGCTGGTGAAGAAATACAACGTGCCGGTCGTGGCGATTTCCAACGACGACACCGGGATCAGCCAGGACCCCGACGTGCGCTTTGCGGTGGCCAGGAAGATCGTGCAGCGCGCCGCCGATTTCGGCATTCCCGCGCATGACATCGTGGTGGACCCGCTGGTGATGCCGATCGGCGCCATGGCGACGGCCGGGCAGCAGGTCTTCGCCCTGGTGCGTCGCCTGCGCGAGGAACTGGGCGTGAACACGACCTGCGGCGCGTCGAACATCTCCTTCGGGCTGCCGCAGCGGCACGGGATCAACGCGGCTTTCCTGCCGATGGCGATCGGCGCGGGCATGACGTCGGCGATCATGAACCCGGTGCGCCAGGTCGAGATGGAGGCGATCCGCGCCGCCAACTTCCTGATGAACCACGACGCCAACGGGGGCGAGTGGATCCGCTTCTCGAAGGTGATCGAGGCGGTCGAGGCGGGCGCGACCTTTGCCGAGGCCTCGGCCGCGGCCTCGGCCGCCACCTCGGGGCGCCGCGGCGGTCGCCGGGCGCGCGGCTGATCCCGCGGCGGCCACAGCTCTGCAACACTTGGTTAACCCGAATCGGTCAGGGTCGGCACATGCTGACCCTGACGCACCCACGCCGACCCGCTCCCGCGACCGAACCCTGGATCGCCATGGTCTTTTCGGCCAAGGCCGCTGCGCGGGGCGGTGTGGTCCGACGAAGTGCGGCCTGGGTGGAACGCGAAGTCGGACGCGACCGGTTCGTGGCAGAGGTCCGACGACGTGGCTACCACCTGGTGGAAACCGGGGGGCAGTTGATCGTGATCTGCAATTCCGGTGGCTTAAAGGTCATATGCTAACGCAATTTTTCGCAGAAAAATTGCACCGATTTTTCTACGAAAAATCGTGCGCGCTGTGACGTTTGCGGACCGCGGAATGCCGCCGACGGACATTGCGCCCGGGCGCAGAGAAACTATGACTCATCACGGTGCCTTTGTCTCCGGAGCCTGCCATGACCGACCCGCGCGACCCGCTCGTGATCTTCACGCCTTCGGGCAAGCGGGGACACTTCCCGGCAGGCACACCCGTTCTCACCGCCGCTCGCCAGCTCGGGGTCGACCTCGATTCGGTCTGCGGTGGCCGGGGCATCTGCTCGAAGTGCCAGATCACCCCCGGCTATGGCGAATTTCCCAAGCATGGCGTCTCGGTCGCGGCCGATGCGCTGAGCGACTGGAACGCCGTTGAAGAGCGTTACAAGTCCAAGCGCGGCATGATCGACGGCCGTCGCCTCGGCTGCCAGGCCCGCATCCAGGCCGACGTGGTGATCGACGTGCCGCCCGAAAGCCAGGTGCACAAGCAGGTGGTCCGCAAGGCCGCCACCGCGCGCGACATCATCATGGACCCGGCCACCCGGCTCTACTACGTCGAGGTGGACGAACCCGACATGCACGAACCCTCGGGCGATCTCGAGCGTCTTGCCAAGGCGCTCAGCGACCAATGGGGCATCGCCGGGCTGACGGCCGATCTCGACGTGCTCAGGAAGCTCCAGCCGGTGCTGCGCAAGGGCGCCTGGAAGGTCACCGTGGCGGTGCACCGCGGCAACCACGACGCGGCGCCGCGGGTGCTCGATCTCTGGCCCGGCTTCGACGAGGACGGGATCTACGGGCTGGCCATCGATCTCGGCTCCACCACGGTCGCGGCCCATCTGTGCGACCTGCGCGACGGGCGCGTGCTGGCCTCGGCCGGGGTGATGAACCCGCAGATCCGCTTCGGCGAGGATCTCATGAGCCGGGTCAGCTATGCCATGATGAACCCCGGCGGCGACCGCGAGATGACGGCGGCGGTGCGGATGGCGCTGAACGGGCTGGCCCAGACCATCGCGACCGAAGCCGCGGTGGACCCGGCCCGGATCATGGAGGTCGTGTTCGTCTGCAATCCGGTGATGCACCACCTGCTCCTGGGGATCGACCCGGTGGAACTGGGCCAGGCGCCCTTCGCGCTGGCCAGTTCCGACGCGATGTCGCTCGATGCGGCCGAACTGGACCTGAACGCGGTGAACACCAACGCGCGGGTTTACGTTCTGCCGCTGATCGCGGGGCATGTGGGGGCCGATTGCGCCGCCGTCGCCCTGTCGGAAGAGCCGCAGAAGGCCACCGACATGGTGCTGATCGTCGATGTCGGCACCAATGCGGAACTCCTCTGCGGCAACCGGGACCGGGTGCTCGCCTGCTCCTCGCCCACCGGGCCCGCCTTCGAGGGGGCGCAGATCTCCTCGGGCCAGCGCGCCGCCCCCGGCGCCATCGAACGGGTGCAGATCGACCCGGTCACCAAGGAACCGCGCTTCCGCGTGATCGGCTCCGAGCTGTGGTCCGACGACCCCGGATTTGCCGAGGCGACGGCCCAGACCGGCATCACCGGCATCTGCGGCTCGGGCATCATCGAGGCGGTGGCGGAAATGCGCATCGCGGGC
The DNA here is from genome assembly GCA_021845805.1 of Pseudomonadota bacterium. Lineage (GTDB taxonomy): Bacteria > Pseudomonadota > Alphaproteobacteria > Rhodobacterales > Rhodobacteraceae > Solirhodobacter. The sequence continues at coordinate 12,657 of JAJZVD010000044.1, read as the reverse complement.
GTGGTCGATGGCTCGGGCCTCATCGGCTCGGCAGAGCAGGTGGGCACCCCCCGGCTGGTGGCCGAGGGGCGCACCCACAGTTATGTGCTGCACGACAGCCGCGCCGAGGGCGGGCCGCGGATCATGGTGACGCAGGGCGACATCCGCGCGATCCAGCTTGCCAAATCGGCGCTCTATGCCGGGGCGCGGCTGCTGATGGACGAACTGGCCATCGACAAGGTCGACCGCGTGGTGCTGGCGGGGGCCTTTGGCGCGCATATCTCGCCCAAGCATGCGATGGTGCTGGGCATGATCCCCGACGTGCCGCTGGACAAGGTGATCTCGGCCGGGAATGCCGCCGGGACGGGCGCGCGGATCGCGCTGCTCAACCTTGCCGCGCGCGACGAGATCGAGCGGGTGGTGCGCGACATCCACAAGGTCGAAACCGCCATCGAGCCGCGGTTTCAGGAACATTTCGTGGCCGCGAACGCGATTCCGCATGCCACGGCGCCGTTTCCAGAGCTTTCAAAGGTAGTCAGCCTGCCGGAAGTGTCCTACAACCCGTCCAGCGGCGGGGGCGAAGGCCGCCGGCGGCGGCGCGGCTAGGCGCCAACGCCGGGGCGGCTTGCGCGCCCCGCAGCCGGAGGGACCATGGCCGAAGATCCGGTCGCAGAGCTTCTGACCCGTGTGGCCGCGCAGGATCGCGCGGCCTTTCGCGCGCTTTATTCTGCAAGCGCCGCGAAACTTATGGGCGTCTGCCTCCGTATCTTGGGCAACAGGGCCGAAGCCGAAGAGGCGCTGCAGGAGGTGTTCACCCGCGTCTGGGTGCATGCCGCCCGGTTCGACGCCGACAGGGCGCGGGGCATGACCTGGCTGATCGCCATCGCCCGCAACCTCTGCATCGACCGGCTGCGCGGCCGCCCCGAGGCGACGGCCGATGACGAGGCCATGCAGCACGTCGCCGACCCGGCTCCGCGGGCCGAAACGGTGCTGCAGGCGCGCGGCGAGGCACGGCGGATCGCGCTGTGCTTCGACACGCTCGAGCCCGACCGGGCGGCGGCGGTGCGGGGCGCCTATCTCGATGGCCTGTCCTATCAGGATCTGGCCGAACGGTACGCGGTGCCGTTGAACACGATGCGAACCTGGCTGCGGCGCAGCCTGATGAAACTGAAAGAGTGTCTGGACGCATGAGCGACCGCGACATCCCCGAGGCCCCCGAGGGCGATGACATGCTCGCAGCCGAGTATGTGCTGGGCACCCTGCCCTTGCCCGAACGGCTGGCCGCCGGGCGGCGCCTGCGCACCGACGCGGAATTCTCGGCCCGGGTCGCGGCGTGGGAGGCGCGCCTGGCGCCTCTTAATGACAACTACGCCGAAGAGTCGCCGCCGGATCTCTTTCCGGCGATCGAGGCGAAGATTTTCGGCACGGCCGCGAAAACGCCCCGGCGCGGGTTCGGCTGGGCCGGGTTCGGCTGGCGCGGCTTTGCCGGGGGCGTGCTGGCCGCGCTGGCGCTGGCGGCGCTGCTCTTCGCGCTGGTGCCGGTCCGGGCGCCGATGGTGGCGACGCTGCGCGGCACCGACCAGGCGCTGGTCATCCGCGCCGCCTATTCGCCGGGAACAGGCGAACTGGTGCTGACGCGGGTCGCGGGGCCTGCCCCCGACAGCGGGCACGATTACGAACTGTGGACGGTGCCCGCGGTCGGCGCGCCGGTCGCGCAGGGGCTGGTCAGTGCCGAACAGGTGCGGCGGCGGATGCCCGGCCTGACCGAGGGCGCCAAGCTGGCGGTCACGCTTGAACCCGCGGGCGGATCGCCCGATGGCACGCCGGGCCTGCTGCTGGTCTCGGGCATCGTCGAGCGGCGCTGACCTGGCGCGCCGCCGCAGGCGGCGCCCCTGCGACCAGCAAGAAACGACCTCGCGAAAAAAAGTGATCGGCGCTGAAACTCTTGGCGCCGCTCCTGCGTATCTCCGGCCATGGATGCGGCAGAGGCCCGTCCGCCAGACCCGAGAGGAGAGACAGACATGACCTTCACCTTCCGCACGCTTGCCGCCGCGCTCGCGCTTTCCACGCTGGCCGGGGCCGCGCTGGCCGACAACCCGATGGTGGGTGGCGCGCCGATGTATGCGACGAAGAACATCGTGCAGAACGCCGTGAACTCGAAGGACCACACCACGCTTGTCGCCGCCGTGAAGGCCGCGGGCCTGGTTCCGACACTGGAAAGCAAGGGCCCCTTCACGGTCTTCGCCCCCACCAACGAAGCCTTCGCCAAGCTGCCCGCCGGCACGGTGGAAACGCTGCTGAAGCCAGAGAACCATGACACGCTGGTGAAGATCCTCACCTGCCACGTCCTGCCCGCCGCCGAAACCGCCGCCGCGATCGAATCGGCTGCGATGCAATATGGCGGCTCGGTGCAGCTGAACACAGTGGGCGGCTGCAAGCTGATCGCCACCAAGAAGGACGGCATGCTGGAGTTGAAGGACGAGAAGGGCGACGTGGCCAAGGTGACCATCGCCGACGTGATGCAGTCGAACGGTGTGATCCACGTCATCGACACGGTGCTGCTGCCGGGCAACTGAGCCTGCTCGCGACATCTGGCCGGTCGTTTTCTGTCCCCGCACCGCGCCCGGCCGGATGGGGCCACCGCTTGCCCGGCGGTGGCCCCTGCGGTCTTCGTGGCGCTGGCCTTCCGGCCCTGCCCGCGGCTAAGCTGGCGCGGCAGCCAGCCCGGAGCCCGCCCGTGACCGCCCACCGCCATCTGCTGTTCCTGCTGTCGGGTGGTCGGCCCGGCGGCAATACCGAAACGCTGGCCCGCCGTGCCGCCGCGGCGCTGCCGCCCGATGCGGTCCAGACCTGGCGCGACCTGTCACAGCCGCTGCTGCCCGCCTTCCACGACCGCCGCCACGGCGACCGCTACGGCCCGCCCGAAGGCACGGCCGCCGCCTGCCTTGCCGAAACGATGGCGGCAAGCGACATTGTGGTCGTGGCCCCGCTGTACTGGTATGGCCTGCCCGCCCCTGCCAAGCTCTACCTTGACCACTGGTCGCACTGGATGCGCCTGCCCGAGACCGGGTTCAAGGCCGCGATGCCCGCGAAGCGCGTCTGGCTGGTGCTGGCGCATTCGGGTTCCACCCCCGACCAGATCCGCCCTGCCGAGGATTGCCTGCGCTTTTCGGCCGAATACATGGGCGCGCGCTTCATGGGCAGCCTGATCGGCTATGCCAATGCGCCGGGCGAGATCCTGTCCGATGCCGGGGCGCTGGCCGCCGCCGACCGCTTCTTCCCCGCTTGACGCCGCCCGCCGCCTCGCTTACCTAGCGAAACGTCGCGGGTGTAGCTCAATGGTAGAGCAGAAGCTTCCCAAGCTTACGACGAGGGTTCGATTCCCTTCACCCGCTCCATCCCTTCGCCACGAACGCCTGACACCGCGCGCCTGACCGCGGGGCCTGCGTCTTGGCCGCGACCGGTGCGGACCGTGGTGGCCGGCGAAGGCGCGTGGCGCCCCGCTCAGCCCGCGATCAGCTTGACGCCGACCAGCCCGATGGTGACGGCCAGCGCGCCCTGCAAGGCGCGCTCGGGAAGCCGGGCGGCGATGCTGCTGCCAAGCAGGATGCCGGGGATCGACCCGCACAGCAGCGAGGCCAGCAGCGTCACGTCGACCGTCCCCAGCCACCAGTGCCCCGCCCCCGCCACAAGGGTCAGCGGCACGGCATGGGCGATGTCGGATCCGACCAGGCGCAGGACCGGCATCCGCGGATACAGGATCGCCAGCGCCAGCGCGCCAAGCGCGCCCGCCCCCACCGAGGTCGCCGCGACAAGAACACCCAGGATCACCCCGGTCAGCACGGTCAGGGCCGCGATCCGGCCCTCGCCCAACCGGTCGAAAACCGGCGCGACGGCGCTCTGGATCTGCCGCCGGAACAGGATGGCCAAGGCCGATGCAACCAGCGCGACCCCCAGCGTGGCGCTGATCAGGTGCCCCGTGTGCAGGGGGTCGACGCCGATCCAGGCAAGAAGGACGACGGTGGCGATGGCGGCAGGCACGGAGCCTGCCGCAAGGCGCAGCACAACGCGCCATTCGACGGTGCCGCGCAGGCTCAGAAGCCCCGTTCCGGTCAGCTTGGTCAGCCCGGCGTACAGCAGATCCGTTCCCACCGCCACCGCCGGCTGCACACCCAGCAGCAGGACCAGAAGCGGGGTCATCAGCGAACCGCCGCCGACCCCGGTCATCCCGACCAGCATCCCGACCATGAAGCCGGAAAACACATAAATCCCGGTAATTTCCAAGTTCAGCCTCTCCTTGCACGGGCCTGCAGAGACTCTCCGTCCTGACCGCGCCGCGCAATCCGTCGGAACAAATAAGGACACTCCCCCCGGCAGATCGGGCGCCGTGGAACGTTCGGCCTCGGGGCGTGCCTGGTTTGGACGCGGTTTCCGAATGGCCGCCAGGAACGGAACGCCCGTCTTGCCTGCCCGGCGGGCGACACGGCCGGAATCGCCCGGCGCGCCTGTCCCGACCGTCCGCCAAGCCGCCTGCCACACCGGCGCCCGGCCGAAAGCTGCGGGACCGGGCCGCGGCTTGACGTTGATCGGCCCGGGGCGATAGACCGGGTTCGCGGCATCGGCAGGCGCCCGCGGAAGCATCCGCGGATCGCAGGCCGCAACCGCTTGAGTTCACACGGAAGGCAAGGGCTTTCCAAGCCTGCGACGAGGGTACGGTTCCCTCGCCTCCGCCCTCCCCCAGACACAGGAACAGGACGCTGATGCCCGCCATCACCCGCCTCGACTCCGGCCCGCGCATGAGCCAGGCCGTCATCCACAACGGCATCGTCTATCTGGCGGGCCAGGTCGGCAACCCGGGCGAGGATGTCGCCCAGCAGACCCGCACCGCGCTGTCAGAGGTCGACCGGCTTCTGGCGCTGGCAGGCACCGACAAGACCCGCATCCTGTCGGCGCAGGTCTGGCTGGCCGATGTGACGACCGTGGCGCAGATGAACGCGGTCTGGGATGCCTGGGTGCCGCAGGGCCATACCCCGGCGCGGGCCACGGGCGAATCGAAGCTGGTCGCGCCGGACTATCTGGTCGAGGTCATCGTGACCGCCGCCCTGCCCTGAACTCCGGGCACACGGCAAGGCGAAACGGCCGCGTCCCCCCGGGGGCGCGGCCGTTCTGCATTCCGCCGCGGGCTCAGACCTTCATCCGCGCCACCAGTTGCCGGGTCGAGCCATCCTTGCCCTCGGCGCCGGCCTTGCCTTCCAGGATCGGCATCAGCGCCAGCGCCAGTTCCTTGCCCAGTTCGACCCCCCACTGGTCAAAGCTGTTCAGCCCCAGGATCACCCCTTCGACGAACACCCGGTGTTCGTAAAGCGCGATGATCTGGCCCAGCGTGTAGGGCGTCAGCCGCGGGTAGACCAGCGTGGTCGACGGCCGGTTGCCCGGGAACACCCGATGGCGCGCCTGCCGTTCCAGCTCGGCGCCCGTCAGCCCCTTCCGGGCCATGATGGCGCGCGCCTCGTCCAGGCTGCGGCCGCGCAACAGCGCCTCGGATTGCGCCAGGCAGTTGGCGACAAGCAGCAGGTGCTGATGCGCAAGGTCGGGTTCATGCCCCTGCACCGCCACCAGGAATTCGCAGGGCACGACCCGGGTGCCCTGATGGATGAGCTGATAGAAGGCGTGCTGGCCGTTGGTGCCGGGCTCGCCCCAGACCACGGGGCCTGACGCGCGGGGAAGATCGCTGCCATCCATCGCCACGCGCTTGCCGTTCGATTCCATTTCAAGCTGTTGCAGATAGGCGGGCAGACGGCTCAGCCGCTGGTCATAGGGCAGAACGGCGCGCGTGGCATGGCCGCAGATCTGGTTGTGCCAGATCCCCACCAGCGCCAGCAGAACCGGCAGGTTCTGCGCGAAGGGCGCGCTGCGGAAATGCGCATCCATCGCCGCGCCGCCGTCCAGAAACGCGCCGAACCGCTCGGGCCCGATCGCCAGCATCAGCGACAGCCCGATCGGCCCCCACATCGAATAGCGCCCGCCCACCCAATCCTCGAACCCGAAGACGCGGTCGGCGTCGATCCCGAAGGCGGCGGTCTTGTCCATCGCGGTCGACACCGCCGCGAATTGCGCGGCAGGCTGGGCAACCTTCGCCGCCATCCACCGCTTCGCGGTTTCGGCGTTGGTCATCGTCTCGATCGTGGTGAAGGTCTTGGACGCAACGATCACCAGCGTCGTTTCCGGGTCGAGCCCCCGCAGCACGTCATGCACATGCGCGCCATCGACGTTCGAGACATAGTGGCAGCGCGGGCCATCCGCATAGGGCGCCAGCGCCAGATACCCCATCGCGGGGCCCAGATCCGACCCGCCGATGCCGATGTTCACCACATCCGTGATCGCGCCGCCCTGCCCGCGAAAGCGGCCCTCGCGCACCGCGCGGGCAAAGCCTTCCATCCGCGCATGCACCGCGCGCACCTCGGGCATCACGTCGCGGCCGTCCACCATGACCGAGCCGCCAAGGTTGCGCAGCGCCGTATGCAAGACCGCGCGCCCCTCGGTGTCGTTGATCTTGGCGCCGGTGAACATCGCCTCGCGCTTGGCGGCAACCCCCGCCCCGTCCGCCAGCGCGATCAGCAGCGCCCGCGTCTCGGCGTCGATGTTGGTCTTGGAATAGTCGAACAGCATCTCGCCCAGCGAGGCCGAGAAATCCGCGGCGCGACCCTCGTCGAACAGGCCCAGGATCGGGCGATCCTTCACCGCCGCGTGCCGTTCCGCCAGTTTCGCCCAGATGTCCATCGGTTACTCCGCCCAGTGAACGGTTGCATTGGAAAGAAAGGCGCGGATCGGCGCCTCGAGCGGGTCAAGCGTCATGGCCTTTTCCACCGCCGCGCGCTTTTCCGCGCCGGTGATCAGCACATGCGTCACCATCGCATCCGCCAGAACCGGCGCCGTCAGGGTGATCCGCGGCTCGCCCGCCCCCTCCGCCCGCATCGGCAGAAGGATCGGCGCCCCCGCCCCCATCGCCTCGGCCAGCCGGTCGCCGCCGGGGAACAGCGAGGCCGTGTGCATGTCGGCCCCCATCCCCAGGATCAAGACCGAGATCGGCAGCCAGGGGCGGATGCCCTCGGCCAGCGCCTCCAGCGCGTCTTCGGGCGTCGCGGTCTCGGCATGCAGCGGCACCAGCGTCGCCGCCGCCGCGCGCCCCACCAGCAGCCGCTGGCGCACAAGCGCCGTGTTCGACCGCGGCGAATGTTCCGGCACCCAGCGTTCGTCGTTCAGGAACACCCCCACCCGCGCCCAGTCCAGATCCACGCCCGAAAGCGTGTCGAACACCGGCCCCGGCGTGCTGCCACCCGTGACGCAAAGCGAAACGCGATCCTGCCTGCGCAGAAAATCGGCCAGCTCGCCCGCCACCGTATTGGCCAGCGACAGGAACATCAGTTCGCGGTCGGGGTAGTCCCGAAACCTCATTCGCGAATCTCCCGCCAGCGCCGGCCGTCGCGATGCAGCAGCATCAGCGCATCCTCCGGCCCGCTGGAATAGGGATCGTAGCCGCGCGGACGGTCGCCGCGTTCCTCCCAGCCCTTGATGATCGGGTCGGTCCAGGCCCAGGCGGCCTCGACCTCGTCGCCGCGCATGAACAGCGTCTGGTTGCCGCGGATCACGTCCATGATCAGCCGCTCGTAGGCATCGGGAATGTCGGTTCCCTCTTCCCCCAGCGCATCGGCAAAGGACATGTCCAGCGGCACGTCGGTCAGCCGCATGCCGCCCGGCCCCGGCTCCTTGATCATGACCGACAGGTTCATCCCCTCGTTCGGCTGCAACCGGATGGTCAGCACATTGGCCTTCCAGCTCTCGTTCTCGCCGAAAAGCGAATGCGGCGCCTCCTTGAAGACGATCGCGATTTCCGAGGTGCGCCCGCGCAGCTTCTTGCCGGTCCGCAGATAGAAGGGCGTGCCCTGCCAGCGCCAGTTCGCCACCCGCACCTTCAGCGCGATATAGCTTTCCGTCCGGCTCTGGGGATCGCCGACATCCTCGACATAGGACGGCTCCGCCTTGCCGTCGCGCCCGTCCTTGCCGGGCACACCGCGATACTGGCCGCGCACGATATCCTCGGGCGGCACCGGCTCCAGCGCGCGGATCACCTTCAGCTTCTCGTCGCGCACGGCGTTCGGGTCGAACTTGTAGGGCGGCTCCATCGCGATCAGGCACAGAAGCTGCATCATGTGGTTCTGCACCATGTCCCGCATGGCGCCCGACTTGTCGTAATAGCTGCCACGCCCGCCCACGCCCACGGTTTCGGCCACCGTGATCTGCACATGGTCGACGTATTGGGCGTTCCAGACCGGCTCGAACAGGATGTTGGCAAAGCGCACCGCCATCAGGTTCTGCACCGTCTCCTTGCCCAGATAGTGGTCGATCCGGTAGATCTGCCGTTCGTCGAAATGCGCGGCCAGCACCGCGTTCAGCGCCTCGGCCGAGGCGAGGTCGCGCCCGAAGGGCTTTTCCACCACGATCCGGCTTTGCGGTTCGGCGATGCCATGGGCATGCAGCCGTTCGGCCAGATCGCCGAAGAGCGAGGGCGCGACCGAGAAGTAGAACGCCCGCACCACCCCCGGCCTCATCAGACCCGCAAGTTCCGTCCAGCCGCCCTCGCCCGTGGCATCGATCGAGACATAATGCAGCCGCTGTAGAAAGCGCCCCATGACCTCGGCGTCCAGCTTGTCGCGGGCGACGAATTCGGTCAGCGCGGCTTGCGCCATCTTGCGGAAGCCCGCGTCATCCAGATCGGCGCGGGCGGCGCCGATGATGCGGCTGTCCTCGGGCATCTGCCCGGCGCGGAACCGGATGAACAGGCCCGGAAGGATCTTCCGCTTCGCCAGATCGCCGGTGCCGCCGAAGATCACGAGATCGAAAGGATCAACCGGAATCACGCGCGAAACCATCCTAGGCCCTCTCTTCTGGATGGCGCACCGCGGCGCGCCAGGCTGTTAGCGCTAACGGCGCCCTTTTAGCCGCAATGCAGCACAGAGTCTAGCACTGCCGGGCGGGCGGGGTCACGCCTCCAGTTCGGCATCCCAGTAGAGGAAGTCGAGCCAGCTGTCATGCAGGTAGTTGGGCGGGAAGCGGCGCCCGGCGTTCTGCATGTCCTCGGCCGAGGGCGCCCGCGGCGGGTGGCGCAGCGTCATGCCCGCCGCCCGCAGCGACTTGTTGGCCTTCTTCAGGTTGCAGGGCGAACAGGCCGCCACCACATTTTCCCAGCTCGTGATCCCCCCGCGCGAACGCGGCAGCACATGGTCGAAGGTCAATTCGCCCTTCGCCCCGCAATACTGGCAGCAGAACTCGTCCCTCAGAAAAAGATTGAAGCGCGTGAAGGCCACGCGCTTCTGCGGTTTGACGAATTCCTTCAGGACGACGACCGACGGTATTCGGAATTCGGTGGTCGGGCTGCGGACCCAGGCCTCGTATTCCGCGACGATCTGCACCCGGTCCAGAAAGGCCGCCTTGACCGCCTCCTGCCAGGGCCAGAGCGACAGCGGATAATAGGACAGCGGGCGGTAATCTGCGTTCAGCACCAGTGCAGGGTAATGCCGTAGCGCCGCGGGTTCCCGGACGAAGGTGGTGCGGAAATTTCCATCCATCGCAGACTCCGATCCCGCCCCGCGGGGCGCTGACGCCGGGGGCGGGACGGCCCGCCCCATGAGGAAACTATATATGGCGTAGGCCATGAGGCAAGCCCCGCAAGATGCGGTGCGCCCGCCTCAGGGCTCTAAACCGTCAAGTTCACAGCAAGATGACAGTCAGCCGGGCAGCCGGTCGATCAGGAACCCCAGCGCCGCCGACAGCCCGTCGGGCGCGATTCCATGGCCCACCCCGCGGCTCACATGGGTCCAGGTGTCGATGCCCGCCGCGCTCAGCGCGCGCGCGGCCTCGGGCAGCGCCGCGGGCGGCACCACCTCGTCGGCATCGCCATGCACCAGCAGCACGGGCGGGCGCGCGATCCGCTCGGCCGCCAGCCGCTCGGGCGCGACAAGACGCCCCGAAAAGCCCACCACCGCGGCACAGGCCGCAGCCCGGCGCGGCGCCACATGCAGCGCCATCATGGTGCCCTGCGAAAATCCCACCAGCGCCAGCGCGGCCTCCTCCAGCCCCTCGTCGGCCAGCCGCGCATCCAGGAACGCGTCCAGATCCGCCGCCGATTGCGCCAGCCCCGCCGCCGCCGCGGCCTCGGACGATCCGTCAAGCCAGGGGATCGGAAACCACTGGAACCCGAAGGGATTGCCCGCAGACCGTTCGGGCGCGTCCGGCGCCACGAAGACGGCGCCGGGCAGATGCGGCGCCAGCGCGTCTGCAAGCCCCAGCAGATCGGCCCCGTCGGCTCCATAGCCGTGCAGGAAGACCACGAGGCTCGACGCCGGGCCCTGCGCGGGCCCCCGGCGGCCGAAGTTCAGCGCACGCGTCATGATACCCCCTCGCGCCCCTTTTCCAGCCGGTAATAGGCCCACAGCAGCCGCGCCGCAACCGCCCGCCACGGCCGCCAGGCCTCGGCCAGCGCGCGCAACTCGCGCTCGCCCGGCCGCGCGGGCAGCCCGTAAAGCATCCGCGCCGCCTCCTGCAGCGCAAGATCGCCCGCGGCAAAGGCATCGGCCCGCCCCAACGCGAACATCGCGTAGATCTCGGCGGTCCAGCGCCCGATGCCCGGCAGCGCCGTCAGCCGCGCCACCACCTCGTCGTCGGGCAGCCCCGCCAACGCGGCATAGTCGATCCCCGCCCCCGCCAGCGCCCGCAGAAACCGCACCTTGGGCCGCGACAGGCCGCAGCCGCGCAACTCGTCCTCGTCGGCCGCCAGCACCCGCAGCGGATCGTCGAACCCCGCCGCCGCCAGCCGCCCCCCGATCGCCCGCGCCGAGGCCACCGAGACCTGCTGGCTCACGATCGCATCGACCAGCGCCGCGAACCCGCCCGCCCGCCGCCGGAGCGGCGGCGGCCCGGTCACCGCCAGCGCCGCCGCCAGCCGCGGATCGGCCGCGGCCAGCCAGGCCGCCCCCTCGGCCACGCAGGCCTCCGTCTGAATGATCCGCGCCTCGGTCATCCGCACCGCCCCTCCCATTTTCTGTCCGCAAATATCCCACGGGGGTGCGGGGGTGTGAAACCCCCGCCTGCGCCGCGGCCACCGGGCGCATCCGCGCCCCCTTGCCCCCGCCGGTTCCCCCCACTACGCATGCGCATATGACCGATATCGCATCCATTCCCGCCGCCGACACGCGCGCCCGCCGCAACGTGGCCGTCCTGGTCGCCGCCCAGGCGGTGATCGGCGCCCAGATGCCGATGATCTTCACCATCGGCGGCCTTGCCGGCCAGTCGCTGGCGCCCAGCCCCTGTTTCGCGACCCTGCCGATCTCGCTGATCGTGCTGGGCTCGATGCTGGCGGCCACGCCCATGTCGGCCTTCATGCAGCGCTTCGGGCGGCGCGCGGGCTTCGTCCTGGGGGCCTGCGGCGGCATGGCGGGGGCGGCGGTCGGGGCCTGGGGGCTGATCGCCGCCTCCTTTCCGATCTTCCTCGCGGGGGCGCTGCTGACCGGGCTCTACATGTCGGCGCAGGGCTTCTACCGCTTTGCCGCCGCCGACACCGCCTCGGCCGAGTTCCGGCCCAAGGCGATCTCCTATGTCATGGCGGGCGGGCTGCTGTCGGCGGTGATCGGGCCGCAGCTGGTGAAGGTGACGGCGCAAGCCATGGTGGTGCCCTTTCTGGGAACCTACCTGGCCGTGGTCGTGCTGAACCTCGTGGGGCTTGCGATCTTTCCGCTGCTCGACATCCCCCGCCCGGCGCGCCCCGCGCAGGACGCACCCCGCGGCCGCAACCGGCGCGATCTCATCACCACCCCGCGCATCGCGGTTGCCGTGATCTGCGCCACGGTCAGCTATGCGCTGATGAACCTGGTGATGACCTCGACGCCGCTCGCAGTGGTGGGCTGCGGCTTCCACACCGCGGATGCCGCCAACATCGTCACCGCGCATGTGCTGGCGATGTATGTGCCCTCGTTCTTCACCGGCTGGGTGATCGCCCGGATGGGGGTGGAAAAGGTGATCGGCACCGGCCTCATGATCCTCGCGGGGGCGGGCGCCGTGGCGCTGACGGGGGCCGACCTCACCCATTTCTTCGGCGCGCTGATCCTTCTGGGCATCGGCTGGAACTTCGGCTTCATCGGCGCCACCACGATGCTTGCCGCCGCCCATGCCCCCGAAGAACGGGGCCGGATGCAGGGGCTGAACGACATGATCGTGTTCGGCGGCGTCACCCTGGCCTCGCTGGCCTCGGGCGGGCTGCTGAACTGCTCGGGCGGCACGCCGCAGGCGGGATGGCATGCCGTCAACCTGATGATGGCGCCGCTTCTGGTGCTGGCGGGGGGGGCGCTGATCTGGCTGGCCTTCCGCCCGGCGGAAGACTGAGCGCCCGCGCCCCGCCTGCCTGCGCCCCGCCTGCCTGCGCCCGCCTACCAAAGCCCGCCTACCAGCGCCCCGTCAGCCCCGCCCAGAACAGCCCGCCGCGCCGCGCGAATTCCGACGGCTGAAGCCGCCCTTCGGCCACACGGGCCGGCGCGCGGGCCGCGCGGCGCAGGATGCCCGGGGCCTGCCAGCCGGCGGCCAGCGCCGCAAAGGCCGCGCCCGGCACGCGGGCCCGCCCGGCCCGGG